>JAKBNS010000282.1 GCA_021830925.1 Pseudomonadota bacterium | reverse complement strand
TAAGTTTGCGGTTTCGGGCGCCTGGGCCACTGGTTCGGCTGCCAGCACCCGCATATCGACATCCAGCCCGACCTGATCACCTTCGCCAAGGGGGTCACCTCGGGCTACCTGCCGCTGGGCGGAGTGCTGGTGGGCCGGCGCGTGGGAGATGCGCTGGCCTCGAGCGGCGGCGAGTTCGAGCACGGATTCACCTACTCCGGCCACCCGGCCTGCTGCGCGGTGGCGCTGGCCGCGCTGCGCGCGCTGCGCGGCGAAAGCGTGCTGGAACACGTGCGCGAGCGGGCGCAACAGCGCCTGCATGCCGGCTTCGCCGGGCTGGCCGAGCACTCGCTGGCCGGCGACGCGGCCGGGCTGGGCATGACCGCCGCGCTGATGCTGTGGCGCGACAAGGCACGCCGCGAACCCTTCCCCGCCGAGGCCCAGGTCGGGCTGCGCTGCCGCGAGGCCTGCTTCGACGCCGGCGTTGTCATGCGCGCGGTCGGCTCGCGCATGATCGTCGCGCCGCCGCTGGTCAGCACCGAGTCCGAGCTCGACGAGATGTGCCGGCGCATCGGGCTCGCGCTGGATCGCACCCGCGACGGCCTGCGCGCCGACGGCTGGCTCTAGCAGGCGCCCAGGAACCACGACCGGCGCCGCGGGCTCATTGCGGCGCGACAACAACGGGCGGCGTTCCGCGCTTGCCCCTTGCGTGCACGCACCCCGGTCCGGTGGATAATTCGCAGCCGAGCCCGTGACACGGGCTCCCGGCCGGGTCCCCGGCCGGCGGCCTCGCCGGCTTCGCAGCTGCCACGCTCCCACCGACACCGACCCGTCCGCTTTCGCCCGCCATGCCCCACCGACCGGAACCCGTCGCGCTCGACGGCAATGCTCTCGGCCTGACCGAATCCACGATCATGGGGGTGGCTGGAACCGCCCCGGTGTTTTCCATCGCCGCCACCAGCGCGGCCCTGGTGGCCGGTGTGGGCGTGCTGGCGCCGGCCAGCCTGCTGTACTGCGGCCTGATCATGTTCGGCGTCACCTTCGCCTACATGCACCTGAACCGCCTGGACGCCAACGCCGGCGCGTCCTACGCCTGGGTCAGCAGCATTTTCAACCGCGCGCTGGGCTTCCTGGCCGGCTGGGCGCTGCTCGTGGCCTCGGCCATGTTCATGGTCTCGGGCACCATTCCCGCGGCCACCGCCACGCTGGCGCTGGTGCATCCGGCCGCGATGGGCAACACGGCCGTGGTCACGCTGGTGGCGGCGGGCTGGCTGATCCTGGTCAGCGCGGTGATCCTCAAGGGCATCAAGCTGACCAGCTACGTGCAGGTCACGCTGACCATGATCGAACTGGCCATCCTGGTGATCGTGGTGGGCACGGCGCTGTGGAAGTTCTCCGCCATGCCGGTGCACCCGCTGCACTGGTCCGATTTCGACCCCCGCGCCTTCACCCCCCACGTGTTCACCCTGGGCGCGCTGACCGCGATCTTCTTCTACTGGGGCTGGGACGTCACGGTCAACCTGAACGAGGAGACCCGGGACGGAAGCTGGGTGGCCAGCGTGGGCTCGCTGCTGGCGATGCTGATCATCATCGCGCTGTTCATCCTGTTCATGGTGGTGGCGCTGATGACCCTGAGCGACAAGGAGATCCAGGCCGCCAACACCAACATCATGCTGGCCATCGCCGACAAGCTGTTTCCCAGGCCGTGGAACTACATGGCCGTGCTGGCCGTGATGCTCAGCACCCTGGGCACGCTGGAGACCTCGATCCTGCAGTTCACCCGCACCATGTTCGCGCAAAGCCGCGACGGCATGCTGCACCACCGCTACGCCCACCTGCACCCGACCTGGGACACCCCCTGGGTGGCCACGCTGGCCATCGCCGGCTTCGGCCTGCTGCTGCTGTTCCTGGCCTCGTTCATCCCGACGATCAACCAGATCATCCAGGACTCCATCGACGCCATCGGATTCCAGGCCTCCTTCTACTACGGACTGGCCTGCCTGGCCTGCGCCTGGTACGTGTGGAAACACCAGCGCGGCTCCTGGTTCCACGTCGTGTTCTTCCTGCTGTGGCCGCTGGGCTCGGGGCTGTTCCTGTGGTTCATCGGCCTGTACAGCCTGCCCACCTTCGACGCCATGACCGACACCATCGCCATCGGCGGGGTGCTCATCGGGCTGGTTCCGTTCTGGCTCAACCGCAGGAAGGCCGTGCCCACCGCGCAGGTGCAGCCGGTCAACGAACTCTGAGGCGCCGACGCGGCCCCGCGCGATCCCCGAACTACAGGGACAGGCGCTTGAAAACCCGCTCGGGGATGTGCTTGATCACCAGCATGATCGGCCCCCAGAACCACGGCAGATAGACCACGTCGCGTCGCCGGTCGATGGCACGCACGATGCCGGCCGCCACCCGTTCGGGGGTCGCCCACAACGGACCCTTGCGCTCGAAGGCAGCCGTCATCGGCGTATCGACGAAGCCCGGTTTGATGGTCAGCACCTGCACGCCCCGCCCGGCGAGCCGGTTGCGCAAGCCCTGCAGGAACAGCGCCAGCATGCCCTTGGCCGCGCCGTACACGTAGTTGCTCTGCCTCCCGCGGTCGCCGGCCACCGAGCCGATCGCGGCGATCGTGCCTCCGTCGACGACCTGCGCGGCCGCCAGGGAGGCCAGCACGATGGCACTGGTCGCGTTGGTGTGCATGGCGGCCAGCAGAGCCTCGGACGAAGCCTCGCAGGCGCGCTGATCCGGCAGGGTGCCGTGCGCGATGAGCACCACGTCGATGCTTCCCAGCGCCCCTTTCGCCTGCGCGTACAGGGCCTCATGGCCTTCGAGCCGGTCCAGATCCGCGCAGGCGAAGCCGATGGTCCGGCCGGGACCGCCGCGCACGCGCAGATCCGCGACCAGCGCGTCGAGCTTGCGCTGGTCGCGCCCGACCGCGAATACGTCGCAGCCGCGCGCGACCATCGATCGCGCGACCGCCTGCGCGATGGCCGAGGTGGCGCCGAAGATCAGGACCTTTTGCATGGGTTTCAGGCGCGCACGCGCCTCCAGAAATCCGACCCGAACCGCGGGTCGACGAAGCGGGAGAACTCCCCGGCGCGGGGAAAGCCCAGCTCGAACATGGCGCCGGACATGCGAGCGTCCTTCGCCGGATAGATGGCGCCGCCGGCCTCGCGCACGACGGCGTCCAGTTCCTCGAACAGACGCAGGGTCGCGTCGCCGCGATTCGGGAAGTCCAGTGCCAGCGTGGCGCCGGGCCGCGCGAACGACAGCAGCCCCAGGCTGGGCAGCGTGCCGAAGGTCTTCAGGACCGCGAGGAAGGATCCCTGCGCGCTGCGGGAGATCCGGCGCAGGAGCTCCGCCACGGCGTCGCGCTGCGCGGCCGGCGGCACCACGCACTGGTACTGATGGAACCCGCGGCGCCCGTAGATGCGGTTCCAGTGCGCGACCCCATCCAGGGGATAGAAATACGGGACGTGATGGGTCAAGGCGTCGCCCTCGCGGGCGCGCAGCCAGTACAGCTGGTTGAATGCGCGCAGGGAGGCGGCATTCACCAGCGAGAACGGCGGCGTGACGGGCATCGCGCGGCGCTTCTCGCGCCACGCGGGGAGTTGCCCCTGCGGCGCCGCGTGGCGCGCGGCCATGAACACGCCGCGACCTCGCGCAGCGCCCGAGGCCACGCAATCGATCCAGGCCACCGTATAGGGCCAGTCGCGTTCCATCGCGCCGTTGAGTTCCCAGAACGCGTCGAGGTGGGGGAAGCGCCGGGTCCGCACCTGCATGAAGGGGTTGGAGATCGGCGCGAGCTGCAATTCGGCCCATGTGACCAGGCCGGTCAGGCCCAGTCCCCCGATGGTGGCGCCGAACCACTCGGAGTTCGCGTCGGGGCCGCACACCCGTCGTTCCCCCGAGCTTCGCAGCAATTCGAAGCCGCGCAGGTGGTGTCCGAAGCTTCCCGCGGCGTGGTGGTTCTTGCCATGCACGTCGTTGGCGATGGCCCCGCCCACGGTGACCTCGCGGGTCCCCGGCGTGACGGGCAGGAACCAACCCTGGGGCACGACGAGGTCGAGGATTTCGCGCAGGGTCACGCCGCTTTCGCAGCGCAGCACCCCGGTGCAGCGGTCGAAGGCGATGAAACGATCCAGGCGCGCGGTGTGCAGCAGCACACCCCCGCCGTTGAGGCACACGTCTCCGTAGCTGCGTCCGCGGCCGAAGGCAAGGACCGACCCTTGCGGCGGCAAGGCGAGCGCGGCGTCGCGGGAATCCGGCCGCGATACGCTGGCCGGCTCGGACGCCGTCAGGCGCCCCCAGCTGCGCCACGCGGTCATGAAACTGCCCTCCTCGCTACGCTCGACTCCCCGAGGGAGTTGAGCGCCGCTTCGGAGCGGCCGTGCGCGGCGCTCATGAAACTGCCCTCCTCGCCACGCTCATGCCGCGGCCTCCAGCGGCTTGCGCATGCCCATCAGCGCCGCGAGGCCCAGCGCCACGGCGAACCACAGGGTCGCGAGGCGGATCAGCACGGTCACGGCCACGGCCTGCGGCAACGCCACGCCCTTGAGCAGCAGCAAGGCCACCATCGCGGCCTCGGTACCTCCCAGGCCGCCCGGCAGCAGGCTCACGCTTCCGGCGATCATCGACGCCGCGTACACGAACACGGCATACCCCAGGGTCAGGTGCATGCCCAGGCGCACGCACAGCACGTGGAAGGCGAAGGCCTCGGCGCTCCAGGCCAGCAGGCTGAGCGCGGTGGAGACCAGCAGCAGGCGGGGCGTGTGGCAACGGCGCGCCTGGCGCAGCAGATGCACCAGATGGCGCAACAGGTGCCCGACGCGTCCCTGCAGCGGCGCGGCCCACGCGGACACCCGGACCAGCCAGGCCGGCCAGCCCAGCAGGGCCAGCGCCACGACGATGCCCGCCATCGAGAGCAGCACCAGCACGTGCAGGCGCGGGTCGAGATCCAGCCCGGGAAGGCACAGGGCGACGATCGCGATCAGATCCGACAGGCGCTCGCTGAACATGGCCGCCAGCGCGCTCGCGTAATCCACGCCATGGCGCCGCAGGAACACGGCGCGGATCGCCTCTCCGGCCTTGCCCGGCGTGGTGGTCAGCGCGAAACCGGTGAGGTAGATGCGCGCGTGCTCGAGGCGCGGCAGGCGATGCCCCATCGCCCGCAGGTAGATCTGCCAGCGCGTGAACCGCAGCACGTAGTTCAGGGACGACATGCACAGCGCGAAGGCCATGCCCGCCCATCCGGCCGCCTCGAGCCCCGCGAGCACGCCGCGCCAACCGGTGAGAATCGACACCACCAGGTAGCCGCAGGCCGCGACCACCACCGAGACGACCACCACGCGCAGGCGCCAGCCGGAAACGTAGGCGGCCGTCATCGCAGGATCAGCACGCTGAGCAGCAACCAGCCGGCCGCGGTGGCGATCAGGTGCCGGTCGGCCAGCAGGTCGCGCGCCGTGTCGTTGCCTCCGGCGCGGTGGTGCAGCAGGAACAGGTACCGGAAGATGCCGTAGACCACGAACGGCAGGGTGTAGAAGAGCGCGTAGGAGCCGTGGATCCGCACCGTTTCCGGGCTCACCGTATACAGCCCGTAGCTCAGGATCGCGCAGGCCGCGGTAATCCCCGTCAACTGGTCCAGCATCGCCGGGCTGTAGTTCTCGAGCACGCGTCGTACCGTCGCCCGATCGGCCAGGCCGGAGTTCTGCAACCGGATCAGTTCGGCCCGGCGCTTCGTGAACCCGAGGAACAGGGTCAACATCAGTCCGGTGAGCAGCAGCCACTGCGAGGGCGGGATGCCGATTCCGGCGGTTCCGATCAGGATGCGCAACATGAACCCGGCGGAGATCAGGAACACGTCGAGAATCACCACGTGCTTGAGGCGCAGCGAATAGGCCAGGTTGAGCCCGAGGTACAGCGCGATCATCAGTGCGGCCAGCCAGCCCAGGCTCAGCGCCGCCCCGAGGCCGAGCACCGCCAGCACGCCGCACAGGACCCAGGCGAGGGGCAGCGACACCTCGCCCGACGCGATCGGCCGCCGGCATTTGGTCGGATGCGCCCGGTCGGATTCCACGTCGAAGATGTCGTTGAACACGTACACGCTGCTCGCCGCGAGACAGAACGCGACGAAAGCCACGCCGGCGTGGAACACATCGAGCAGGCCCGGGGACTGCCCGAACACGACACCCAGAACGACAAAGCCGTTCTTGATGTACTGATGGGGACGCAGCAGTCGAACGATTGGGCTCATCTTCATGGCATCGAGGAAACCCGGCGGATGCGTATCGTTCCAGGCGGAGGTGCGAGCCGATGTTAGCAACGAACACGCGAATGACTTGACGGTGGACAGGGTTCGCCGGGGTCGCATGGGCAATCATGCGAAGATTGCACCTGCACGCGGCCGAGTAACCGCGCGCCCCGACCGAGGAGCCTCCCGATGAACCAACCCACTGCGCGCGATACCTGGCACGCCCGTGCCGCCGACCGCATCTCCGCCGGCATCGATGGCCGCCTGCTGATCGACGGGCACCGCTACCACGCGGTGGACGGGCGCTGCTTCGACTGCGTCTCCCCGCTGGACGGCAAGGTCATCGCCCGCGTGGCGCGCGGCCAGGCCGCCGACGTGGACCTGGCGGTGGCCAGCGCCCGCGCCGCCTTCGCCGACGGACGCTGGAGCGCGCGCTCGCCGGCGGCGCGCAAGAAGGTGCTGCTGGCCTTCGCCGAGCGCATCCGCGCCGCGCGCGAGGAACTCGCGCTGCTGGAGACCCTGGACATGGGCAAGCCCATCGCCGCGGCCCTCTCCGCCGACGTGCCCGGCACCGCGCGCTGCATCCAGTGGTACGCCGAGGCGGTGGACAAGGTCTACGGAGAGATCGCCCCCACCGGACGCGACGCGCTGGCGCTGGTCAGCCGCGAGCCGGTGGGCGTGGTGGGAGCCATCGTGCCCTGGAACTACCCGCTGCTGATGACATCCTGGAAGCTCGGCCCGGCGCTGGCCGCCGGCAACAGCGTGGTGCTCAAGCCCAGCGAGCGTTCGCCGCTGAGCGCGCTGCGCCTGGCCGAGCTCGCGCTCGAGGCCGGCCTGCCCGAAGGGGTGTTCAACGTGGTGCCCGGCTTCGGCGCCGAGGCCGGCGAGGCGCTGGCCCTGCACATGGACGTGGACGCCATCGGCTTCACCGGCTCCACGCGCACCGGCCGGCGCATGCTGGAGTACGCCGGGCGCAGCAACCTCAAGCGGGTGTTCAACGAACTCGGCGGCAAGTCGGCCAACATCGTGTTCGCCGACTTCGAGGACCTCGATCGCGCCGCCGCCACCGCGGCCGGCGCCATGTTCTACAACCAGGGCGAGTCCTGCAACGCGCCCTCGCGCCTGCTGGTGCAGGACAGCATCGCCGACGCCTTCGTCGAGCGCCTGGCCGCGCTGACCCCCGGCTACGCGCCTGGCGACCCGCTCGACCCCACCACCCGCCTGGGCGCGCTGGTCGACGCGCAGCAGACCGCCACGGTCATGGAGTACATCCAAAGCGGCCTGCAGCAGGGCGCGCGCTGCGTGGCCGGCGGCGAGCAGGTGCTGCAGGACACCGGCGGGCAGTTCGTCGCGCCCACCGTGTTCGACGGCGTGGACAACACCATGCGCATCGCCCGCGAGGAGATCTTCGGGCCGGTGCTGTCGGTGATCCGCTTCTCCACCGAGCAGGAGGCGCTGCGCATCGCCAACGATTCCAGCTACGGCCTGCACGCGGCGGTGTGGACCCGCGGCCTGGACCGCGCGGTGCGGGTGTCGCGCGCGCTGCATGCCGGCACCGTGCACGTCAACGAGTACGACGAGGACGACATCACCGTGCCCTTCGGCGGCGTCAAGCAATCCGGCAACGGGCGCGACAAGTCGCTGCACGCGCTGGACAAGTACTCCGAACTCAAGACCACCTGGATGCGCATCGACCCGGCCTGATGTCCCACCCGAGCCCCACCCCCGCGCTGCGCCCCGGCCAGTTCTCGCTGGCCGACTTCGACTTCGACCTTCCGCCCGAACTCATCGCCCAGCATCCGGCGCCCGAACGCAGCGCCAGCCGCCTGCTGGACGCGCGCGGCGACCTGCGCGACCGCGTGTACTCCGAGCTGCCCGATCTGCTCGAGCCGGGCGACCTGATGGTGTTCAACGACACCCGGGTGATCAAGGCGCGCCTGTTCGGCGCCAAGGCCTCGGGCGGCGCCGTGGAACTGCTGGTCGAGCGCGTGCTCGACGGCCACGAGGTCGTCGCCCACATGCGCGCCAGCCGCAAGCCCGCCGCGGGCAGCCGGCTGCTCATGCAGGGCGGCTTCGAGGCCGAGGTGCTGGGACGCTGGCCGCGCCCCGACGGCGCGCTGTTCCACCTGCGCCTGAGCGGCGAACCCCACGCATTGATGCAGGCCCACGGCCACGTGCCGCTGCCGCCCTACATCACCCACGCGGACGACGCCGACGACGCGCGGCGCTACCAGACCGTGTTCGCGCGCGTGCCCGGTTCGGTGGCCGCCCCCACCGCCGCGCTGCACTTCGACGAGGCGCTGCTGGAGCGGCTGCGCGAGCGCGGCGTGCGCAGCGCGCACCTGACCCTGCACGTGGGCGCGGGCACCTTCCAGCCGGTGAAGGTCGACGACCCGGCCCTGCACCACATGCACAGCGAGCGCTTCGAGGTGCCCGGCGCCACGCTGCGGGCCATCGCCGAGACCCGCGCGCGCGGCGGCCGCGTGCTGGCGGTGGGCACCACCACGGTGCGCGCGCTCGAATCGGTGGCACGGGACCTCGGCCCCGAGGGTCTGGCCGTCGGCGCGGCGCGGGACTGGAGCGGCGAGACGGACATCTTCATCGCACCCGGCCACCGCTTCGCCTGGATCGACCTGCTGCTGACCAACTTCCACCTGCCCCGATCGACCCTGCTGATGCTGGTCAGCGCCTTCGCCGGCATGGAGCCGATCCGCGGCGCCTACGCGCACGCGGTGCGGGAGCGGTACCGGTTCTTCAGCTACGGGGACGGGATGTTGCTGGGGCGCGGCCGCGCGGGGGACTAGTGTCCTGTCCCGCTAATAACTGTCATTTCGCCTGCGGGGCCCTCGCCGGCCGCCCGCGTCAGATCTCGGATTCGTGACCCTCGCTTGAGGGGTAGCCGCGCACGCCCCGGCTCCGTACAGTCCCTCATGGCTGCGGGGCCCTGGCCCGCCCTGAATGTATCCATTTGCTACCAATGATCTCCACATGCGTCATGGACTTCGTCGAGTCGTACAGGGCATCGCGCTGTACGGCGAGGCGTCGGCATGGCGTTCCCGCCGACCATCGGGCCATTCCTCGCGTCGCCCCGAGCCCCGATCTCGCACGGTCGGTCCGGCGTCCGCACTCCCCGCGATCATGAGCAGACCGGCGACCATGGCGGACGCACCGTTGGCCCTGCGAATCAGCGTGGTATCGGATGTCGCGGACTTCGACCTGCTCGAGCCGGACTGGGTCGACCTGCAGTCCCGGGACGCCGACAGCAGCATCTTCCTGAGCTGGAACTGGCAGCGCCTGTGGTGGAAGCACTATGGGAGCAACAGACGTCTGTGCATCCTGGTCGCCCGCCACGAGCAGCGAGTTGTCGGCCTGCTTCCGCTGTACCTGGAGCGCCATCGCCGCGCAGGCGGTCTGATCGTGGCACGCAAGCTGCGCCAGATCGGAGTGGGCGGCGATACGGCGCCCGACGACCTGGGTGGGCTGTTCCTGCCCGAGCACGAGCAGGCGGCGTGCGTGGCCATGGCGAGGTTTCTCATCCTCGAGTTCCGCCAGTGGGACATGCTCGACTGGAGCGATCTCGCGTCCGGCTCGCCGCTGGCCCGCGCGCTGGACGCCGAACTGCGCGCGGCGGGCCTGCGCGTGTCCTGCGTACCTTCCGAACCCATCACCTTCGGTCGGTTGCCGGGTAGCTGGGACGAGTACCGACGGAACATGAGCCGAAACCGTCGCGAGGTTCTGGGCCGCAAGAGACGCAAGTTCGAGGCCCTGCCCGGCGCGGGCACCGCGCTGGTCGAGACGGGCTCCGAACTGGCCGGCGCCTTCGAGCGCCTGGCCGAGTTGCACCGCTTGCGCTGGTCCGGCCGCACCGAACGCCCGGGGTTTTCCACGCCCCAATATCGCGGCTTCCACCGCGAACTCATGCAGGGCCTGCTGCAACAGGGACAACTCCGCCTGCTCGGACTGGAGCTCGGGGGCCGGACCATCGCGATGATCTACGGCATGCAATACAAGGGACGGTTCTGCTTTTTCCAGAGCGGTTTCGACCCGGCGTACGCCGCGTACAGTCCCGGCGACGTGCTGATGGGCTACGCCGTCGAGCTTGCGATCAACCAGGGCTGCGAGATCTTCGACATGCTGAAGGGCGACCACGAATACAAGCGTCATTTCTTCCAGGATTCACGGCAGAACCTGGAACTACGCGCGTACCGCCGCGGCCTGGTCGACGCCGCCTACCGCCTGCACGAGGCGTTGCGGTGGGTGCGCGACGCGCTGCGCGACACGCGGTCGAATGACGCCTCGCGCGGCGCCGCCGCGGTGCCCGCGGGCAGACGCCAGCTCGTGCGGCCATGAGCGAGCCATGAGCGAGCCATCGGCGTCTCCGGCGCCCCCCCGGGTCAGCGTGGTCATCGCCGCCTACAACGCCGCCGCGACCCTGGGGGAGACGCTGCGCAGCGTCCGGGCACAGGCTTGCGCGGATGTGGAGGTCGTGGTCGTGGACGACGGTTCGACCGACGCCACCCGAGCCATGCTGGAGGCCGAGGGTGCTCGCGTGCGGGCCTTCCACCAGGAGAACGCCGGCATCGGCGCCGCGCGCAATCGCGGCATGCGCGAGGCGCGCGGCGCATTCATCGCGCTGATCGACGCCGACGACGTCTGCGAGCCGGGCCGGCTGCGGATCCAGCTCGACTACCTCCTCGCGCATCCCGATCTTCTGTTGTGCAGCACGGACTTCAGCAGCTTCGACGATTCCGGCATGATCGAGGCCTCGTCCATCGGGTCCTACTACTCGCGCTGCGGCGCAAGCCACGGTGGGGTGCGTGCGCGTTACGACCACCACGCCGGCTTCGCCCTGCCGGTCGCCGCCTGCGGCCGGGCGGCCGGCAGCGAGGTCGCCAGCCATTCGGGACGGGTGTTCGAGCAACTGCTGCTGGGCAACTTCATCCACCCGCCGACAGTGATGTTCCGCCGCGAGGCGCTCGAACTCGCGGGGAATTTCGACCCTTCCATCCGCATCGCCTGCGAATGGGAATGGCTGGTCCGCGTGGCCCACGCCGGACCCGTGGGCTACATCGACCTGCCCTTGCTTCGCTACCGGCGTTCCGCGAGCCAGATTTCCTCCAGCCCGGAAATGAACCTGGACTCGCTCCGGGTCGCCAGGGCCTTGCAGCGGCGCTATGCCCGGCTGCGCGTGCTCGATCCCCGCGTGATCCGTCGACAGCTGGGCCAGCTGGAACTGCAGGCGGCCTATGCGATGGCTCCCGCGCGCCGGGTCGTCGCCTTCGCGCTGCTGGCCTCCAGTCTGTTGCGTCGTGGCGTGATCGGCCCCTTGACCCTGCCGACCTGCGCGCGGGTGCTTCTTCCCTCCGCCGTGCTGCGCGGCCTGCGCGCGGCACGGCGTCGCCTGCGGCCCGCGTCCTGAGGCGCGGCTGGCCCCGCGTGCGCACTCTGGGACAATGACGACATGCTCGGATTCACCCTCCACCACAGCCGCGGCCATGGACGAAGCGCTCGATGACCTCCAGCGCCCGCGGCCTCAACCAGTGGCGGTGCATGGGATGATCCATGGCCTCGATTTCCCGCAGTTGCAGCGCGCCGCTGGCCAGCAGCAGGCGCAGGCGCCGGCCCATGCGGGTGCGCAGATACACGATCCCCGGGTCCGCCTCGGCGAACAGCAGGCACACCCCGATTCCCCGCCGCCGCAGCCCCGCCAGCAGCCGCGCGGCGCGCGGGCGCAGGCCGATGGCGTCGAGCAGCGACCAGAGCTGCCAGGCGGCGCCTCGGGATTCCCGGCGCGCGGCTCCGGGCTTGCGGAATCTGGACAACTCGATGGGCGTGGGGTCGCCGGGGCGCCAATAGAGCTGCGGATTGATCGCCATGACCGCGTCGGCGCCGGCCGCTTCGGCCGCGTGCAACGCGATCCAGGCGCTGGCGCACAGTCCCAGCAGCACGACCTTGCCGAAGCCCCGTGCACGGGCGAACTCCACGATGCGCGCGACCTCGGCGATCTGCTGCGAATCGTAGGGACGGACCTGCCGCGAAGGCCCGCGCAGGGGGCTTTCGCCGATACCCTGGAAATCGACTCGCAGCGCCGGCACGCCGCCGGCCGCGAGGGCGCGCGAAAACTCGACCCACAGGCGCCCGGGCCCGACGTGGTGCTCGGTACCGCTGTTGAGAAAGATCAGCAGACGTTCCCGGGATGCTCCGGCCTCCGCCTGGCACAGCACCCCGTGCAGCTCATCGGGTCCGACACGCACGAAACTCTCCTCGAGTCGGACGCCATCCCACGACAGCCGGGATCGATCCTGCTGCGCGACACCCGGAGCAGGCTCGGCGCCGGGCGCGTCCGCCGCGGGCGGGGTGCGCGCCAGCCAGTCCCGCAGCACCCGGAAGATGTCCGTGGGCGCCTGGGCTTCCTCGGCGGCCCGTTCGATGAGCTCCGCGGTGCCTTCCACCGACACGCACTCGACGGCCGCGCCTTGCGCGGACCAGCGCTCGGCCAGGTCGCGGGCGTCCTCGCGCTCGGGTCGCCGCAGCACCAGGATGCGCCGCACGGGCGGAGCATCCCGGCCGAGCAGGTCCACGCCGGCCAGCGCGTCCAGCGTGGCGGCACCATGCACGGTGCCGGCCACGCTCACGCCGGCCTCGTCCAGGGCGCCTTCCTGCCCGGCGGGTGGGGAAGCCGCGATCAGGCGCAGGCCGCGCACGAAACGTCTGCCCTGCACGACCGGGTCCCAGAGGATCAACTGCCGCAGCGCCGGCGAAGCCTGGCGGCAGGCATGCAGCGCCGCGAGACTGGCACCGAAGCGAAGGCCCAGCAAGGTCAACTCCCGCGCGTGCCCCTGCCCGAGCATGTATCGACACGCCTCGTCGACGCTTCGCACCCAGGCTTCCAGTCGATCCGGATCGCGGTGGTCGCCGGCGGAGTCGCCGGTTCCGTCGTAGTCGAATCGGAGCACGCCAAAGCCCATGTCGCGAAGCTGCCCGGCGAGGCTTCGCATCGCGGCATAGGCACTCCACATCTCATAACCGATGGGCGAGCAGATGATCACGCCGTGGCCCAGGGCACGGGCCGGCTCGGGGACGTGGAGCATCCCGGAAAGGCATCGTCCGGCGGGGCCGAACCAAACCGCGCGCGCGCGCTCCAGGGCATGAGGCTCGGAGACGGGAGATTCCATGGGAAGGCTCGACGGCGCGTGACAAGGTGTTGGGATGGTGGGGAAACCATACACCATGCGCCGACGGACGCCCCCCGAAAGCTCGTGGCCGGGGCCCGCCGATCGGCACGAGCGCGGGCAACGAGCCGCGCGCGATGCCCCGCGCCGGTGTACCGAGCTGGATCGGCGATCGAGCTCTCGACCCTCGGCTGGGGGATAGGCATGCCGTGGGCCGCTCCGTATAGTCCGCCGCAGTCATGGGGGTTGCGGCCGGCCCGAATGGCATTCATTCGTAAACAATGATCTCGATCATGCGCCATTGGTTTCGTAAGGTCGTGCAGGACGCCGCGCTGTGCAGCGGCGCGTCCGCCTGGCGGGCCCGGAGTCAGCACGCGCGACGCATTCTCACCTTGCACGGCGTCGGCGCGCAGGACATGCCGCTGGAGCGCTTCACGACCCTGATGCGATGGCTGCGCCGCCATGCCCGCGTCGTGCCCCTGGAAGGCATGCTGGCTTCCCTGCGGGCGGGCGAGCCGGCGGGCCCCGAACTGGAAGTTGCGCTGACCTTCGACGACGGTCTGGCCAATCAGTTCCTGTTGGCCTACCCCGTGTTGCGCGAACTCGGTCTCAGCGCGACCATCTTCGCCTGCCCGCAATTGATCGACGAGGGCCGCTGGCTGTGGACCCATGAGGCGCGGGCCCGTTGGCGACGCCTGTCGCCGGACTCGCGCCGGGAACTCGCGGACGAATTCGCGATGCCCGATCAGGACACCCAGTCGGTCGTCGGGTGGCTGAAGTCCCTTCCGTCGCAAACCCGGGAGCACATCTTCGCCCGGGTACGCGAAGCGACGCCCGACTTTCGCCCCGAGCGCTCGGAGTCAATGGCCTACGATCTGATGACCTGGGAGCAGATCCGGCGGATGGATCCGACCTGTGTGACCATCGGGTCGCATACGCTGAGCCACCCGATCCTCACCACCCTGGGCGACCAGGATCTGGAACGCGAGTTGCGCGATAGCCGCTCGCTGTTGGAGACTCGCCTGGACCGCGCGGTTCCCACGCTTTGCTATCCCAACGGGTCGGTGGACGCGCGCGTGCGCGATTGCGCGGCCAGGCATTACGAGGCCGCGATGAGCACCTGCGAAGCGTTCATTCCCGAAGGGCCGGTGGACTACTGGTTCATGCCCCGCATCGCCTTGAGCTCCGAGCTTGCGCTGTCGGTCTGGCGCCTGCACTCCCCGCAATCCTGAGGCTTTCGAACAGCACGTCGCTCAGCGCCCAAGCAGGCGCCTGAGCCAAGCTGCGGGCCCGCGCGCCGGCGCCTCCGGCGTAGGCTCCCCGACCGCCGCATGCGCGTCGCCGGCGAGCTGAGCACCGAGCTCGACTCCGACGACCAGCTGCCCCAGTGACTCGAAAATCAGGCGCCGCAGCTCGATCCGGCGTCCGCCGCGCGCGGCAAACTCGACCACGGCGCGATTGGCCAGCAGGGAATGCCCGCCGAGGTCGAAGAAATTGTCCGAGCGACGCACGTCGGGAGTTCCGAGCAGTTCCGACCAGATCGCGGCCATGAGGCGCTCGGCCGGTGTGTTCAGATCCTGCGCCGCTGCCGAGCGAGCCGGGGCCTCGTCCCGCGGGACCGGCAGCGCGCGCCGGTCGAGCTTGCCGTTGGGCAGGCGCGGCAGCGCATCCAGCGACACGAAGTGCTGCGGCACCATGTACGCCGGCAGGGTCATGCGCAGG
>JAKBNS010000127.1 GCA_021830925.1 Pseudomonadota bacterium | reverse complement strand
GCGCAGCGGCGATGTCGTGCGCGCCGAAGCCGTGACCCACCACGCCGGCGACGCTCCCGAGTTGATGATGGACGAGGCGCTGCGCGCGCTGTACGCCAGCGTCCCGGAGTCGGACCGCAATCCCGGCGTGCACCTGATGACCGGGCCGATCCACGTCGAGGGAGCGCGGCCCGGCGACATGCTCGAAGTACGTTACCTGCAGATGCTTCCCAGGTTTCGTTACGGCTCCAATCTGGCCGCCCATTGGGGGCACCTGTACAAGGAACTCGGCGAGAAGGAGCGGGTCACCATCTACGAGATCGACGAGCAGTGCAATACCGCCAGCGCCTTGTTCGCCTATGACTATCCCGGAAAGTACCTGGTGCCCGGACGCATCACCTCCACGTCCACGTGCACCTGCCAGCCGGCGCTGAGCGGTGTGCGCGTGCCGGTGCGCCCGCACCTGGGAACCGCCGGCGTGGCGCCCGATGCGATGGGTCGGGTCAGCACCGTGCCACCGGGGCCGCATGGCGGAAACATTGACAACTGGCGCATCGGAGCGGGCTCGACCATGTACTACCCGGTGGCCGTGCCGGGCGCGCTGTTCTCCATCGGCGACCCGCACATCTCCCAGGGCGACGGCGAGATCAGCGGCACCGCCATCGAAGCCTCGCTCAATGTCATGTTCCAGGTGGTGTTGCGCAAGGATTTCCACTTTCCCTCGCCGCTGCTGGAGACGCCCGACGTGTGGATCGTGCACGGCTTCGACGAGGACCTCGACGTGGCGATGAGGCACGCGGCAAGGGACATGCTGCAACTGCTGGTCGAGCGCCACGGCCTGAGTCGCGACGATGCCTATTCTTTGATGAGCGTGGGGGCCGATTTCGGTGTGACCCAGGTGGTGGACGGCAAGCAGGGAGTGCACTGCACGATGCAGCGCGGCTTGTTCGCGCCCAGGCGCGGCACCTGACTTCGGCCCCCGGTCTTTGCTAGCGGCGTGGCAAGGTCGGGCGTTCGCGGCACGCTTCTTGCGCCTGCCTTGGCAGACGCAGGAAGCGAAGCCAAGTGCATACCGAGCTGTTCACGACCGACCCTTATCCGGTGCAGGAGCGCCCCGAAAAGTGGCGCGAGGCCCTGCAGCCGCACCATCTTCGCGCGCGCCTGGAGCAGGCGGGCGAGCCGATGCACGCCACATTGCTGGCCGCGCGCTCGCCGCAAGGCCTGACCATGGCGGCGATCGCCTCCTCGGCGCAGCGCCTGCAGCGCCGTGCGGCGCCGTCGCAGGAAGTCTGGCTGTGCCTGCACATGGCGGGTGCGGCGTCGTGGTGCGACGCGGGACAGGAGCGCCCCCTCGAGCCCGGCGACATGGTGTACGGCATCGCGCGAGCCGAGCTGGATCTGAACTTTGGCGGGGACTTTCGCCAGTTCATGCTTGGCCTGCCCGCGCAGACCCTGAAGTCGCGCCTGGCCGGGCCGTTGCGCGCCAGTTCCGGATGCCTTTCGGGGCGAGGCGGGATGGGACACGTGTTGTCCAGCACCCTGGGGGCGCTGGCGCATTCCCTCGATGCGCTCGACGCCGCGCAACTGCAATCCCTGGAGCAAAGCCTGCCCGAGATCCTCGCCGGCGCCCTCGCCGGCGAGGTCATCACGGCCGCGCAGCAAGGACTGCGCACGTCGCAGGCGGCGCTGCTGCAAAGAGTGCTTCGCCATGTGGATACGCACCTGGAAGACCCTGCGTTGAGCCTGGCCGAGGTGGCCAGGCAGGAGCGGGTGTCACCGCGAACGCTGCAGAAGCTGTTCGAGACCAGCGGCAGAACCTTCTCCGCCCATGTGCGCACCCGGCGCCTGGAGCGTTGCCGGGGCGATCTGGGAAACAGCCTGTACGGACATCTGTCGATTTCCGACATCTGCTACCGCTGGGGTTTCAACGACCCCGCGCATTTCAGCCATGCTTTCCGTGAGCACTTTGGTCTGTCTCCACGCCAGCACCGCGAGCAGGCCGTGCGGGCCAGCCGACAAGGCCTGGAGGCGGCCGTGCATCGCGGCCGACCGAGCGGTCATGCGCGCCCGGCCGCACTGGCCCGGGACGAGTCGCCCGCGGTGGCGCCGGGACCCGACGTGCACGCCACCCAGAGCTCGGATGGCCTGCGGCACCACCAGCTCCGCGCGAACCAGGACACGGTGCACTGGGGATTCTTCAGTCGCTCGCTGACACCGGTGTTGCACATCGAGCCGGGCGATCTGGTGACCATCGAGACGCTGACCCAGCACGCCTACGACGATCATGCGCGCATGATCCAGGGGGATTCGGGCGCGCAAAGCGTGTTTCACTGGACCTCGGAGCGCAAGAACGTGGATCGGCGTGGAGCCGGGCCGACCGATGCCTCGATCTACGGACGCGGCTGCGGCGAGGGCTTCGGCGTGCACATCTGTACCGGTCCGATCCGGGTTCGAGGTGCCGAGCCGGGCGACGTCCTGGAGTTGCGCATCCTCGACGTGCTGCCGCGACTGTCGGCGAACCCGCGCTACGCTGGAAGGGTGTTCGGCAGCAATGCGGCGACCTGGTGGGGCTTTCACTACAAGGACCTGCTGACCGAGCCCAAACCGCGCGAGGTGGTGACGATCTACGAGGTGGACTGGCCGGCCCGCGAAGACGCTTGCGCATGCGCGCGGGCGGTCTACAACTACCGCTGGGTTCCGCAACGCGATCCGGCGGGCGTGCTGCATCCGACCATCGACTATCCCGGCGTGCCGGTGGATCGAGCCAGCATCCAGGAGAACCACCAAGTGCTGCGTGGGGTCACGATTCCGGTGCGACCCCATTTCGGGGTCATCGCCGTCGCGCCGGCGGAAGACGGTCTGGTCGACTCGATTCCGCCCGCCTACTTCGGCGGCAACATCGACAACTGGCGGGTGGGGAAGGGTGCGACCGTGTACCTTCGCGTCGCCGTCGACGGGGGATTGCTGTCCGTCGGCGACCCGCATGCGTCGCAAGGCGATTCCGAGCTGTGCGGAACCGCCATCGAATGCTCGCTCACCGGGGTTTTCCAGGTGCTGCTCCACAAGGCATCGGAGCTGGACCGGCAGCCCTTCGCGGATATCGACTACCCGCTGCTGGAAACCGATTCCGAATGGGTGCTGCATGGCTTCAGTCATCCCCAGTACCTGAGGGAGTTCGGCGACAAGGCGGCCAGCGAGATCTACGAGAAGTCCTCGCTGGACCTGGCCATGCGCGACGCCTTTCGCAAGACGCGGCGCTTTCTGATGAGCTCCCAGGGGCTGAGCGAGGACGAAGCTCTTTCGCTGATGTCGGTGGCGGTCGACTTCGGCATCACCCAGGTCGTGGACGGCAACGTGGGCGTGCACGCGATCATCCGCAAGTCCATGTTCAAGGACCGGGAAATCACCTGATCCTGGTGCGCAGCCCCGGGCAGGACCATCCGCGCAGACGTGCTCACCACGACGAGCATGGTCGTGGGCCTGAGCGCGTCCGGGACGAACCGTCCTTTCCGGGGCCCGCCAACGTGCGCGGCGCGGCGGGTTCAGCGGATGGCGCCGTGCACGAAGGCCCAGACCACGACGCCGGTCATCACGACCACGTACGCGCGCAGCCCCCAGAACACCGCCTGCTGGGATGCGGACAGGCGCACCTGCGTCACCTCGGCCATCGGCCGATCCCAGCCCTCGTCGCTGATCAGGCGGTGCACGGAGTCGTGGTCGAATTCGTGAAGTCGCTTCATGTCAGCCTCCGAGCGCGTTGGGGAACAGGGTGGCGATGCCGTACAGGCCATTGCAGGCGATCAGCGCGAGCATGATGGCGATCGAGGCGACGTTGCGAGGCAGCGAATTCACATGTTCGCCCATGAGCTCGCGATCGTTGAGCAGCATCAGCAGGAACAGCATGGCCGCCGGCATGAACACGGTGGCGATGACCTGCACGCTCAGGTTCAGGAAGCCGAGGTCGAGCCCAGGGATCATGATCACCGCGGCGGCGATCGCGGTGCCGACGACGGCCGGGAGGTAAAAACCCAGCGCCTGGCGCGGCGCCGCGTTGATCGAGCGTTCGATGCCGAAGGCTTCGCCCACCGCCCAGGCGCTGCTGGCGGTGATCACGATGGCGGCGATCAGGCCGGCTTCCATCAGGCCGAGCGCGAACAGGGCCATGAGGCCGTCGCCGAGCCTGGCGCGCAGCGCATGCAGGATCACGTCGGCGTCCAGCCCCTGCGCGTTCGGCAGGCCCTGCAGGGTCTGCGCGGACAGCACGATCAGCGCCATGGCCACCGCCACCATGCCGAACACCCCGAGCAGCAGGTCGCGCCGGCCGGCGCGGATGTCCTGCGGCAGCAAGCCCTTGTCGACCACGCAGGACTGCTGGAAAAAGAGCTGCCAGGGGGCGATGGTCGTGCCGATGTTGGCCGAAATCAGGATCAGGAAGGTGACGGACAGGAAGCCGCCGGGCACGATCCAGCCGTGGCCCATGAAGGCCCGCGCCACACCGTGCCAGTCCGGATGGGCCATCAGCGCCAGCGGCACGAAGATCAGGTTCAGCGCGGCGATGAACAGCGAGATGCGCTCCCAGGTCCAGTAGCGCAGCACCACCAGCGCGTAGATGATGAACAGCAGCGAGCCGGGCACCGTGAGCCAGGCGGGCATGCCGAGGGCCTGTCCGCCGAGCCGGATGCCCACGAACTCGGTCATCAGGGTCAGCACGTTGGCCACGATCAGGTCCACCAGCGAGAACCAGCCCCAGAAGGTTCCGTAGCGTTTCCAGATCAGCTCGGCGTGCCCGCGTCGGGTCACCGCGCCCAGGCGCACGGTCATCTCCTGCACCACGTACGCCACCAGGCCCAGCAGGAGCATCATCGGCAGGAAAATCCCCAGGCCGAAGGTGGCGCCGGTCTGGGAGTAGGTGACCACGCCCCCGGCGTCGTTGTCGCCGAGCATCACCAACACGCCGGGGCCGATCAGCGCCAGGCCCAGCGCCAGGCGGCCCTTCCAGCCGGTGGCCCGGCGGCGCAGTTCGGACAGGTGCATGCGATCACGCAGACGGTGCTCCAGGGCGTCGGGCAATTCAGCGCACTCGGGGCAGGGGCGAAGTCCCAGGACTTGGGCTTGCAGGTTCATCGACGACCTCCGTGGAAAGGGTGGTTGGAATGGGGCGGGCGCCCGAGCCAGACCCCCACGGTCGACAGCTGGACCTGGGCCAGTGTCGGGCCCGACGCAGTGTCGGCGCGCGGCGGCGCGGCTTGCAGTTGCACGGCACCACTGCGAAACAGCCCGCAGCGGGCGCGGATTTTCTTGAACACCAGCATGATGTCCTCCTTGCGTGCGCGAATGGCACGTACCGGCGCGCACGCGCCGACTCCGGCGCGCATGCGTCCATGAAGGGAAACGGGGGAGGAACCCGGGCCTGCCGCCATGGCAAGCCCCTGCGCCACCACCAGCCTTCCCAGGCTGGCGATGGCTGGACCGAGACAGTCAGCGCTCGCGGGCCTGGTTCAGGCGCTCAACGACGATCGACTAGGGTCACAGTCCATGGTGATAACGAACCCGAACGGGCAGGAGTGAAAGCTTTTGCATGCTAGGAGCCGCTTCGCGAGCCTGTCAACAAAGTCCCTAGACGCGGTCAGGCTGCATGCCTGCACGAAGGAGATCGCGGAATCCCTGGACGGACGTCATCACTTCCTGCGCATCAGGGTGGCCTGGATCAGCACGGCGACGAGCAGGAACAGGCCGGAGGCGAGGTTCTGGTAGTAGGAGCTCAGGTTGCCGATCTGATCGATCACGTTCTCGATCACCCCGAGCAGTAGCACGCCCGACAGGGCGCCGGCCATGGTGCCGACCCCGCCCGTCAGCAGCACTCCGCCGATCACGGCGGCGGCGATGGAGCGCAACTCGTCGCCTTGCCCCGCGGTCGACAGCCCGGAGGACAGATGCGCGCCCAGCAGCGCGCCGGCCAGGCCCGCCAGCGTGCCCGACAGCGCGTAGGTGGCGACCTTCACCGCGGTGACGGGCACGCCCAGCATGCGCGCGGCCTCCTCGTTGCCGCCGATGGCGAACACCGCGACGCCGAAGCGCGAGCGGTTCAGCACCAGCGCCGCGAGCGCGAAGGCGCCGAGCAGGATCCAGATCAGGTTGTCGACTCCGAACATCGTGCCGTTGGCGATCAGGCCGAACACGCCGGGGTTGACGATGACCATGCTGCTCTTGGCGAGCAGCAGGTCCAGGCCGCGCACGCCGAGCAGGGCGGCCAGCGTAACGATAAAAGGGGCCATGCCGGCACGTGCGATCAGCAGTCCGTCGATCAGCCCGATGGCGCCGCCGGCCAGGCAGGGAAGCAGCAGGGCCGGCACCCAGCCGTAGGGCACGGCATAGGCCGCCAGCACCGAGCCGAGCCCGATGACCGATCCCACCGAAAGGTCGAATCCGCCGAGGATGATCACGAAGGTCTGGCCGATGGTCACCAGGCCGACGAAACTTGCCGCGGTGCCGATGTTCTGGAAATTGTCCAGGGTCGCGAAGTACGGAAACACGGCGCTGGCGATGATCCCGGCGATCGCCAGGACCACGATGGCGCCGCGCGACTGGATCAGCGCGATGATCCGCGCGCGGCGTTCTGTGTCCGGGGCCGCTGCGCCGGCCGGGCTTGCCGGTGCGCCGCTCATCCGCCGGCCCGCTGAAGGTAGAGCGCGGCGACGATGAACACCGCCTTGAGGATCTGCGCGTAGCTGAAGTTGATGTCGTTCATGATGAAGCTCGCCCCCAGGACCTGCAGCAGCAGGACACCGAACACGCCGCCGGCGATGGACACCCGGCCGCCGGACAGCGGGGTGCCACCGATCACCGCGGCGGCGATCGCGTCCAGCTCGAAATTCAGGCCGATGTAATTCGGATCCGCCGCGCCCAGCCGCGCCGCCGCGAACACGCCGGCCAGGCCCGCGAGCAGTCCGCTGGCCGCATAGACGGCGAACAGGGTGCGACGCACCTTGATGCCGGCGATGCGCGCGGCCGCCTGGTTGGCGCCGATGAACACGAGGCTGCGTCCGAACACGGTGGCGCGCACGACCAGGGCCACCGTGGCGGCCAGCGCCAGCGCGATGATCGCCACCGTCGGCACGAAGGACACGGAGCCGATGCCGAGCCAGTCGAACATGCCGCCCGTGGGTAGCGATGCCCGCGATCCGTCCAGCAGCGCCTCGGCGAAGCCGCGGGCGGTCACCAGCAGCGCCAGGCTGGAGATCAGCGGGTTGATGTCGAAAAATGCGATGAGCGCGCCGTTGAGCAGCCCCACGGCCAGGCCGGTGGCCAGCGCCGCGAGCAGCGCGATCGGCGTGCCGGCGGGCAGCGCGAGGGCCATCACCGATGCGGCCAGCGCCATCGACGAGCCGACCGAAAGATCGATGCCGCGGGTGCCGATCGCCAGGCTTTGTCCGAGGGTGATGAGAATGATCGGCGAGGCCTGGAACAGCAGGTTGCGGATCACGAAGGGATTGCGGAAACCCGGCGTGAACATCAGGTCGACCAGCACGAGCAGGGCGAAGGCGATGTACACGCTGAAGGCGCGCAGCATCGCCGCCGGCGTGTCGTGGCCGGCGAGCGCCGCGAGTCCGGCGAGACGGGAGTTCCTGTTCATGACGGCGATCATGGGACTGCCCTGTCGCGTGGCGCCGCCAGCCGGTCGAGCACGTCGTGCACGCTGGCGCCCGCGGTGGGCATCGTGTCCGCGACACGACCCTCGTCCAGGATCACCAGTCGGTCGGCCAGGACCATCAGTTCCTCCATTTCCGAGGAAGTCACCAGCACGCCGAGGCCGCGCTCGACCAGCCGGCGAATCGCCTCGTGCACCTCCGCCTTGGCTCCGACGTCGATGCCCCGCGTGGGGTCGTCGAGCATGATGGCGCGCGGGCCGGTGGCGAGGCAGCGGGCCAGCAGGACCTTCTGCTGGTTGCCGCCGGACAGCGAGGTGATGGGCGCGTCGGGCCCCGCCGCCTTGATGCCGAGCAGGCGCATGAACTCGGCCACCATCGCGTTCTGCCGGCGCCGGGAGACGAAGCCGTAGCGCGAGATGCGGCGCAAGGCGCAGGCCGTCAGGTTCTCGGCCACCGAGAGCTTGGGAAAAATGCCCTCGGCGCGGCGGTCTTCCGAGAGGAAGGCCAGGCCGGCGGCGATGGATCGCTCCGGCGAGGGCGCGGACAGCGTGCGCCCGGCCACCTCGACGCTGCCGGAGCCCGGCGCCTCGATGCCGAAGCTGGCCTTCATGGTCTCGGTGCGCCCGGAGCCGAGCAGGCCGGCGAGACCCACCACCTCCCCGGGCATGACCTCGTAGGAAACGTCGCGCACCCGGTTGCGCCAGCCGAGGCGGCGCGCCGCCAGAGCCGGCGCCCCCATGGTCGCCCCGCGCGGCGCGTGCTGGCGCTGCAGGGTTTCCGCGCTGCGCCCCAGCATCGCGCCGATCAGGGCCTGGCGCGGAAGATCCGCAGCCGGCGCGCTCACCACCAGGCGGCCGTCGCGCAACACCGAGAAGCGGTCGCACAGCCGGTAGCACTCCGACAGCCGGTGGCTGACGAACAGGATGGCGATGCGCTCGGCCTTCAGTCGGTCGACCACGCGGAACAGGGTTTCGACTTCGCCGCCGGTGAGGGCGGAGGTCGGTTCGTCGAGAATCACCACCCTGGCGCCGAGCCGGATGCCGCGGGCGATCGCCACCATCTGCTGCAGCCCGAGCCCGAGGGTGCCGAGTCGGGCCCGCGGATCGATGCGCAACTCGTAGCGCGCCAGCAGCGACTGCGCCTCGGCCTCCATGCGGCGCCGGTCGATCAGCCAGCCGAAGCGCCTGGGCTCGTGGCCGAGAAACAGGTTCTCGGCCACGTCGCGTTCGGGAATCAGGTTGATCTCCTGATACACCGCGCTGATGCCGTGGCGCTGGGCGGCGCGCGGGGAGTCGAAGCGCACCGCCTCGCCGCCCAGCCTGATCGTGCCGTCGTCGGGCTGGTGGAACCCTGTCAACAGCTTGATCAGCGTGGACTTGCCGGCACCGTTCTCGCCGGCAAGTCCATGCACCTCGCCGGCGTTGAGGGTCAGCGACACCGCGTCCAGCGCCTGCACCGCGCCGAAGCGCTTCGAAACGGCGGCCGTTTCAAGAACGAGCGCAGACACGGGAGTCAGTAGGGAACGCCGCCGGCCAGCGCCTTCTTGGCATTCGCGGGGGTGTACAGATGATCCCGGATGGTGATCTTCTGCGGCACCGGCTTGCCGTCGAGCCAGTTCTGGATCTCCTGCATGGCGATCGGCCCGAAGCGCGGGTTGGTCTCGTCATCGGCGTAGATCCAGCCGGAGACGATGTCCTGCACGCCCTGCTTGGTGCCGTCGATGGTGACGATCTTCACGTCCCCCGGCTTCTTGCCGGCGTCGCGCAAGGCGGTGATGGCGCCATAGGCCATCGTGTCGCTCTGGGTGTAGATCGCGTTGACGTCGGGATGCGCGAGCAGGATCTGGCTGACCACCTTCTGCGCGTCGGTGGTCGACCAGTTGCCGGTCTGCGCGGCCACGAGTTTCATGCCGGGGAACTTGGCGATCGCGTCGGCGAAGCCCTTGGTTCTCGCGGTCTCGACCGAATTGCCGTAGGCGCCCTGGATCTCGGCGATCACCGCGTGCCCTCCGGTGGCCTTGGCCAGTTCCTTGCCGTCGATCACGCCCTGGTTGTAGAAGTCCGAGCCGACGAAGCTCAGGAAGTCCGAGCAGTGGGTGCCGGCCGTCTCGCGGTCGATGGTGATGATCGGGATGTGTTTCGCCACAGACTGGGCGAAGGCGGGTTGCAGCCCGGTGGAATTGAGCGGCGCGATCACCAGGGCCTGCGCGCCCTGGTTGATCATGCTCTCGACGTCGGCGACCTGCTTCGCCTCGTTGGAATGCGCATTGGTGTAGATGTAGCGCTTGGCGTGCACCTGGTTCGCCGCCTCGCGCAGGGATTTCGTTTCCTCGGCGCGGAACGGATTCTGGTTGCCCTGCGACTGCGAGAAACCGACCACGAGGCTCGACAGCTTCACGTGGCTGGGGTGGGGGTTCACGCATGTGTCCTTCGACACCCCCAGGATCATCTGCGCGGCGCTTTGCTGCGCCGCCTGCGCGGACGCGGCCGGCAGCATGGCCGCGCCGATGCAGGTGGCCGCAAGCAGGATCGTGCTGGTCTTCATGTCTCCTCCTATCGCTCTCGTCGGCGTGATCGGGCCGATTTCGCCTCGAAGGCCCGCGACAGGATGGCGGTCGCGGAAATGGCGCCCCTCGGGGGTCCAGCCCACTCGGCCTTTCGGCCGCTGTCCGAGTTCCATATAATGGAACTCGGTTCTGTATTCATGCTAGAACCTGAATTTGTCCGTTGTCAAATCCGGACCCCGCCTCACACCGAATGGCCCCATGAGCACGCAAGCTTCGCCCCCCGAGACCTCGTCGAGCATTGCCAAGGCCCTGGCGCTGCTCCGGATGGTCAGCCTCGCCGAGCCGCCCGTCGGGTTCAGCGCGCTGCTCGAGCGCACGGGCCTGCCCAAGGCCACGCTGCACCGACTGTTGCGCGAACTCAGCGACGCCGGGCTGATTCGCCATCACGGGCCCGACCGGACCTACCGGCCGGCACTCGGTCTGATGGAACTGGCCAGCCGCGCCTGGGCCTCGATCGACCTGCGGCAAGTGGCCGCGCGCCATGTCGACGCCCTGTGGCACAGCACGCAGGAGACCATCCACCTCGCGGTGCGCGACGATGTCGAGATCATCTACATCGACAAACGCGAAAGCCCGAAGGCGCTGCGCCTGTTTTCCTCGGTCGGCCGGCGCGGGCCGCTGTATTGCACCGGGGTCGGCAAGGCGATCGGCGCCCACCTTCCCGCGGCCGAGCGGGACGAACTGATCGGCCGGCTCGACCTGACGCGCCATACGCCGAACACCATCACCTCGCGGGCCGGCCTGCGCGCGGAGTTCGAGCACATCCGCCGCGATGGCGTGGCCATCGACCGCGGGGAACACGAGGAGGGCATCGTCTGCGTCGCGGCCCCCATCTTCGACCGCCAGGGGCGGCCCGTGGCCAGTGTCAGCGTGACCGCTCCCGCCGTCAGGATGGATGAAGCGCGCGTGGCCGCGCTCGTGCCCGAGGTACGCAGCGCCGCGGAGCAGATCTCGCGCGACCTCGCGTCCTCCAACTGCCCGGTCTGACGGGCGCCCCGGCTTGTCGCTGCCGGCGCCGTGCCGGTTCAGAAAATCGACCGGCCGGTGTAGGTGGTCATGCGTTCCAGCGCCTCGACCCCGGCGTAGGAGTTTCCATTGGCGTCGAGCCCGGGAGACCAGACGCAGACCGCCATTTCTCCCGGAAGCACCGCAAGGATTCCGCCGCCGACCCCGCTCTTGGCGGGCAGTCCGACGCGATACACGAAGTCGCCCGCCGCGTCGTAGGTGCCGCAGGTCAGCATCAGTGCCGACAGGCGCTTGGCCGAGCTGGGGTCGAGAATGCGCTCGCCGCTGATCGGTGCCACGCCGCCGTTGGCCAGGAACAGTCCGGCGCGGGCGAGTTCCAGGCAGCTCATCGAGATCGCGCATTGGCGGCAATAGGCCTCGACCACGAGATCGGGGGGCATGCGCATGTTGCCGAAACTGTCGATGAAATGCGCGATGGCGCGGTTGCGTTTGCCATGCGCCAGTTCCGACAGCGCCACGCGGGGGTCGTAGTCGACGTCGGGTACCGCGATCAGCCGGCGGATGAACTCGACCACCGCGGTCTCGGCGCGCACGAAGCGCCGCGCCAGCACGTCGGTCACCACCAGCGCTCCCGCGTTGATGAAGGGGTTGCGGGGCTTGCCGCGTTCGGTCTCGAGCTGGACCAGGGAATTGAATGCCGTTCCCGACGGCTCTCGCCCGACTCGCTTCCACAGCTCGTCGCCGAGCAGCTGGAACGCCAGGGTGCAGGCGAACAGCTTCGAAATGCTCTGGATGGAAAAGCGCTCGTCGGCATCGCCGACCGCGTACGCCTGCCCGTCGACGGTGACCACCGCCATGCCGAACTTGCGCGGCGAAACCCTTGCCAACTCGGGGATGTAGTGCGCGACCTCGCCGCCGCCGATCCAGGGCTGGATCTCTCGATGCACTCGGTCAAGAACCGCTTGATACCGCATATTGCGCCAAGAGTCTCACGAACGGCAGAAGATCATAAGGCTTGCGGGCAGCGCCGCGCCCGGGCGTGTTACCTGGCGTGGGCCTTCTCGGTCGGGTAGACCACGACCATCTTGTTGCCGCCGTTCCCGTCGGGCACGAGTTGCGCCACCGGAAGGGGCTGTCCGATCTGCGCACCGTTCGCATCGACCTTGAACGGGCCGAGCAGGGTCGTGGTGTTGCCCGAAATGTCCATGATGGCCTGATGGAACGCGAGCTGATCGAAGCGCGGCGCGGTGTCGAGCATGTGTTGCACGATCAGCCCGGTGTTGTAGCCGGCCACGTTCAGGAAGTCGGGTTGCGCGTGGGTCGCGTCCTGGAAGGCCGACACGAAGGCCTGGGTGTTCATGCCGTAGGTCACGTGCTCATACGTCACCAGGGGCGGCGTGGCATAGGTGTAGCTGTACGCGAGTGCCTTGGCGCCCACCTGCTTGGTGATCACCTGCTGCAGTTGCCCGGGGAAGATGGTGAAGGTCATCGGGAAATGCGCCCCGGTTTGCGACATGGCCCGGAAGAACGCGACGTCGTTGGGCGCATAGCCGAACTCGAACACGGCATCGGGATGCGCGGCCTGCAGCGAGCGCACGATCGCCGGGAAATCGGCATCGGAGTTTCTCAGCGCCTTGAAGTAGGGATAGATGCCGTTTTTCAGCAGGATGTGGGCGAAGGTCTTGGCCTGGGACGAGTCGAAGGGATTCAGGGCGAACAGGATGGCGACCTGCTTGTACTTCTGCTGCAGCACGAACTGCGAAAGCGGGACGGGCCACAGCTGCGACGAGGGAATGCTGACGTCCGCCAGGTAATCGGTCGGCGCCGGGAAGAAGCTCGCGCTGGACCCGGTCTGGTCGATCAGCAACATGTGATGATCCTTCGCGAGCCGGATCGCCGGCTCGGTCAGCACGGAGCCGAAGTCCGACACCAGGACGTCGACGTGATCCTGCTCGATCAGCCTGGCGTACAGATCCCTGGCCGTGTAGTCCGCACTGCGGTCGTCGTACTTGATGATCTTCACCGGCAGCTTCTTGCCGAAGGCCTTCACGAACACGCCGCCACCCTGGTTGACCCTGTCGGCCCAGAACTCGAGTCCCTTCAGCTCGTTCTGCGAGGCGACCGCGAACGGCCCGACGCTGGCGTACAAGGTTCCGATGGTCACTTGCCGCGGGGCGCCGTCGGCCAGGGCCTCGGGCCCCGCGAACGCGCCGAACATGAGCAGGGCGGCGGTGAAGACGATGGCGGACAGCTTCGGCATAGAGGATCTCCACGAAGATTCGGCGTTCTTGTCGGAAGGCAGGTTCAGCACGATCGCCCGATAGGATACGGGCAAGCTGCGCAGCCTCCGAGCCTGGGGCATGCCCACCTTCCGCAATCCGGCCTTGCACAGCGGAGGTTTCCCGAGCTTCGCAATCGCATCGCACCCGATGCCGTTCGGCGTGGCATTCCATCACCTGGAGAATCCCTCATGGCGCAATACACCGCGGAAGTGTCCTGGCTGCGTGGCGAGCAGGATTTCCTCGGCCATCGCTACAGCAGGCGGCACCTCGTGCGTCTCGATGGCGGCCTGGAGATCCCCGCGTCCTCCTCTCCCCACGTGGTCCCGCCGCCCATGTCGGACGAGCGGGCCATGGACCCGGAGGAAGCCTTCGTCGCCTCGCTGTCGAGTTGCCATATGCTGTGGTTCCTCTCCATCGCGGCAAGAGGCGGTTTCGTGGTCGATCGATACCGGGACTGCGCGCTCGGGGTCATGGGGCGTGATCCGGACGGAAGGATGGCGATGCTCACCGTGACCCTGAGGCCGCGGGTGGACTTCTCGGGAGACAGGATGCCGTCGCCGGATCAGCTCGCGCGGATGCACCATCAGGCGCACGAGGAATGTTTCATCGCCAACTCGGTGAAGACCGAGGTGCGCTGCGAACCGGTGCAGGACGCCAGTCCCTAGCCGGCGCTCGGTGTTCCCTCCGCGGGGCGGTCCAGCCGTCCGGCCCGACCGCCCCGGGGCCGCGGTTCACCAGGCCAGGCGCAAGGGCCGGCCGCGTTCGATGGCCGTGAGGCGCTCGGCCGCGCCCATCATCGCGAAGGTGTCGGCGAGCTGCTGCTGGCTTTCGCGCAGGTGCACCCAGCCTTCGTTGTGAATGGCCACCAGTCGGGAGTCGGGAAAGGCGCGCGCGGCCTCGAGCGCGTCCTCGCTGCCCATGGTCATGTGGAAGCGGCCGCGCGGTTCGGCGGCCCCCGTATGCAACAGCACGACCTTGGGCGAGAATCGCCGGGCAACCTCGGCCGTGCCTTCGTACCACACGGTGTCGCCGGAGACGTACAACAGATCCCCCGGCTGGTCTGCTCCGAGCGCGAAGCCCACGACGTCGCCGGAGATGGGCTCGATGCCCACCGGGCCGTGGCGCGCCGGCGTGGCGGTCACGAGCAGGCTGGCGCCGGCGTGGGTGCGCAGGGTGCGGGTCTCGAAAGGCGCCAGGCCGACGGCGTGGCCCTTCAGGCGCCCCTCGCCGGCCACGGTGGTATAGACCACGGGCACGCTGGGCAGCATGGCGCGCCCCGCGTGGTCGAGGTTGTCGAGGTGGTGATCGTGGCTGAGCAGCACGCCGTCGAGCGGGCCGATGGCCTCGACGGACAGCGCCGGGCCCGAGGTCTTCTCGAAGTGCACGGGAGTCTTCTGGTACAGCCCCGGGGGGTCGAAGGTGGGGTCGGTGAGCAGGCGAACGCCGTCGAATTCGATCAACACGGTCGGGCCGCCGATGAGGGTCAGGGTGAGGTGGTCGCGGTTCATGGCAGTTCCAATGGCAAGACGGTGAGGTCATGCTAGGTCGGGCTCTCGAGCCGGAAAATTCACGATTTGTGCGCAATGGCTGATCAAAATCGAACAGACCTGGACTGGGACGATGTGCGCGTGTTCATGGCCCTGGTCCGTCACGGAAGCCTGTCCGCTGCCGCACGCACCCTGTGCGTGACCCACGCGACCATCTCGCGCCGTGTGCGCGCGCTGGAGCACACGCTGGGCACGCGCCTGGTGGAGCGACGCCCCGAGGGCTACGTGCTCACGCAGTCCGGGCGCGAGACCCTGGCCGTGGCCGGGGAGATGGAGAGTGCCGCGGCGAGA
>JAKBNS010000261.1 GCA_021830925.1 Pseudomonadota bacterium | reverse complement strand
TTTCGCGCTGTGGTTCAGCCACAACCTGCTTCGCTCGCGGCCCGGGCGCGCCATCCGCGGCCTGCGTGGCGGATCCGTGCTGCTGGCCAGCGTGGGCGCCGACGCCTTCGCGGTGCGCCTGGGGCTATTCGTCGTGGCCGCGCTGTTCGCCGGGCTCGCCGGCTGGCTGTACACCTACGCCAACCGCTTCGTGAGCCCTTCGCCCTTCGACCTGCGCGCCGGCATCGAATACCTGCTGATGGCCATCCTGGGCGGCGTGGGCTACCTGTCGGGCGCGCTGGTCGGCTCGGGGCTGGTGCTGCTGCTCAAGGACCTGCTGCAGGACCTGCTGCCCCTGCTGTCCGGGCGCGCCGGGCAGCTCGACGCGGTCGTGTTCAGCGCCCTGTTCATCGCTCTTCTGCACTACGCGCGCGGCGGCGCCATGAGTTTCGTGGCCCGCGGGCTGCGGCGCTGGCGGGCGCCGCGCCCGGCGCCGCTGCCCGTCGAGCAGGCACCGGTGCTGCCGCGGCGCGCGCAGCCCGCGCGCGGCGAGGCCCTGCTGGAAGTGCAGGGCGTGAGCAAGCGCTTCGGCGGCCTGCTGGCGGTGGACGCGGTGAGCTTCGAGGTGCGCGCGGGCGAGATCGTCGGGCTCATCGGGCCCAACGGCGCCGGCAAGTCCACCATGTTCAACCTGCTCACCGGCGTGCTGCCCAAGAGCGCCGGGCGGGTGCGCCTGCTGGGGCGCGACATCACCGCGCTGAGCCAGCGCCGGATCGCCCGCATGGGCGTGGCGCGCACCTTCCAGCACGTGAAGCTGCGCCCGGCCATGAGCCTGCTGGACAACGTCGCGCTGGGCACGCATGCGCGTACCCGCGGCGGCCTGCTGGCCGCCGGGCTTCGCCTGGACCGCGCGCAGGAGCGCCAGGCCCTGCGCGAAGCGGCCTGGCAGCTGCGCCGTGTCGGCCTGGGCGGGCGCGAGCACGAGCGCGCCGGAACGCTGCCGCTGGGCACCCAGCGGGTGCTGGAGATCGCGCGCGCGCTGGCGGCCGATCCCCTGCTGCTGGTGCTCGACGAGCCGGCGGCGGGGCTGCGGCGGCAGGAACGCGTGGCGCTGGGCGAGCTGCTGCGCCGCCTGCGCGACGAGGGAGTGACCATCCTGATCGTGGAGCACGACATGGACTTCGTGATGCGCCTGGTGGACCGTCTGGTGGTGATGAACTTCGGCTCCAGGCTGCTCGAGGGCACGCCGGCCCAGGTGCGCGCCGACGCCTCGGTGCAGGCGGCCTACCTGGGCAGCGCCGAGACCACCGGGACGGACGCGCCGCGCGCGCCCGCCACGCCATGAACTCCGGCATGAACCCCGCCATGAACCCCGCCATGAACCCCACGGCCCAGGCCATGCATGGCGACGCCGCGAGCGCCGGCGCGCAGGGCGGGCTGGCCCTCGATCGCGGCGTCGGCATCGCGCCGCTGCTGCGCATCGAGGACCTGCACGTGTCCTACGGTCGCGTCGAGGCGGTGCGCGGCGTGTCGCTGGAGCTGCCGGCCGGGCGCATCGTGTCGGTCATCGGCCCCAACGGCGCGGGCAAGACCACGCTGCTGGCGGCGGCGATGGGCCTGATGCCCTCGCGCGGCCGCGTGTACTTCGACGGCGAGGACCTGGCGGGCCTGACGGTGGAGGACCGCGTGGCGCGCGGCCTGTGCCTGGTGCCCGAGAGCCGCGAGCTGTTCGGCGCGCTCAGCGTGCACGACAACCTGCTGCTCGGCGCCTACTGCCGCGGCATGCGCGCACCGGCCAGCCGGCGCGCGCTGGACCAGGTGTACGCGCGTTTCGGGCGTCTCGCCGAGCGCAGGCGCCAGCGCGCCGACACGCTGTCCGGGGGCGAGCGCCAGATGCTGGCGCTGGGCCGCGCGCTGATGTCGTCGCCGCGCCTGCTGATGCTCGACGAGCCCAGCCTGGGCCTGGCGCCGCTGATCGTGCGGGACATCCTGGGCATCGTCGCCGGCCTGCGCGACGAGGGCGTGTCCATCCTGCTGGTCGAGCAGAACGCCCACGCCGCGCTGCGCACCTCCGACCACGGCTACGTGCTGGAGACCGGCGAAGTGGTGCTGCAGGGCCCCGCCGCGCAACTCGCCGGCGACCCGCGGGTGCAGCACACCTACCTGGGCGGCGGCACCGACGAGTAGGGCCTGGCGCGCTGCCCTCCGGTCCCACGGCCGCTTGTTCGAGGGGGCCCGACCGGGCCATGCCGCGTCAAGGAGCGGCGTAGTCGATGTGGAGAGTGTGTCGAAGTCGCCTGAGGCCTCGCCATTGCCCCATGGGTTCGTAGCAGGCAGTTCCAGGTCGGGCGCACGCTCGATCAAAGACCACCACCGCCTTGCGGTCGTTGAGGTGACGCGAAACGTAGTAGATCCCGTCCACGCGGGCTGGATGGGCGTGCAACGCGGCAGCCCATCGCTGTGGCAGGTCATACGGAGACATCGTGGAAATCGAGCCGTCGCCGACCAAGGCCTTCAGCGCGGTCCCCGTGAGATTGGCAAGTCGCAGGACTCCTGCGCCAGCAAAGCGCACGATCTGTCGGCCTTCGAAGTCGCGTTGTGCCACCTTGAAGCAGCCCTGCACCGGAACTTCGTCGTGCAGCACGGTCTCGGCGACCGCGGTCAGCACATCGAACTCCAGATAGCAGGTGCCGAAGCGCCGGGCCGAATCGTCGAAGCGGTTTGCAGCGCTATGCCCGAAAAAGGACTCCCCGCTGTCCTACCGCGAAACGCGCACCAATCGATGCGCTCCGATCGTCCTGATCCGCGGCCGTCCGAAGCGCTTCCTCTGCCTTCCTGGATGCGCTCTGCAGCGCCTTGCCGCTCACGACGGGGAACTGGGTGATTGCTGACATGGACGGCGACTCCTGGACCGCCAACTCCAGGTTTCGATGTCAACCATGTCAACCACTGGGGGCGTGTCCTTTCGGGCGTGAGGGGCGAGGTTGCCATATTCCATGACGAGCGCGCCGGCACCCTGGGTACTGGTGCCCGACCACGCTGGTCCTCGACAGCGGTGGTCGTGCCCCGCGCGGGTCGGCGTCCCGGGGTGGCGAGCAGCGCAGGTTCGGGGGCGGCGCGCGCAGCGCGCTTCCAACATCATGCTTGCGGCAGCTGTCCGAGCGCAGCTCGCGTCAGCGAGCGAAGCGAGTTCTGCCGCACGCCCCCGGGCCGAGCAGCGCAAGCGCAGTCGGCGCCGCAGGGGCCGACCCCCCCGCCGCCAGCCCGCGCGGGGCAGGGCCGCCGCTGTCGCACGCGCACTCCGCAGTGCCGACGTGCGTCGGTCACAGGCCCGCGTCAATCTGGCAAGAGATCTGTCGGCCTGGCCCTAGCGCCCGCGCCAGCTCGGCGCGCGCTTGGCCAGGAAGGCCTGCACGCCCTCGTCGCGGTCCTCGGTTCCCGCCAGCAGCACGAAATTGCGCCGCTCGAGCAGCAGCCCCGCCGACAGCGGGGTCTCGAAGGCCTGCAGCACCGCCTCCTTGGCCAGGCGCGCCGCCAGCGGTGCCTTGGAGGCGATGCGCCGCGCCAGCTCGTGGGCGCGCTCCAGGCAGCGTTCGACCGCGAGCACCTCGGCGACCAGCCCGTACTGCAGCGCCTGCTGCGCGTCCAGCATTTCTCCGCACAGCACCATGCGCATGGCCTGGGACTTGCCCACCGCGCGGGTCAGGCGCTGGGTGCCGCCGGCGCCGGGCATGATGCCCAGGTTGATCTCCGGCTGGCCGAAGCGGGCCGATTCCCCGGCGAGCACGATGTCGGCC
>JAKBNS010000211.1 GCA_021830925.1 Pseudomonadota bacterium | reverse complement strand
GCTCCAGCACCTCGGGCACGTCCGGTACCCCGAGAACTTCCGGCACTTCCGGCACTTCCGGCACTTCCGGCACTTCCGGCACTTCCGGCACGGCGTCGACGGACGGCGTCCAGGCGTCGAGTTCCAGCGGCCGGCCCTCGCGCAGGGCCCGTGCGGCCCGCACCAGCGCGTCGCTGGAATGGGCGTCGGCATCGCCGGCACGCAGCGCGTGAGCCCAGTCCTCGAGGCGCCGCAGCGCGCGCTCGGCGAGTTCGAGCAGTTCCGGCGATGCCGGGGAGCCGTCGGCCAGCACCTGGTTGAAGCATTGCTCCAGCGCCCATGCGGCCTCGGCGAAATCGCGCATGCCCACCATGCGCGCGCTGCCCTTGAGAGTGTGGAAACTGCGGCGCAGCGCCGTCAGGGAATCGTCGGCGGGATCGCTGCCGCGCAGATCGGCGATGCGTTCGCGACCTTGCTCGACGACCTCGTCGGCTTCGTCGAGGAAAATCTCCACCAGTTCGGGGTCGACCGCCGGCTCCGGCTCCGCGGGCGCCGGCTCGGCCTCTGGCGCGGTGGGGGCGCTCGCCGTGCCCAGCAGCAGCGCATCCAGCGCGGCGGCATCGTCGAGGGCCGCTGGCGCCGGAGCCGTCGGCGCGGCGGCGCTCGCATCGGCCTCCAGCGGGGGCAGCAGGGTGTCGGCCTCCTCGAGGTCGAGCGAGGGCGGCATGGGGGCCGTGGCGTCGACGGGTGCCCGGGGTGCCTCCGACGGCACCGGCTCGGCCGCGGGAGTCGCCGCCGCCGGGGCCGATTGCGCTTCGGGTGGCGTCTGCGGGGCCGCCGCGGCCGCGCTCCCGGCGGCCCGCGCCTGCACGGTCTGGCGGGCCTGCGGCACCACCGGGCGCAATTCGCCGCTGTGCGCATCGAACTGGAAGGAAATCTTGGCCAGTTCGGGCTGGTAGCCCAGCATGTCGACCATGAAGCCCAGCGTGCCGATGTTGGCCGCCAGGTGGTCGTAATTCGCGCCGCGCGGTGCCGAGGAACCATCCAGGGGCGACGCGGCCATCAGGTTTTCCACGCTGTGGCGGATATGCACCAGCGCCTGCGAACCCACGTCCATGCCCAGCACCGACAGCACGCCGCGCATCTGTCCCAGAAGGCGAGGTACCGGCTCCAGGTCGGCCAGGGCGGCGGGATCGCGGAAATAGGCGTCGAGCAGGCGCTCGACGGTGCCCATGTCGTGGCGCAGCTCCTGCACCACGGTACCCAGGGTCTGGTTCTCCGAGACCTGGCGGTACAGTTGCTCCATCCACGGCGCGAAGGCGTCGCTGGCATAGCCTTGCGCGCTGCGCTGCAGGCGCTGCGCCAGCTCGCGCGCCCGCGGCAGGAAGTCGGCGTCGTCGGCGCGGAAATGCACCAGCGAGGCTTCCAGGAACAGCAGCGCGGTGGCGACCTCCAGCACCCGCTCGGGCGTCAGCAGCGAGCGCTGCTCGCCGATCACCTGCAGCATGCGCTCGACCGCGCCTGGCAGCACTTCGGCTCCGGCGCAGAGCTGGCGCAACACCAGTCCGAGTTGCTGCAGGTGTTCCTGCAGGCGTGCGATGCGGCTGAAGTCGCCGTTGCCGATATGCGCCCAGCCGTCCTTGACCTGCACCATGCGCTTGCGCGCCTGCTGGACCAGCGCCGGATCGACCAGGCCGAAATGCGCTTGCTGCCAGTCGACCACGCCCTGCGGTCGCAGCCTGGCGGCCTGCGCCACGGCGCGCAGCGCAGGCGGAGCCTCGCGTCCGCGTTCGAGCGCACGGGCCAGCGCCTGGTCGCAGAAGAACAGGAGTTCGTGGCCGAGGCGTCGCGAGACCTGCGCCTGCCCGGCCAGCATCTGGCGCAGTTGCAGGTTCAGCCGGTTGCACAGGCGCTTGGCGTAGATGTCGGCTTCGATCAGCTCGTCGCCGAGTCCGGCGAAAAAGCCCTCGGCGATCCACCACAGCGAGCGCTCGTCGCCATCGCTGGCAGCCTGCGCCTGGCGTGCCACGGCCTGCATCGAGGCGCTGGCCCCGCGCAGGTCGCCGGCGCGCAGCACCTCCAGCAGCGCGCGTTCGTAGTCGGCGCGGGCCTGCACGCCCAGGGCCTGGGCGCCGACGCCGGGCGCGGCCGCTTGCGGCCACTCCCAGGCGAAATCCCACAGATCGGCCGGATGCGCGGGCTCGCCGCCGGCCAGGTCGGCCAGGCTGCGGTACTGGCGGAACAGCTTGACCGCCGGCTCGCCGCGCCCGCTGGCGCGTGCCTCCAGGAAGTCCAGCACCGCGTGCAGGCCCGACTCCAGCGCCTCCACCATCGGCGCGTCCAGGCGCTGGGGCTGCTCCAGCGCGCGCATGAGCACGCGCTCGGCGGTCTGCAGCACGCGTGCGCAGCCCGCTTGCCCCATCAGTTCCAGCGCACCGGCGGCCTGGTGCACGTGGGTGCGGGCCTGCAGCAGGGCGCTCGCCGCTTCCGACGCGGCGTCGGGCAACTGGCCCAGCTGCGCCTGGCGCCGTACCGCCGAGAGCGCGGCCAGCAGGTTGTCGCGAACCTGCTCCAGGACCCACGCCAGGCCCGCGGTATCGGGCAGCGTGGAGGACTGCGTGGTCTGGGCGACTTCGTTCATGCCGGGGCGGGATCTGGGTTTCGCGGGACGGGCGTGACTGGAGGGTGCGGAAGGCTCAGGCGATCTTGAATCGCGACACCGACTCGCGCAGCACCTCGGCCACGCGCGCCAGCTCGGCCACCAGTTCGGCGGTGGAACGCGTGCCGTCGCCGGTCTGCTCGGTGACCGCGAAGATGTGCTGGATGCTCGTGGCCACCTGGTTGGCGGCCTGCGCCTCCGTCAGCGCCTGGTGCGAGATGCGCTCGATCAGCTCGGCCAACTGGCGCGACACCCGATCGATCTCGGACAGCGCGGCGCCGGCGCTGTCCGACAGCCTCGCGCCTTCGACCACGCCCTGGGTGCTCTTTTCCATGGCCGCCACGGCATCCTGGGTGTCGGTCTGGATGGTGCGAACCAGCGCGGCGATCTGCTTGGTCGCCTCGGCCGAGCGCTCGGCCAGGCGCTGCACTTCCTCGGCCACCACCGAGAAACCGCGCCCCGCGTCGCCCGCGGAGGCGGCCTGGATGGCCGCGTTCAGCGCCAGCACGTTCGTCTGTTCGGTCAGGTCGGAAATCAGTTCGGTGATCTCCCCGATCTCCTGCGAGGATTCGCCCAGGCGCTTGATGCGCTTGGAGGTGTCCTGGATCTGGCTGCGGATCGCGTTCATGCCGTCGATGGAGTTGCGCACCGCCAGCAGGCCCTGCTCGGCGGCATCCAGCGACTGGCGCGCCACCGTCGAGGACTGCTGCGCCTGCGCCGACACGGAGTTGATGCGCTCGGCCATGTCCAGCACCGAACGACCGGTCTCGCGAATCTCGATCAGCTGCTGTTCGGAGGAACGCAACAGGTCGCCGGCGGTGGTCTGCGCCTGGCCGGACGAGCGGCGCACCTGTTCGGCGGTCTTCTGCACCTGCGCCACCAGGCTGCGCAGTTCCTCCACCGTGTAGTTCACCGAGTCGGCGATGGCGCCGGTGATGTCCTCGGTCACCGTGGCCTCCTGGGTCAGGTCGCCCTCGGCCACGTTCTGCAGTTCGTTCATCAGGCGAAGAATGGCCGCCTGGTTCGCCTCGTTGCTGCGCCGCGCCTCCTGTTCCTGGCGCTCGGCTCGACGGCGTTCGCGCTCCGACTGCAGCGCGCGCTCGCGCGAGGCCTGCACGTACAGCTGGCCCAGCCCGAGCAGCGCCAGTACCGACAGCAGCGCGCCGGCCACCAGCACCCACAGCTCGGCGCTGCCCACGCCGGCCTGCGACGAGTAGTGCGCCTGCAACTGCTGCAGGCCGCCCAGCAGGGGCACCGAGTCGTGCAGCACCGCGCTTTGCGCCAGGCGCGCGCTGCTCAGGTTCTGCAGGTTGCCCAGGATCTGCTGCGACAGCTTGGAGACGTCGCCGAAGGCCTTGACCATGCCGTCCACCTGCGCGCGCGCCTCGCCGTGCACGGGAGTGAGCTGCAGGTTGGCGTCGCCCTGCTGCAGGCCGTTGGCCAGCTGCTCGAAGGTCTGCAGGTCGCGCCCCAGCGCGAACACCGCCTCGGGGCTGATGCCTTCATAGGACAGGAATTCGTTGGCCGACTTGCCGATGCGCTGGGTGAGCATCTCCAGCTGCGCCGCGGCGGCCACGTCGGAGCCGCCGGCGCCTTGCTGCAGCAGCAGCGAGGTCAGGGTCTGCGCGCCTTGCAGCAGGGCGTCCGACTGGCGGCTGATGGTGCGCAGCGCATCGTTGGTCTGCGTCAGCACCGACTGCATGTTCACCACCACGCGCGCGTTCTTCACGGTGGCGTCGACCATCGGAGTCACCGCGGCGAGCTGGGCGCCACCGGCGTGCAGGGTGTCGTCGGCGTGCAGGCGTCGCAGATCGCCTTCCAGCGCGTCTGCACTGGCCTGCAGTTCGCCGAAGCCCTCCTTGGAACCCAGCAGCGCCGCGCTGACCGACTTGGCCACGCGCTGCGATTCCATCAGCGCGTCGCCCGAGGTGTTGAGCAGGCGCGCCGACGAGGAGGTGATGCGCAGCGTGGTCACCAGGCCCACTCCCACCAGCAGCACCGCGACCACCAGCAGGAACACCAGCAGGCGTTGCTGGCGTTGCAGCGGCAGATGCCCGATCAGGGGCAGGCGGCGAATGGCTTCGTCGCCGGTGTTTTCCTCGGCGTCGCGCTGGTCCTGCACCGTCGCGGACAGCGTGGCGCCGCCCACGGTGGCGTCGCTGGCGGCGAAGGCGGTGGCCTCGGCCGAGGGGCGCTTGGAGGAGAACAGGGGAAACAAGGCCATGACTGCTCCGAAGGACTCGAAGGAATGGAAACTGGGGGCGGGGCGCTCAGGCCACCTGCAGGAAGCGCCGGTCCTGCGCGAGCAGGGCCAGGTTGAGTTCGCGCCAGACCTGTCCGCTGGCGTCGCGCATCTGTGCGCCCAGCCACGGCGGAGCCGGCGGTGCGCTGCCGGGTTCCTGCGTGAACTGCGCGGGCATGCGAAGCCCCGAGAGCTGGTCCACCAGCAGCGCGCAATTGATCTCCAGGCGCGGCGAGAACTGCACCAGGCGGCTGTGCGCGCCCGCGCGCGACAGCGCATCGGAGTCGGCGTCGCCGAGGAAGCCGGCCAGGTCCACGACCCCGCACAGCACTCCGCGCAGGTTCAGCAGGCCGGTGAACCAGGGCTGCGCATGGGGCAGCGGCGTGGGCGCCTCCCAGCTGGAGATCTCGCCCGACTGTCCCAGCGGAAGCAACAGGTGATGCGAGCCGGCGACCACCGCCAGCCAGCGCGATTCGCTGCGGGTTTGCTGCGCGCCCTGCAGGCGCGCGGCCAGGCGGCCCTGGAATTCGATCAGCGAGCTCTTGGCCATGGAGCGGGGCGTCAGTTCAGCGCCATGATCTTGCTCAGCAGATCATGGGGGTCGACCGGCTTGGTCACGTAGTCGCGCGCTCCCTGGCGCATCGCCCACAGCTTGTCGGTTTCCTGGTTCTTGCTGGTGCACACGATGATCGGCAGTTCCCGGTAGGCCGGGTTGCGGGTGATCTGGCGCGTGAGCTGGAAACCGTTGAGCCCCGGCATCACGATGTCCATCAGCACGAGGTCGGGGCGTTCCTGCTCGATCGCGGCCAGTGCCTGCTCGCCGTTCTCGGCGGTGCGCACCACGTAGCCGTTCTTGTTCAGCAGGTCGGACAGGAAGTACAACTCGGTGCGCGAGTCGTCGACGATCAGGATCTTGCGAATGCTCATGATTGGGCCGGTTGGTCGCTCGGCGCGCCCGACGCGGGCGCATGCGCGCTCTGGCGGTGCGCGTTCACCGCCTGCAGCAACTGGTCTTTGGTGAAAGGCTTGGTCAGGTAGGCTTCGGCGCCCACCATGCGGCCGCGCGCCTTGTCGAACACGCCGTCCTTGGACGACAGCATGACCACCGGGATCGCCGCGTGCCGCGGGCTGCGCTTGATGATGGCCACCGTCTGGTACCCGTCGAGGCGCGGCATCAGCACGTCGCAGAAGATCAGGTCCGGCATCGTGTCGTTGACCTTGGACAACGCGTCGAAACCGTCCTCGGACAACAATACCTCGAAGCCGGCTTGCTTGAGGAAGATCTCCGCGCTGCGCCGGATCGTGTTGCTGTCGTCGATCACCAGGACCTTGAACGAAGCGGTTGCCGTGCTCAAGCGCTATCTCCGTGAAGCAATGAGTGAGGTCGGTTCAGATCTGCACCATTTCGAAATCGTCCTTGCGGGCGCCGCATTCGGGACAGGTCCAGTTCATCGGTACGTCGGCCCAGCGCGTTCCGGGGGCGAGGCCGCTTTCGGGATGGCCCAGCTCCTCCTGGTACACGAACCCGCAGATCAGGCACATCCAGGTCTTGAAGTCAGGTTGCGTCACAGCGTATCGTCCTCTGGCATAAGATTCAATCATTCTAAGAAACGGCGCGGCCGCATCTGTGGCATCGAGCCGACCGGACGGCCGAGGGCTTGACCGTCCGCGTCGGTATTGCAACGATTTGCGCCGTTTCTCCCGCAGCTCCTTTTCGCGAAGCGCATCATGCCCCCATCCAGCGAAGCCCCGGAATCCCCTCCCGCAGTGATGTTCCTCAACGCGGCCGACCCCAGCGGCGCGGCGGGCCTGAGTGCCGACCAGGCGGTCTGCGCGGCGGTGGGCTGCCACGCGCTGCCCGTGACCACCTCCATCTGGGTGTGCGATACCGCCGAGGTGTTCGACATCGTGGAGATCGACGCCGACTCGGTCGTGGAGCAGGCCCGCGCCGTGCTGCAGGACGTCGAGCTGGCGGCCTGGAAGGTCGGCTTCCTGGGCAACGTCGAGGTGGTCAGCGCGGTGGCCGAACTGCTGGCCGACTACGCGCAGCTGCCCCTGGTGACCTACGTGGGCAACCTGCAGGCGCTGGAGGAGTCCCAGGTCGAGGAATACATCAAGGCCATGCAGGAGCTGGTGCTGCCGCAGACCCGCGTGCTGTGCGGCAACGTCACGGCGCTGAGCCAGTTCCTGTTTCCCGAGGTCGAGCGCGAACAGCCGCCGACCCCCGACGTGCTGATGCAGCAGGCGCAGTCCATGGGGGTGCAGTACCTGCTGGTCAGCGGCGTGCTGGTGCCCGAGAACCATGTCGAGAACGTGCTGCTGAGCCCGCGCCGGCAACTGCTGCGCGAACGCTTCGAGATGTTCGATGCCGGCTTCTCCGGCGCCGGCGACACGCTGTCGGCGGCCGTGGCCTCGCTGCTGGGCACCGGCGCCAAGCTCGACCAGGCGGTGCACGAGGCCCTGGAGTTCCTCGACCAGAGCCTGGATTTCGCCTACCGCCCCGGCATGGGCAACCTGGTTCCCGATCGCTTTTTCTGGGCCCAGACCGGCCCCGAAGGCGAGGGCGACTCGATTTCCCCGGTCGGTCTGCAATAGCCGCGGATCGGCCGTTTCGGGCCGATTCGTGTTGCATCGCAGCACGCCGTGCCGGCGTGCGCGCCATCCCCGTTCCCAGTTCATGACCGATTCCGTCACCAACCAGTCCCTGTTCGAACGCGCGCAGCGCAGCATTCCCGGCGGCGTGAATTCCCCCGTGCGGGCATTCCGTCAGGTAGGCGGGGTGCCGAGGTTCATCGAGCGCGCGCAGGGGCCGTACATGTTCGACGCAGAGGGCCAGCGCTACATCGACTACATCGGCTCGTGGGGGCCGATGATCGCCGGTCACGCCCATCCCGAGGTGATCGAGGCCGTGCAGCGGGCGGCCACGCGCTCGCTGTCCTTCGGCGCGCCCACCGCGGACGAGATCGAGATCGCGGAGACCTTGCGCGAGATCATGCCCGCGGTGGAGATGGTGCGCCTGGTGTCCAGCGGGACCGAGGCGGCCATGAGCGCGCTGCGCCTGGCCCGCGGCTTCACCGGGCGCGACGCCATCGTCAAGTTCGAGGGCTGTTATCACGGCCACGCGGACAGCCTGCTGGTCAAGGCCGGCTCGGGGTTGTTGACCTTCGGCAATCCCAGTTCGGCCGGGGTGCCGGCCGACGTGGCGGCCCATACGCTGGTGCTGGAATACAACAACGTCGAGCAGATCGAGCAGTTGTTCGCCACCAAGGGATCGCAGATCGCCTGCGTGATCGTCGAGCCGATCGCCGGCAACATGAATTTCGTGCGGGGTAGCGCGCAGTGGCACCAGCGCCTGCGCGAGCTGTGCACCGAGCACGGCGCGCTGCTGGTGTGGGACGAGGTCATGACCGGTCTGCGCGTGGCGCTGGGTGGGGCGCAGCAGATCTACGGCATCCGCCCCGATCTGGTGGTGCTGGGCAAGGTCATCGGCGGCGGCATGCCCATGGCCGCCTTCGGCGGCCGCGCCGACGTCATGCAGCGCCTGTCGCCGCTGGGCGCGGTCTACCAGGCGGGCACGCTGTCGGGCAACCCGGTGGCGGTCGCCGCCGGCATGGCGCAACTGCGCATCGTGCGCCGCCCCGGGTTCTACGAGGCATTGGGGGCCGCCACGCGGCGTCTGATGCAGGGCCTGGAGCGCGCCGCCGAGCACCGCGGCGTGGCACTGCGCACCGACTGCGAGGGGGGCATGTTCGGCTTTTATTTCGCCGACGCCCTGCCCGGCACCTACGCCGACGTGGCGCGTGCCGATCTCGAGGCCTTCAAGACCTTTTTCCACGCCATGCTAGAGCGCGGCGTGTACCTGGCGCCCAGCATGTTCGAGGCCGGCTTCGTCTCCAGCACCCACGACGATGCGGTGATCGAGGCCACGCTGAACGCGGCCGACGCCGCGCTCGCGGTGCTCGCGAAAGGATAGCCGGCCCCCACGCTGGAGCTCAGCGCGGAATCTGCGCGTCGCGCGCGCGGGCCGCGATGGTGTAGCTGCGGCGGTCGATGTAGGGGCCGTACAGGTGGCGCTGGAAAAATCGCGGCGCCGGCAGCATCACCGCCAGGCGCGCCGCCTGCAGCGGCGACAGGCGCGCCACGGGGACATGGAAATACTGCCGTGCCGCCGCCTGCGCGCCGTACACGCCGTCGCCCCATTCGACACTGTTGAGGTACATCTCCAGGATGCGCCGTTTGTCCAGCAGCAGCTCGAGCATGCCCGTGATCACGAGTTCCTGCCCCTTGCGCAGGTAGCTTCGCTCGGGGGACAGGAACAGGTTCTTGGCCAGTTGCTGGGTGATCGTGGAGCCGCCGACGATGCGGTGGTCGCGCTCCACGCGGCGCGTGTGGTCGCGGATCCACGCTTTGCGCAGCGCCTGCCAGTCCACGCCGGGGTTGTGCAGGAAGGTGGCATCCTCGGAGGCCACGACGGCGCGCTTGATCCAGGGCCCCAGGGCCTCGTAGGCGATCCATTCGTGGTGCCATTCCACCGTTTCGCGTCCGTGCAGCATGCGCAGCTGCGAGGCGCGCATGAAGGCGGTGTCGCTCACCGGCAACACCGACCACAGCGCGATGCGCAGCGCAAAGTACAACTGCAGCACCAGCAGCGCGCTCAGCGCCAGCAGCAGCAGTCGGCCCAGCGGTGGGCGGCGGGCGGAACGGCTCGCAGGCATCGTCGGCTCCCGCGGTCTCAGGTGGCCTGCGCGTCGAGCTCGGCGCGCAGTTGCCGCAGCACCGGCTCGGTGCGCACCCGCACCTCGCGCCACAGCGCGAAGCTCTCCGCGGCCTGTTCCACCAGCATGCCCAGGCCGTCATGGGCCCGCGCACCGGCCTCGCGCGCCAGGCGTACGAAAGGCGTGGGCCGCGCGCCGTACATCATGTCGTAGGCCAGGGCCCCGGCATGCAGCACGTCGTCGGGCAATTGCGGCAGCTCGCCGCCCAGCGAACCGGCCGTGGCATGGATCACCAGGGCATGTCCGCTTCCCGGGACCTCGCTGGCACGCAGCGCACAGCCCAGCTGCGCGGCCTTCGCGACGTGGCGCTGCACCAGGCGCAAGGCTCGTTCCGGGCTGCGATTCCACACCTCCACGGCCCGCGCGCCGGCGTCCAGCAGGGCTCCCAGCACTCCGCTGGCGGCGCCGCCGGCGCCCAGCAGCAACACGTCGAGCCCTTGCAGCGCCGCCTGCGGCGGGCGCTCCAGCAGGCGCGCCAGGTCGCGCACCAGGCCGATGCCGTCGGTGTTGTCGGCCCACAATGCGCCGTCGCCGTCCCAGCCCAGGGTGTTGGCCGCGCCGGCAAGCTCGGCACGCGGCGAGAGCCTCGAGGCGACGCGCGCCGCGTCGAACTTGAAGGGCACGGTGACGTTGCAGCCCATGCCGCCCTCGGCTCGAAAGGCTGCCAGCGCGGAGTCGAACCCGTCCAGCGGGACCAGCCGGCGCTCGTAGCGCAGCTGCTGGCCCGTCTGCGCGGCGAACAGTTCATGGATACGCGGTGAGCGACTGTGCTGCACCGGGTTGCCGAGCACGGCGTACAGATCGGGGGCGGACATGGGCGGAGCGGTCTGTCAGTGTCGAGCGGCGGCGGGCTTCCGCGCGACAGCCGGCGTGGCCGCGGCGGGGGCTGTGGGATTCGTCGCCGGATTCGTCGCAGGCGGGGCGTTGGCGCGCAGGTCGGTGCTCAGCGCCCCCGTCCGGGTGAAGTCGAAGCCGGCGATCATCTCGATCTGGTCCGCGTCGCGGCGCATCGCCGCGCTGAAATCCCCGAAGGGCTGCGCCGCCTGCACGATGGCGCGCGCCATGCGGTCGAGCAGCGCGTCCCCCGAGCTTTGCACCACCTCGGCCTGCAGCACGCGACCGGAATCGTCCAGGGTGATGGCCATGATCAGGCGTCCGTAGATCTTGCGGCCATCGCGCTGCGGAAATTCCGCCGTGCCCAGGCGCTCGATCTTCTCGCGCATGTGGTCGTAGTACAGCGCGTAGGGCACGCTGCGCGTGTCGGGGCCGACGAAACGCTTGCGCGGGCTGGCGTTGTTCAGTTCGATGCGCCGCTGGATGGCGCCGATCAGGTCCAGCAACTCGCGATGCTGGTCCTCCAGGCTGGTGCGCTGCTGCTGCGTGGTCTGTTGCGCGCGCAGCGCGTGCTGCAGGGTCACGATCTGGCTTTTCGCCGCGTCGAGCATCTGCCGCTCGCGTTGCTCCAGGCGTTGCATCACGGTGCGGGCGTCGCGCGCGGCGTCGCCCGCCTGGGTGCGTGCGGCGTCCGGCAGCGGCGTCGCGGCCAGGCCCGCGCGGGCGCTGCCGCCGCCGTTCAGGTCGGCTTGCGCCAGCGCCTGCGGCTTGTCCACGGGCTTCGGGCTGGCGCTGTTGACCAGCACCACGGACAGCGGCGGACTCTGGAATGCGCGCTGCATCGCCTGGGGCACGCCCAGTCGCAGGCCCAGCAGCACCAGGTGCGCGGCCAGCGAGATGCCCAGCGCCCATTGCAGGGGGCTCAGGCGCGGGCGGGGGATGGCGGGCATCGTGCGGGGCGGCAGGCGGGCTCAGTCGCCGCCGGCGACCGGCGTGCCGCCATGCAGGTGCGGCGCCGCGTGCTGCGCGGGCTGTGTCGCGGGGTCGTCGTCCGGGGCCACGGGCGACGCGTCCGCGGCGTCGGAGCCGGCATCCGGGGCGGCCGATGGGCTCGCGTCGGCGGCCTCGACGCCCTCGGTGTCGGCCTCCACGGCGTCGGCCTCCACCGCCAGCTGCAGCCCGCCGGCCAGGCTTTCCTCGTCCTCGGCCTCGCCGGCCTCGGGCGCCTCGGCCTGTCCGGCGTCGTCCTGCAGCAACTGCAGCACGTGGCAGGGTTGTTCCAGCGTGAGCAGATCCGGCTCCCCGAAACGCAGGCGCACGCGGGTTCCTCGGGGCAGATCCTGCGCGCCCAGTGCCGCCAGCACCAGGGGCATGCCGTCCACGCGCACCAGGCCTTCGCGCAGCACGCTGGCGTCGGCCTGTTCGATGCCCTGCTGGCGCAGATAGCGCAGTATCCAGTAGCGCTCCATGCCGCGCTGGAAGTCCGCGTACGCCTTGTAGGCCTCCTCGAAGGCGCCCACCACGGCGAACAACTGCGCATCCTTCGGCCGGTACGGCGCGGCCAGCGCGGCGGTGCGGCCGTGGCGCGCGGCGGCGATCAGCTGGCCCTGGTTGACCAGGTCGGCGTAGCGCCGCAGCGGCGAGGTGCACCAGGCGTATTGCGCCACCCCCAGGCCCTGGTGCGGGGCGGCGCGCGTGCCCATGCGCGTGCGCAGGTTGGCCCCCATGCCACTCTGGCTGCGGTAGATGGCCGGCAGGCCCACCTCGGCCAGCCAGCCGCCCCAGGTGGCGTTGGCCAGGATCATCATCTCCGCCACGATCAGGTCCAGCGGCGCGCCGCGCCGGCGCGGCACGATGTCCACTCGCGCGTGTTCCTCGCCCTGTTCGAGGCCCTCCACGCGAAAGGTGTAGTCGACGCCGGCATTGCGCTCCGGGCGCCCGCGCACTTGTTCGCGCCCGGCCTTCAGCACCTGCGCCAGGCGCCACAACTGCGCCAGTTCGGCCGCGCAGGGGTAGGTCTGGGTGGCGGGGTCGCCCTGCAGCGCCTCCTCGGTCACCGCGGCATCCAGCAGGTCGTGGCGCAGGTTGGCCACGATGGGTACCCGCTCCACGCGGGTCTCGTGGCCGCGCATGCGCCACTGCGGGTCGAAGTCCACGTACAGGCTCAGCGCCGGCGCCTGGCTACCCTCGGCCAGCGTGAAGGCCTGCACCAGCGCATCGGGCAGCATGGTGATCTTGTCGCCCGGCATGTACACGGTGGACATGCGCTGGCGCGCCGCGAGGTCCCAGACGCTGTCGCGTTCCAGCGCCAGGGCCGGGGCGGCGATGTGGATGCCCACCACGGTGCCGCCGTCGGGCAGCGCGCGCAGCGACAGCGCGTCGTCGATCTCGGTGGTGGCCGAATCGTCGATGCTGAAGGCGCGTACCTCGGCCAGCGGCAGATCCTCCAGCGACACGCGCGGCGGCGCCAGCTCGGCGAAGCCGGTGCCGCGCGGGAAATACTCCAGCAGGAAGCGCTGCATGTGGAAGCTCCACGGCGAGGCGATCGCGCCGGCCTCGCGCAGCAGTTGCAGCGCACCCTTGCCGCTGCGCCGCATGGCCAGCGCCAGAGCCTTGTATTCCGCGCCGTTCTTGTCGGGCTTGAACAGCAGCGCGTAGATGCGCTCGGCGACGGCCGGCGGGCAGCGGCCCTGTTCGAGTTCCAGCGCCTCGGCGTCGATGCGCCGCTCCAGCTCCTGGCGCCGCGCGATCCCGGCCAGCGCAGCCTGCAGCACCTCGGGCGCCGCCTTGCGAAAGCGCCCCTTGCCGCGGCGGGAAAAATAGTGCGGCGCCCCGTGCAGGCGCAGCAGCACGGCGGCCAGCTGGCGCGCGTCGGTGCCGCTGCCGTAGTACTCGGCCGCCAGATGCTCGAAGCCGAACTCGTCCTCGGGCGCGAATTCCCACAGCAGGTCCAGCTCGATGCCGTCCTGTTGCGCCTGCGCCCAGTCCATCAGCGCCTGCGGTTCGGGGGTGTCGAAGCGCAGCAGCGCCTGCTGCAGCTTGATCTTCTGGCGCTTGCCGCTGGCCAGTTCAAGCTGCATCGAGGCGTCGGCCTGGCTCATCACGCGTGCGGTCGCCAGTTTGCCGGCTTCTTCGAACAAGACGTAGGTCACGTAAAAAATCCGATGGGGAATTCAGTTCGCCCGCACGCCGAGAAACTCCAGCACGGCGTCGAGGTGGGCATGTTCGTAGTCGTCCAGCGCGTGCCCGCCGTGGTCGACCAGGCGCAGTTCGGCGCCGCGGTAGCGCTGGCTCATCTCGCGCCAGTCGAGCACTTGGTCGTCGCGCGCGATCACCGCCAGGAAGCGCTCGGGGTGCGGCAGCGCCGCGTGCAGGTCGCCGATTTCGTAGGCGCGCAGTTCCCGCACGTGCTCCTCGGTGAACCGGAAGCGCAGCGAGGGGTCGTGCCAGCTGCCGAGTTCGCCGATCTGCGCGCGCAGATCGCGCGCCGGGTCCACCGCCGGGTTGAGCAGCGCGGCGCGGCAGTCCAGGTGATCGGCCAGCCAGGTGGCGTAGAAGCCACCCAGCGAGGAGCCCACCAGCACCAGCCGGGAAGGCGCGGCCTCGCGCACCAGCGCCAGGCACAGGTCCATGGCCTCGCGCGGCGATGGGGGAAGCTGGGGGCACAGCCAGTGCACCGGGGCGTGCGCTCCGTGCTGCAGCTCCCGCAGGCGTTGCAGGGTCAGGCGCGCCTTCGCCGACGCGGGCGAGGAGCGGAATCCATGCAGATACAGCAGATGGCTGGGGCGCGGGGGCGGGACGTGGGCGGGCATGCTCGCGAACGACGGCGGAAAAAGCCGGAGTCCGCGCCAGCGGCGCGGCTTCTCGACAGGCCCAATCCTAACGGTTGGCGGCGGCGCCGCGGCGCGCGGGCCCGCCGCGACCGGGCGCCTTCAGGACACGCCGCCCGAAGGCTGCGCGGTTTCGGGCGGCCAGTCGCGAATGTAGGCCTTGAGCATGCGGTTCTCGAAGTCCTGCTCCTGCACCACGGCGCGCGCCACGTCCCGGAAGGAAATGACCCCCAGCAGCGTGGTGCCGTCCATCACCGGGATGTAGCGCGTGCCGCTGTCGAGCAGCAGTCGGCGCAGCTCGTCCAGGCTGGTCGTCGGCGCGCAGTGCACCGGATCGCGCTGCATCAGTCGCCCCACGTCGGGGCGGGCTCCGTTGTCGGAGGCCATGGCACCCAGCACCTCGCGGAAGGTGAGCATGCCGGCCAGACGCCCGTCGTCCATGACGACCAGAGAGCCCACGTCGTGCAGGGCCATCGTGCGCGCAGCCTCGTGCAGCGGGGTGCGCGGCGACACCGTGAACAGCGCGGTGCCCTTGATGCGCAAAATATCACTGACTTGCATCGTCGTCTCCATTCGGCGTCATCCGCATGGACCCAATATAGTGCAGCCACCGGCAGGATTCCATGCGGGGAGGCCGGTTCCCCCGGTTCAGCTGGAGCTTTCCCATGCAATGTCTGGTCGATTCGCGCGAAGTGCACGTGCACAACCTGCCCGCCGCGCCCGGCGTCGAGAAGCCCGCGGCGGTCCTGTTGCACGGTGCCTGCCAGGACCACCGCGCCTGGCTGCCGGTGATGGGCGCGCTGGCGCGCGCCGGCCACGCCGTGTACGCGCCCGACCTGCCGGGGCACTCGGCCAGTGCCGGGCCGCCCTGCGCGGGGGTGCCCGAACTCGCCTCCTGGCTGCTGGAACTGCTGGATGCGCTGGCCATCGATCGCTGCGCGCTGGGCGGGCACAGCATGGGCTCGCTGGTCGCCCTGCACCTGGCTGCGCTGGCTCCGCAGCGCATCAGCCACGTGGCGCTGGTCGGCACCGCGGTGCCCATGCCGGTGTCGCCCGTGCTGCTGGAGCGCGCGCGCAGCGACCCCGACGCGGCCATGCGGGACATGGCGCTGTGGTCCCACAAGGGCTCGCGCGCGCAGCCTGCCGAGCCGGCGCTGGTCGAGGCCAGCCTGCACCTGATGCGCTCGGTGCAGGCGCGCTGGCCCGCCGGCGACCTGCTGGCCACCGATCTGGGCGCCTGCAACGCCTACGCGCACGGGCTGGACATGGCCCGTCGCCTGCGCATGCCGGTGCAGCTGGTGCTGGGCGAGGCCGACCGCATGACCCCGGTGCGCGCCACCGAGGAGCTGCGCCAGGCGCTGCCGCAGGCCGGCCTGAGCCTGCTCGACGCCGGCCATGCGCTGATGCAGGAGCGCCCGCAGGAGCTGGCGCGGGCGCTGCTGGAACTGCTCGGGCGGGCGTGACCCTCGGTCGCGCAGGGACAAAAAAAGAGGCCGATCGTTGCCGATCGGCCTGCTGAAGGTACTTGGGAAAGTACCGAGGAGACAAAGGGTACGGCCGTCTGCGCGGCCTGGCTTGCGCGACCCGGGCTCAGGCGGCGCGCTTGGCGCGGCTGCTGCCGTTGCCCTGCGTCGCCGCCTTCATGGCGGTGCTGGTCACGGTGTTGATGTTGGCCTCGACGACTTCGGCGGCCTGCTTGCTGGCCTTGTGCAGCGAGTCGTAGGCGTTGTTCGCGGCGCTCATCGCGGTCTTGAACATGGCCACCGCGGTCTCGGTGCCGGCCGGCGCGTTCTTGGTGGCGGTCTCGACCAGGGCCTGGACCTTCTTGTTCATTTCGTTGGCGTTGGCTTCGACCGCCTTGGCGATCTCGGCCTGCGTGCCGGAGGCGATTTCATACACGTGCTGCGCATAGGCCAGGGCCTTCTCGCTCAGCGGCTGCGCCAGGTTGGGCTGCAGCGCGGTGAATTCCTGCAGGTCCTTCACCGACAGCGCGGCCAGCGTGGCTTCCGAGCTCTCGTGCAGCGCCGTCTTCAGGGTCTGCAGGTTGAGTTCGACCATGCGCTCGAAACCGTCCACCGCCTTGCCCGACAGGGCGAACAGGGTTTCCAGTTGGGACTTTTGCGCGGCGATCATTTGTTCGGGGGTCATCATCATCGGCTCCTGTGGGGGGGCATTCGGTGTGGATTTCAAAGGAGGCCGGAGGTGAGCCCAGCCTTGCTCGATCGTGCGCCTTCAACAAGTCCGTTCCGTGACGTTCGCGTCTTCGGGGCCGGGATCTTTTTGGTGCAGCGCACAAGACGAATTCTAGACCCGGATGCGCGCCTGTCAAGAAGTTTTTTGGTGCGGCGCAACAATTTTCCGGAAAGGATCAAAAGATCTTTCATGACAAGGAGTTATGAAGACCATGATGCCTCGCCGGGGATTGCTGCATTGAACCACGCCCAGCGCCGGTCGCCGTGCGCTCGGTGCGGGGAGATGTTGTGCCGCATCAAGAAGCCTCCTCATGCCGGGTCGGGCCCCATGCGCGCGGCCAGCGCCAGCAGTTCGCGCACGCGCTCGCCGAGCTGGCGGTAGCGGCGCATGGGCAGGCGCAGGTCGAGATCGTGGTGGCGGGCCATGTCGGCCAGCAGCACCCGCTGCTGGCGGTACAGGTCGCGCGCCGCCGGCAGTTCGCGCAGGGCCAGGTCAAGGTCGGCCGGCAGCGCCTCGCCGGGACGGAAGGCGCGCAGATGCTCCGGCGCGTTGTGCAGCAGGCCCAGGATGTGGGAATCCAGGTTCAGGTGCCACGTATAGGCCAGCGCCAGCGCGCTGCCCACGCGTACCGGTCGCCAGTGACGCAGGCGCGCCAGCAGCTGGGGCAGTTCGCGCGCCGGTACCGCGCGCGCGACGCCCCAGCCCTGCACCTGCCGGATGCCCAGCGCACGCAGGATTTCCAGGATCTCGGCGTTCTCGGCCCCCTCGGCCACCAGCTCGACGTGCAGGCCGTGCGCCAGCTCGCGCACGCTGCGCACGAAGGCGATGTCCTGCAGATTGCGCGCGATGTCGCGCACGAAGGCCTGGTCGAGCTTGATCTCGTCGATGGGCAGGCTGCGCAGGCGCAGCAGGCTGGAATGCCCGGCGCCCAGGTCGTCGATGGCCAGGCGCACCCCCATGGCGCGCAGCAGGGTGAGCTGGCGCAGCGCGGCTTCGCGGCTGAGCAGTTCGCCGCGTTCGAGGATTTCCAGCGTCAGCCGGCTCGGGTGCAGGCCGTGGCGTTGCAGGCGTTCGGCCACGCGTTGCGCCAGGTCGGGTTCGCCCAGCGAGTGCGGCTCCACGTTGACCGACACGCACAGGCCGCCCATGCCCTGCAGCTCCCATTGCGCCAGTTGGTGCAGGCTGGCGTCGAGCACCCCGTGCAGCAGTTGACGGTGCTGGCGCCGGTCCAGCTGGCCCAGGAACTCGGCCGGAGCCAGCAGCTGCGCGTCCCGGCGCAGCCGGGCCAGGCTTTCCAGGCGCACCACGCGGCGTCGGTCGAGGTCGAACACCGGCTGGTAATGCAGTTCGAGCTGTCCCGGCAGTTCGGCGTGGGCGTCGGCGCCGAGCCGCGGCGGCGGCACCGCGAACACCCGCCAGGCGGCCTGCCCGGGGCGATGCCGTCCCTTGGCCAGGTACATGGCGCGGTCGGCGTCGCGCAGCAGCGCCTCGGCGTCCAGCGAAGCCGCGCCCGCCCACGCCGCGCCGATGCTGGCCGGACACTCCACGGCGATGCCCGAGCGCAGCCGGTAGGGTCGGTTCAGGCGTTCGCTCAGCCGGTCCAGCAGCGCGTGCAGCTCCTGCTCGCCGTGCACCTCGGCGAACACCGCGGCGAACTCGTCGCCCCCCAGGCGCGCCACGAAATCGTTCTCCCGCACCGCCCCGCGCAGGCGTTCGGCGAACATGCCCAGCACCGCGTCGCCCTGCTCGTGGCCGTGCAGGTCGTTGACCGGCTTGAATCCGTCCAGGTCCAGCCAGGCCACCGCAAGCGGCGCCTGCGGCGACTGCTGGCGCAGCATGGTGTCGAGCTGGCCGAGCAGATAGCGTCGGTTGGGAAGTCCGGTCAGCGGGTCGTGACGCGCCTGCTGCTGCAGACTGTGTTCCAGATGCTGGCGGTGCAGCGCCCAGTACATCAGGTCGGCCACCATGGCCACGACCGCCAGCTGCTCGGCATCGGGCTCGTGCGCCGGCGCACGCTCGAACCAGGCCACCGCGATCACGCCGCGGCGGTCGTCGAGCGGACCGACCGGCACGATCAGGTTGGCGCGAAGCCCGCAGCGCACGAAATCCGGCATCGCATGGTCGCTGGCGGGATAGTCGGCCGTGAACACCGGCTCGCCGCAGCGCAGCGCCTGTCCCGCGGTGCCGTCGGAGATCTCGAAGCGGTACCCCGCGGCCAGGCGCCGGTAATCCTCCGGCAGCCCCTGGAAAAAGCGGTAGCGCAGATGCGAGGGGCCATCGCGCTCGATCAGCGCCGCGCCGTCGGCGTGCAGTACGCGCGCCGCCTCGGCTGCCGCCAGCTCGAAGAAGCGCTCCAGATCGCGCTGCGCGGCCAGGCGCCGGATGACCTCGGTGCCCACCTGCGCCTGTGCCTGCGCGCCGGCCGCGCCGCTCGGAAGAATGCTTGGATCCAGATGTCGCATCGAAGGCCTTGGGTTGACAGGTCGACAGCAGCAAGGCGCATGCCAGAGGCCACGCACAGGCGTCTGGCGGGCGCGCACCGCGGCGGGGCGGTGCGCACCGCGAGCAGGCGCCCCAGCGCCAGGACGCCTCGTCGTGGTGCGTGCGCGTGCCTGCCGGGCGCCGCGCGGCCCCGCGCCCTACACTTCGGGTCCATCATGTCCTCAGCTCCCGACCCCAGCATCCAGGCGGTGGACGCGGCCATCACCTCGCGCCGCTCGATCCGTCGCTTCCTGGCGCGCCCGGTGCCGCGCGAAGTCCTCGAGCAGATCCTGCGCGTGGCCGCGCGGGCCCCCTCGGGCAGCAACACCCAGCCCTGGCAGGTGCACGTGCTCACCGGCGAGGCGCTGCAGCGGCTGAGCCGACGCATCGCCGCGGCCTACGACGATCCCGCGCAGGCGGCGGACCACACCGAGGAATACGCCTACTACCCGCGCCGCTGGGAGAGTCCGTACCTGGAGCGCAGGCGCAAGGTGGGCTGGGATCTGTACGGGCTCCTGGGCATCGCCAAGACCGACAAGCAGGCCATGCACGCCCAGCATCGGCGCAATTTCCTGTTTTTCGACGCCCCGGTGGGCCTGCTGTTCAGCATCGACCGGGTGATGGAGCAGGGCAGCTGGCTGGACTACGGCATGTTCCTGCAGAGTCTCATGATCGCCGCGCGTGCGCGCGGACTCGACACCTGTCCGCAAGCGGCCTTCACCCAGTTCCACGGCATCATCGAGCAGGAACTTGGTCTTCAGGCCACGCAGCAGGTGGTGTGCGGCATGTCGCTGGGCTGGGCCGACCCGCGAGCGGTGGAGAACACCCTGCATACCGAGCGGGCCGACGTGGCCGAGTTCACCCGCTTCGTCGACCGATGATCATCGAGTCGCTGCTCGACACGGACCTGTACAAGTTCACCATGATGCAGGTGGTGCTGCATCATTTCCCGGCCGCGGACGTCGAATACCGCTTTCGTTGCCGCACCCCCGGGGTCGAGCTGGCGTCCCTGCTGCCGCGCATCGACGCCGAACTCGACGCGCTGTGCATGCTGCACTTCACGCCGCAGGAGCTGGACTACCTGCGGGGCCTGCGGTTCATCAAGAGCGATTTCGTCGATTTCCTGGAATTGTTCCGGCTCAATCGCTCGCGCATCCAGGCGCGACCGGCGGACGAGCCGGCGGCGCGTGCGCGCGGCGAGATCGACATCACCATCCGCGGCCCCTGGCTGCACACCATCCTGTTCGAGGTGCCGGTGCTGGCCATCGTCGGCGAGGTGTGGGCCACCCATGTGCATGCGCATGCCGACCAGCGCGCGGCGATGGCTCGCCTGGACGGCAAGATCGCCCAGCTTCATCAGCGCGGGCTGGAGGACTGCCGCATCGCCGACTACGGCACCCGACGTCGCTATTCGCGCGACTGGCAGCGCCGCGTGCTGGAGCGCCTGCGCGCCGGACTGGGCGAACAGCTCGCGGGCACCAGCAACGTGGCGCTGGCGCGCGAGATGGACCTCGTGCCCCTGGGCACCATGGCGCACGAATATCTGCAGGCCTGCCAGGCGCTGGGCCCGCGCCTGCGCGACACCCAGGTGTTCGCCTTCGAGACCTGGGCGCGCGAGTACCGCGGGGACCTGGGCATCGCGCTGGCCGACGTGTACGGCCTGCAGGCCTTCCTGCGGGACTTCGACCTGTATTTCTGCAAGTTGTTCGACGGCGCGCGCCACGATTCGGGGGACCCCTTCGCGTGGACCGAGCAGATGATCGCCCACTACGCGCGCCACCGCGTCGATCCACGCGGCAAGACCCTGGTGTACAGCGACGCGCTGACCATCGACAGGGTGGAGGCCCTGTACCGGCGGTTCCACGAGCGCGTGGGCATGGCCTTCGGCATCGGCACCAACCTGATGCACGACGTGGGCCACGAGGCGCCGCAGATGGTGATCAAGATGGTTCGCTGCAACGGCCAGCCGGTGGCCAAGGTCACCGACGAGCCGGGCAAGAACATGTGCGACGACCCGGCCTACCTCGCCTATCTGCGCGAGGTGTTCCAGATTCCTGCTCCGACCCCCCGACCATGACGACCGACCCGAGCCGACGCCCCCGCGTGCTGGTGGCACGCAAGCTGTTCGACGATGTGCTGCAGCCGCTGCGCGAGACCTTCGACCTGCAGTACAACGAAACCGACCGCAGCGCCACGCCCGAGGAGTTGCGCGCCTGGCTGAGCGACAAGCAGGGCGCGCTGATCACCGGCAGCGAGCGCATCGACGGCGCGCTGCTCGACGCCTGCCCGCGCCTGCGCGTGGTGGCCACGATGACCGTGGGCTACGACCACGTCGACGTGCCGGCCTGTGCCGCGCGCGGCGTGGTGGTCACGCACGCGCCCGACGTGCTGGACGAGACCACCGCCGATTTCGGCATGGCCCTGCTGCTGGGCGCGGTGCGCCAGCTGGGCGCGGCCGAGCGCTACCTGCGCGAGGGGCGCTGGCAGCGCTGGAGCGCCGACCTGTTCGCCGGCGCCGACGTGCACGGCAGCACGCTGGGCATCGTCGGCATGGGGCGCATCGGGCGCGCGGTGGCGCGCCGCGCCGCGCTGGGATTCGGCGCGCGCATCCTGTACCACAACCGCCGCCGTCTCGACCCCGCGCTGGAAGCCGAGACCGGCGCCGAATACCGCGGCCTGGACGATCTGCTGCGGCAAAGCGACCACGTGCTGCTGGCGCTGCCCTACAGCCCCGAGGCGCGGCACCTGATCGGCGCCGCCGAGCTGGCGCGCATGCGCCCGGGATCCACGCTGGTGAACATCGGCCGCGGCGGCCTGGTGGACGAGCCGGCGCTGGCCGCGGCACTGCACTCCGGGCACCTGGGCGCCGCCGGGCTCGACGTGTTCGAGGGCGAGCCCACGCCCAACCCGGTGCTGCTGGACGCGCCGCGCCTGTTGATCACTCCGCACATCGCCAGCGCCTCGCTGCCCACGCGCCGCGCCATGGTGCGCCTTGCGGTGGACAACCTGCTGGCCGTGCTGGGCGGTGGCGTGCCGCTCACCCCGGTACCCGCGCCGGCAGCCTGAGCCCGTCCATGAGCCTGGACAGCGTGGCGTTGCTACTGGTGGCGGGGCTGCTGGTCGTGCTGGTGGCCGCCGGCGCAGTGCTGCTGGGGCGCCTGCGCGGGCTGGCCGAGGTCCGGCGCGGCCAGGACGACGGCCTGGGGCCGGCGCTGGAACGCCTGGAGCGTGAACTGCGCGCGGCCGTGCAGGCCAGCGGGCAGAGCCTGCGCGGTGAGCAGGCCGACCAGTTCGCGCGTTTCCAGCAGACCCTGCTGACCCAGCAGGCGCAGGCGGCGCGCACCGGCAACGAGCAGCTGGGCGCGGTGGTGCAGCAACTGCACAGCCTGCAAAAAGGCGTGGCCGATACCCTGGTGCAGCAGGTCGCGGCGCTGAACCAGGGCAATACCCAGGCCCTGCAAGCCCTGCAGCAACAGCTGGGAGAGCGTTTCGAGGCGCTGCGCGCGAGTTCCGAGCAGCGGCAGGGCGAACTGCGTGCCACCGTCGAGCAGCGCCTGCGCGAGCTGCAGTCCGACAACGAGAAAAAGCTCGAGCAGATGCGCCAGACCGTGGACGAGAAGCTTCACGCCACGCTGGAGCAGCGCCTGGGCGAGAGTTTCCGCCAGGTGGCCGAGCGCCTGGAGCAGGTGCACAGCGGCCTGGGCGAGATGCGCAAGCTGGCGCAGGGCGTGGGCGACCTGCAGCGCGTGTTCTCCAACGTCAAGTCCCGCGGCATGTTCGGAGAGATCCAGCTGGCCGGCCTGATCGACCAGGTGTTCACGCCCGAGCAGTACGGCGTGAACGTGGAGACCGTGCCGGGCAGCGGCGCGCGGGTGGAGTACGCCATCCGCCTGCCCGGCGACGGCGAGGGCCCGCTGTGGCTGCCCATCGACGCCAAGTTCCCGCGCGAGGACTACGAACGCCTGCTGGAGGCCCAGGAAAGCGCCGACAAGGCGGCCGCCGAGGCGGCCGCGAAGGCGCTGGAACTGCGCCTGCGCGACGAGGCCAGAAGCATTCGTACCAAGTACGTGGCGGCGCCGTACACCACCGATTTCGCGATCCTGTTCCTGCCCACCGAGGGCCTGTACGCCGAGGCGCTGCGCCGCCCCGGGCTGGTGGAGGCGTTGCAGCGCGAGCAGCGCGTGATGCTGGCCGGGCCGACCACGCTGCTGGCTCTGCTCAACAGCCTGCAGATGGGCTTTCGCACCCTGGCGCTGCAGCAGCGTTCCACCGAGGTGTGGAAGGTGCTGGGCGCGGTGAAGACCGAATTCGGCAAGTTCGGCGACGTGCTGGCCAAGGTGCGCAGGAAGCTGGACGAGGCCGGCAGCACCCTGGGCGCGGCCGAGACCCGCACCCGGGTCATGGGCCGTCAGCTCAAGGCCGTCGAGGCGCTGCCGGCGGAACAGGCGCAGAGCGTCCTGGGTTTGCCCCCGGTCAACCCGGAGGAGCAGGAACCGGAGCTATAAATGGGGCATGGGAGGCCGTCCCGGGCTTCCCAGGGAATCGCCATTCCCGCAACGCAGGAGCCCCCATGCAGGCACAAGACATCAGCCTCGACGTCCTGGCGGAGAAATACGCCAAGGACGGCGAGCGCAACGCCGAGGACATTCACGCACGCGTCGCGCGCGCGCTGGCCGCGGTGGAACCCGATCCCGCCGCCGCCCAGGCGCGATTCCTCGAGGCCATGCAGCGCGGCTTCATTCCGGCCGGGCGCATCATGTCGGCCGCCGGCAGCGGCATCCAGGCCACGCTGATCAACTGTTTCGTGCAGCCGGTGGGCGACTCGGTGTCGGAGGACGTCGACGGCAAGCCCGGCATCTACCGCGCGCTGGCCGAGGCCGCCGAGACCATGCGCCGCGGCGGGGGCGTGGGCTACGACTTCAGCCGCATCCGCCCGGCCGGCGCCCTGGTGGGCGCCACCCACAGCCGCGCCAGCGGCCCGCTGTCGTTCATGCGCGTGTTCGACGCCTCCTGCCAGACGGTGGAGTCGGCGGGGGCGCGCCGCGGCGCGCAGATGGGCGTGCTGCGCATCGACCACCCCGACATCGAGGCCTTCATCCACGCCAAGGACGGCGGCGCCTTTCGCAACTTCAATCTCTCGGTCGGCGTGGGCGACGACTTCATGCGGGCCGTGCGCGACGACGCCGAGGTGGACCTGGTGCACCGCGCGCGTCCGGGCGACGAGCAGATCGCCAACGGCGCGCGCCAGCGCGACGACGGCCAGTGGGTGTACCGCTCGGTGCGCGCGCGTGCGCTGTGGGAACAGATCATGCACTGCACCTACGACCACGCCGAGCCCGGCATCCTGTTCCTCGACGCCGCCAACCGCGACAACAACCTGCACTACTGCGAGACCTTCGAGGCCACCAACCCCTGCGCCGAGGAATTCCTGCCCGACTACGGTTGCTGCTGCCTGGGCTCGCTGGACCTGACCCGCTTCGTCATCGACCCCTTCGAGCCCGGCGCGCGCTTCGACATGGCCGGGCTGCGCGAGGTGGCGCGCACGGCCGTGCGCATGCTCGACAACGTGCTCGACATCACCTTCTGGCCGCTGCCCCAGCAGGCCGCGGAGGCCAGCGACAAGCGCCGCGTGGGCCTGGGCTTCCTGGGCCTGGGCGACGCCTGCATCGAACTCGGGCTGCGTTACGACAGCGCGCAGGCGCGCGCCTTCGCCGCCGAGATGGCGCGCAACCTGCGCGACGCCGCCTACGAGGCCTCGGTGGAGCTCGCCCGTGAGAAAGGCGCCTTCCCGCGCTTCGACGCCGAGAAGTACCTGGCCGGCGGCTTCGCCAGCCGCCTGCCGCAGGAACTGCGCGAGCGCATCCGCAGCCACGGCCTGCGCAACTCCCACCTGCTGGCCGTGGCGCCCACTGGCACCATCAGCCTGGCCTTCGCGGACAACGCCAGCAACGGCATCGAGCCCGCCTTTTCCTGGGTCTACACGCGCAAGAAGCGCATGCCCGACGACACCACGCGCGAATACGAGGTGGCCGACCACGCCTGGCGCCTGTGGCGCCAGCGCGGCGGGGATACGGGCAAGCTGCCGCCCGCTTTCGTGACCGCGCTGGACATGCCCGCGCGCGAGCACATGCAGATGCTGGCCGCCGTGCAACCCTTCGTCGATACCGGCATCTCCAAGACCGTCAACGTCGCCGAGGACTACCCCTTCGAGGACTTCCAGGACCTGTACCTCGAAGCCTGGAAGGCCGGCTTGAAGGGTCTGGCCACCTACCGCCCCAACACTGTGCTGGGTGCCGTGCTGCAGGCCGCGCCCGCGGTGGCCCCCGAGGCCGCGCAGGCGCCGGTGCCCGCCGACGTCGACCCGCTGACCCGGCGCATCGAGGGCCGCCCCGGCGGCGACCTGCAGGCGGTGACCAGCAAGGTCAGCTACATGACCGCCGAGGGCGGCAAGACGGTGTACCTGTCGATCTCCTTCGCCGAGGTCGAGGGCCTGCTCGACGGCCAGCCCGTGCGCATCGAGCGTCCGATCGAGTTCTTCATGCCCGCCGGCCAGCGCGACGAGGGGCAGCAATGGATCGCCTCCAACATGCGTCTGCTCTCGCTGGTGGCGCGCTCCGGCGGCTCGGTCGCCAAATCCCTGCTGAACATGCGCGAGGTGGTGTGGGACAAGGGTCCGGTGCGCTGCGGCGAGGTGATCAAGTCCGACGGCAGCCGCGCGCCGCGCTTCCACCAGTCCGAGGTGGCCGCCATCGCCTTCGCGCTGCAGGAAATGCTCAAGCGCCGCGGCTTCCTGCGCGAGGACGGGCGCGAGCAGCCGCTGCAGCAGCTCGCGCAGCGCCGACCCCAGCCGCAGGCGCTGCACATCGACCTGGACAAGGCCGAGGCGTTGCCGCAACTGCTGTCGGGCGGACGGGTCTGCCCCGAATGCGGCGGCCCCTACCTGCGCAAGGTCGACGGTTGCGAGCGCTGCGACAACTGCGGGTATATCGGGAGTTGCGGCTAGTGTTCTGTCCCGCTAATAACTGTCATTTCGTTCGTGTGCCTGCGGGAGCGATCGGCGGCCGCCCGCACAGGGTCAAGACTGGGCGTCTTGCCCCTGTGCGGGCGGCCGGCGAGGGCCCCGCAGGCGCCGAACCCTTCGGGCTGGGCCGTATCGGGGCGCATGCGGCGTTGCGGCCACGGGGCCAGGCGCTCAGCCTGGACCCGCGCCCGCGCCTTGCCTGCGCCCCGATACGGCCCAGCGAAATGACAGTTATTAGCGGGACAGGACACTAGCACGCGCCTGGCATGCGCCCGCCGGCAGCGTTTCTGAACAGAACGCCGTTGGCTACCGCGCCGATGCCAGGCGCTCAGGATGCAGATCCATCTGCGGCCGAGCGTCGGCGATGCGCCACGAATGCCCGTGAAACCCGGTCGATCTCCGCACGACATCGGCGCAAGGCGCGGCGATTGGCGAAGGAGCGTGCTAGGTTATAGACGGCGGCTGCTTCGAACAAAATCTGGATTCGATCGGCTCCGTCGCGCGAGGACGCCATGGCCACGAAACCCCTGAAGATCGGAATCTCGGCCCGCATCGAGCATCCCCAGCCGGGCCTGGCGGGGTTGCGCGCCAAGACCCTGCAGTACCTGGAACAGTCGGTGGCGCACTGGGCCATGTCGCGCGACGTGCTGGTGTTCATGGTGCCGACGGTGGCCAGCGGCGTGGGCATCGTGCGCAGCAACATCCGGCTGTCCGACTACGCCGATGCGCTCGACGGCCTGATCCTGCAGGGTGGCGCCGACCTGAGCCCGAGCAGCTACGGCGAGGAGCCGCTGAAGCCCGAATGGGCCGGCGACCCGGTGCGTGACGGCTACGAAATGGAACTGCTGCACGAGTTCATCGAAGTGCGCAAGCCGGTGCTGGGCATCTGCCGCGGAGCGCAACTGATCAACGTGGCCATGGGCGGCACGCTGTACCAGGACCTGCCCACCCAGCTTCCCGAGCAGGGAATCGCGCACCTCAGCGAGGCCTACGATCTCAACCAGCATCCGGTGCGCCTGGTCAAGGGCGGGCTGCTGGCGCGCCTGTACCCGGAGGTCGACCCCGCGAGTCTCAACGTCATCTCGGTGCATCACCAGGCGGTGCGCAGTCTGGGACGGGAGCTCGTGGTGGAAGCCATCAGTCCCGACGACGGCCTGCCGGAGGCGATTCGCGGCACGGGGCGCAATTTCCTGCTCGGGGTGCAATGGCACCCGGAATTCCATCATCCGTCGAACCCGGAATTGCTGGACTGCACGCCCATCCTCGAGGAGTTCCTGCGCCACGTGCGCAAGCGCCGCTGGTGATCGCCGGCTGAAGGCTGGCGCGAACCGGCCGCGTGGCGAGCCGATCAGCGCAGGCGCCGCAGGTCCTCGCGCGGCGGAGCGCCGAACATGCGCAGGTACTCGCGGTGGAACTGCGAGGCGCTTTCGTAGCCCACGCGCAGCGCGGCCGTCTGGGCATTGGCCTCGCCGTCCAGCATCATGCGGCGCGCCTCGAGCAGGCGCAGGGTCTTCTGGTATTGCAGTGGCGATTGCCCCGCGAGTTCCTTGAACCGGCGATGGAAGGCCGAGGGGCTCAGGTTCGCCAGTCGCGCCAGCTGCTCCACGCGCATCGGCTGGTCGTAGTGGTCGCGCAGCGCCCGCAACGCGCGCACCAGGCCCTGGCCGCGTTCGCCGCCCGCCAGGACCTGCGCGATGCTGGCGCCGTGGGGGCCGCTGAGCAGGTGGTAGCTGATCTCGCGCATCAGCAGTGGATAGAGCAGGGGCAGGGCGCGTGGGGTTTCGAGCAGGCGTACGGCGCGCGCGGCACAGTCGATCAGCGCGGTGTCCAGCGACAGCACGAAGGCGCCCTGCGTGACCGGTGCGCGCGGCACGGCCTGCTCGCCCAGGCGCTCCAGGGTCTCGCGCATCGCGGCGGTGTCGAGCTCGATGACCAGGCTCAGGTAGGGCTTGTCGGCGGCTCCTTGCGCGATCTGGCTGGCGCCGGGCATGTCCAGGGTCACCAGCATGGCCTCGCCGGCGGCGTAGCGCAGGCGATGCGCGCCGAAGCCGGTCCACTTCGCGCCCTGCGCGACCACGCACAGCGCCGGACGGTGCAGGAGGTGCGTGGGCTTGCGCTGCTGGCGGCCGCGCAGCACGATGAGGCCTTCGACCGGGGTGCGGTAAGGGCTGTCGCCGGGCTGGCGCTCGACGTAGTCCTGCAGCGTCGCGACGAGTTCGCGCAGCGCGCGGGCCTTGGATCGGGAGGGGTTCACGGGCTCCATTGTGCGGCGTCCCGGCCCGCGCCGGGGCGGGCAGGAACAGGTCATGAAAAGCGCGGATCGGGTCTGTCGGCGATGCACCTGGGCGGCCTACGCTGGCAGTATCGAAACCCGACCCCGGAAGCCTTCCATGACCGACCTCGTCTACACCACCGCATCGCCCCGCATCGCCCTCGTCACCGGCGGCAGCCGGGGCCTGGGGCGCAGCACCGTGCTCAGCCTGGCCGAACTCGGCGTGCCGAGCATTTTCACCTACCACACGAACCGGGCGCAGGCCGACGAGGTCGTGGCGCTGCTCGCGCAGCGCGGCTGCCGGGGCATCGCGCTTCCCCTCGACAGCGGCGATGCCTCGAGCTTCGACGCCTTCGTGGCGCGGCTGCCCGAGGCGATTTCCACGCTGGGAACGGATCGCATCGACTTTCTCGTGAACAACGCCGGCACGTCGCACCATCGGCCCATCGAATCGACCACCGAGGCGGAACTCGACAGCCTCTACGCCGTGCATTTCAAGGGCGTGTTCCTGCTCACCCAGAAGCTGCTGGGCCTGCTGCGCGACGGCGGGCGCATCGTCAACGTGTCCAGCGGGCTCACCCGCTTCGCCTTTCCCGGCAGCGCCGCCTACGCCTCGATGAAGGGCGCGGTGGAGGTGCTCACGCGGTATCTGGCCAAGGAACTCGGTCCTCGGGGCATCGCCGCGAACACCGTGGCGCCGGGAGCCATCCAGACCGATTTCAGCGGCGGCATGGTGCGCGACAACCCCGAGGTGAACCGCATCGTGGCCGCCAACACCGCGCTGGGGCGGGCCGGCGTGGCGGAGGACATCGGGCCGCTCATCGCCTCCCTGCTGATGTCCTCGCACCGCTGGGTGAACGGGCAGCGCATCGAGGCTTCGGGGGGCATGATCCTCTGAACGCCCCCGGGCCGGGCGGTGCCCGGCCCCCTGCACCTCGCGGCCCGCGGCCCGCAGCGTGCCCGTGAATGATGAATGTCGTCCGTTCGCGACGCTTCCGAGGATTTCGAGGCCGAAAAGTCGGGAAAGCGCGGAGATCGCGACGGGTAGTGCTTTTCGTGATCTATTGCACGTTCGAACCCTTTGTTCTCGGATACTCTGCGTTGCAGGGCGCCGCGCATCGTCAGGCGTCGCCCACGGGCCTCGGTCGGATTTCCCGCCCCCGGATCGTCGCGAGGCCGGCGACCGACACGAGACGCTAGACCGGACGGACGGACAGATGAAACCCAGCGGGCCTCCATCGGAGCTGTCGGCGGCGCATCCCGGTGCGCGTGCCCTCGGGGCGCTGGCCCTGAAGGATTTCGTGGCGGGCGCATTCGACGCGGCGGCCCGGACGGGCCAGGCGGACATCATCGTCGACCGCGTGCGGGTCCTGCTGCAGATCATTCCGGTCGGATTCATCGGAAGCATCGTGCCCACCGGATTCATGGCCTGGGTGCTGCGCGATCAAGTCTCCGCACGCCTCCTGTGGACGTGGATCGCCAGTATCGTGCTCGCGCATGTGGTGCGCATGAGCGTGTGGTTCGGCGCAAGGGCCGCGCTGGCCGAGGGAACGAACGCTTCGCGGTGGCTGTTGCACCTGCGTGCCAGCGTGGGCCTGCTGGGCTGCGCCTGGGCGCTGCTGCCCCTGCTGATGCCGCCGAGCACGGCCTTCGATGAAATCCTCGTCGCCGCGGTCGTCGCCGCGGTGTGCGGTGCGGGCGTCGCCCAGCTGGCCTCCGACGCATGGTCGGCCGCGCTGTTCATTCTCCCGCCTTTCGTACCCACGAGTTTGCGGCTCATCGGGTCGGCCAATCCATCGCTGGAGGCTCTCGGCCTGCTGATCGTCCTGTACTTTGCCTTCCTGATGCTGGCCGCGGTGCGCATCCAGGCCTCCTTTGTTCAGCTCTCCGATATGCGGCGCACGGCGACCGTGCAGTCGCTGCGCGACGCGCTGACGGGCCTGCCCAACCGTCTCGCGCTGAACCTGCACCTGCAGGAGGCGCTCGCGCGCGCGCGGCGCGACCGCAAGGAGGTCGCCGTCTGCTACATCGACCTGGACGACTTCAAGGACGTGAACGACCGCTACGGACACGCCGCCGGGGATCTTCTGCTCCGGGAGCTGACGGGGCGCTGGCGTGCCCGTTTGCGCCGCAGCGAACTCATCGCGCGCCTCGGCGGCGACGAGTTCGTGTTCGTCGTCGAGGAAATCGACTCCGTGCTCGCGATGCAGCAACTGTCGGCCGTGTTCGGACGCCTGCACGAGGCCGTCGTCAGCCCGGTCGCGCTGGCCGAGGGGGCGTCAGCGCGCGTGGGACTGACCATGGGAGTCGCGCGCTTTCCGCAGGACAGCTGGGATCCGGACCAGTTGCTGCGCCTGGCCGACGCCGCGATGTACCAGCTCAAGCAGAGAAAGAAGACGCGCATCAACTGGTGGCAGATGGGGGTCGCCGACGGCGCGGTCGAGCAGCCGGAGTCCCCGCTGGACGGCTACGCCGCGGAGGCCGACGTGCTGCTCACCGAATTCGCCGGTTTGTTCGATCGCATCCACGCGGAGTTCGTCGAGGAGTTCTACCGCGACCTGGCGAAGGACCCGGCCGCGCTGGCCCTGCTGGGGACCCTGTCCGGGGAGCAGTTCGCCGAGCTCAAGCGCCGCCAGGCGGCCTACCTGTCGATGCTCGTCGATCCGCGGACGACGCGCGAGCGCCTGCTGGGGCGCGCGCGCCAACTGGGCGAGATCCATCTGCTGGGTGGCGTGAGCGGCTCCATGCTCGCGCGCGCGTCGATGCGTTACCGCGGGCTGCTCGCCGAGCGTCTGGCTGCGGCTCGGCTGCCACTGACCAAGCGATACCGCTTGCTCGGGCTGCTCGACCTGCGCCTCCAGGACGACCTGCACGCGCAGTTCGCCGCCGCCGAGGCGGTCAGTCGTTCCTATCTGGAGGTCTTCGCGCGCGAGCAGCCGGTGCGCGGCGCGCGATGGTCGGATGCTTCGCAACACGAGATCGCCTTCCTGGGGCGGCTGCCCGGTGTCGTGGCCGTCGCGCTGACGCGTCTGCATCGCAGCGGCGCGCTCGTGGTCGAGGCCAGCGCCTGCGCGCAGGGCGTGGACCCGCTGACCGAACTCTTCGCCGGCGAAGGCCTGCCTGAACTCGACCCCGACTCCCCCAGGGGGCGCAGCGCGACCTCGTTGGCATGGCGCAACGAGGCCATCGCCCGCATCGATTCCTGGGCCCAGGACGAGCGCGTGGCGCCGTGGCGCGACGTCGGTGCGCGCCTGGGAATCCGCTCGCACGTGTCGATACCCTTTTGCGGACGTGACGGCCACGTGGTGGGCGTGGTCAGTGTGTTCGGGCGCCAGACCGCCCAGTTCGCGTCGGCGTGGATGCAGGAATGGAGTGCGGGCCTGCGCCGTCGCCTGGAAGTGGCCTGGGGGCGCTGCGCCGGGCCCGTCCGCTCGGTGGAGCTCTCGCAGGAGGCGGCACTGCGCTATCGGGATCGGCTGTTCGCCGGCGGCCTCGAGATGTTCGTGCAGCCGACGGTGGACCTGCAGTCCGGCCGCGTCCGTCACGTCGAGGCGCTGGCGCGCCTGCGCATGTCCGACGGCGAGATCATCCCTCCCTCGGTCTTTCTGCCGCCGCTGGGCGAGATCGAGCTGGACCGCGTGTTCCGGCTGGGGCTCGACCTCGCCCTCGATGCGCTGAGCGCCTGGGATGCCCGGGGCCTGGCGCTGGACCTTTCGATCAACCTGCCGCCCTCGACCCTGCTCGACGCGGATTGCGCCCAGTGGGTCGATGCCGCGCTGCGCAAGCGCGGCATCGCGCCCGGGCGCCTGACCCTGGAGCTGCTGGAGACACAGGAATTCGATCCGGCCACCCACGGCCGGGCCATCGAGGCGCTGCGCGGGGTCGGCGTGGGCGTGGCCATCGACGACCTCGGCACCGGCTACAGCAGCATCGAACGCATCGCGGCCTATCGCTTCGACGCGATCAAGATCGACCAGACGCTGATCCGCCGCGTGTACGACAGTCCCTTGCAGACCGTCAAGCTGGTCGGTGCGCTGGTGCTGCTCGGACGCGATCTGGGGCAGCGCGTGGTCGTCGAGGGCATCGAGGACCGGGCGATGCTGGAAGTGGCCGCGGCATTCGGCGCCGATCAGGCCCAGGGCTATCTGTTCGCCAGGCCGATGCCCCTGGCCGAGCTGCCGTCCTGGATCGCCGGCTTCACGCCGGCGACGGGAGCGCAGGCGGCGCCGATCCAGACCTTTGCCGGGGCGCTGGCCTACCACTGGCGCTACACCCACGCGACCGAGGAGAGGACCCCGCACGGCGCGCACGAATGCCCCGTGGGGCGTTTCCTCGAAGGCCGCGAGGACTGCGCGGAGGGCGTGCGCCTGCATGGTCTCGTGCACACCGAAGGCGCCCAGGCGAGCTGCGCCACCCAGGAGTTCCTGGAGTGGCTGTCCGCACGCGCGGCGAAGCCGACGGCCTGAACCGCAGGGCGTTCGCGACGCCCAGGCGCGGCGCCGCGAACGCGCGGCCGAACGCCGGCTTCAGTGGTTGGTCGCGGCGAGCACCTCGGGGAGCTCGGTGAGTCCGCCGAACATCTTTTCGATGCCGTCCTGGAGCAGGGTGGGCATGCCTCGCGCCTGCGACAGCGCGACGACGTCCCGGGCCGGCGCGCGTCGGCGCACCAGCTCGCGCAGGGCGTCGTCGCTGCCGAGGAATTCGTGCAGCCCGAGCCGCCCGTGAAAGCCCGAGGACTCGCAGTGCGCGCAGCCCGCGTGGCGATAGCGCAGCACGCGGCCCTGCGGGTCGCCGTAGCTGGACCTCCAGCGTTCGAGCAGGCGCTCGCGCGACTCCCCGGCGCCGCCGCCGCTGGCCAGGTACAGGCCGGCCAGGTGCTGCAACTCGTCGTCCGCCATGGCTTCGCGCACCCGACAGTGCACGCACAGGCGACGCACCAGGCGCTGCGCCAGGATGCCCAGCAGGGAGTCGGAAAAGGTGAAGGGGTCGAGGCCGATCTCCAGCAGCCGGGCGATGCTTTCGGCGGCCGAATTGGTGTGCAGCGTCGACATGACCAGGTGTCCGGTCAGGGAGGCCTCGACGGCGATGCGCGCGGTCTCCTCGTCGCGCATCTCGCCGATCACGATCACGTCGGGATCGGCGCGCAGGAAGGTGCGCATCGCCGCCGCGAAGGTCCATCCGATGCGGGGATTGACCTGCACTTGTCGAAGTCCCGGCTGGGTGATCTCCACGGGGTCCTCGGCGGTCCAGATCTTGCACTTCTCCGTGTTGATCTCGCGCACGGCCGAGTGCAGGGTGGTGGTCTTGCCGCTGCCCGTGGGGCCGCAGACCAGGATCAGGCCGTAGGGCTTGACGATCACCTCGCGCAGCGCCGCGAGGTTGACCGGGCTGAGGTCGATGTGCTCCAGCGGAATCGGCTTGAGTCCCCCGAGCAGACGCAGCACGACGTCCTCCATGCCGTGCGCCGTGGGGACGACCACCATGCGCATTTCCATGTGGGGCCCGCCGAAGCGTGCGAAGTCGATCTTTCCGTCCTGCGGCTTGCGATGCTCGGCGATGTCCAGGTCGGCCATGATCTTGAGCCTGGAAATCATGGCATAGGCGTAGCGCGCGGGAAGCTGGAGGTGGTCGACCAGGTCGCCGTCGATGCGCAGGCGGATGCGCACGCCGCTCGGGGCGGAACCGGTCTCCACGTGGATGTCCGAGGCGCGAAGCCGTATCGCATCGGCGATGAGCGAGTTGATGAAAAGCACCAGCGTGCTGTCCGATTCGTTCGCCGCGGCGATGTCGGCCGCCAGCGCGGGTTCGGGCTGGCGCGTGAGTTCGGCGGCCAGCTCTCGCGTGTCGCGCGGTTGCGTCGCGCCCGCGGGGGCCGCCTCGCGATAGGCGCGGGCGATGGCCGGGCCCAGGGTGGCGGGCGCGGCGGCGACAGGCACGATGTCCAGGCTTGTCAACAGGCGAAGTTCATTGAGCAGGTTGCGGCTGTTCCACGGATCGGCCAACGCCACCACCAGATGGCCGTCGCGCAGCATCAGTGGCAGCACTGCCTCGCGCTCGGCCCATCCGGCCGGCACCAGGCGCAGCGCCTGGGCCTGTGGCGCGAGCTGGCCGAGGTCGACGACGTGCATGCCCAGCCAGTCGGAGATGGCCTTGTCGAGTTGCTCGCCGCGCAGCAAGCCGCCATCGACCAGGATGGTCCCCAGCGCGCGATGCGGCTGCTCCTTCGCCTGGCGCGCGAGCGCCTGCGCGAGCTGTGCCGGGGTGATGAGCCCGCGCTGGACCAGGGCCTCGCCCAGGTGCTGCGCCGGGTCATGGGCATGGCTGCGCAGGGCCTTCCACAGATCGTCGATCGACACGCCCGCGGGCGCGGGGGCGGCTGGAACGGGACGGGCTTGGCCCGCGAGCAGGGTGTCGGTGGTCATGGGTTTGCGCGGGCCGGCTCAGGGGTGGGGGAACGGCGGCCGCGGGAATGGTCGCCATGCGGATGAACCATATCCGGCTGCGCCTCGTTCGTGCCCCGAGAGCCTCCAGGAAACCCTGGGGAGTGTGGAATCCTTCACGGGATCACGCATCCGCTCCCGGCCTGTCAGGGTCGGCTCGCTCCTGGCGTGGCGCCGCGGCGGGCGCAAGGCCGCGGTTGCGCCACCGCGCGCATGCCCGATGCTTCAGGCGGCGACGGCCTCGCCCGGGGCCCAGTCCTCGATGCGCAGCAGCAGGTCGCACAGCGCCTGCGCGGCGGTGGAGAGCTGGCGGTCGGTGCGGCGCAGCAGCCCGATGGGTCGCTGTACCTCGGGGGCCACCAGGGGCACGCAGCAGGCGCCCAGCTCGGCCATCTGCTCCATGCAAAAGCCCGGGACCGCGCTGACTCCCAGGCCCTGCGCCACCATGCGCCCCACGGTGGCGAGCTGATGGCATTCGAAGGCCACGCGCAGTTCCATGCGGTGCTCGGCCAGCACCTGTTCGAGCAGCCCGCGTACCGCGGAGGGGCGTTGCAGCGCGATGAAACGCTCGCGCAGCAGGCTATCCCAGGCGACGCGCTCCTCGCGTGCCAGTTCGCTGTCCCGCGGTACGACCGCCACGAAACGGTCGGTATGAAAAGCCTGGAACCCCAGGCGATCGAGCTGCATGGGCTCGAAGGCGATGCCCAGTTCGACCTGGCCGCCGCGCACCATGTCCAGCACCCGCTCGTTGATCACGTCGTGGATCGCCACGTCGATGCGCGGGTGGCGTTCGACGAAGCGCGCCAGCGCGCGCGGAAGCAGGTTGCAGGCGAAGGAGGGAATCACCGCCACTTCCACGCGCCCGATGTCCAGCGCGAAATGGCGCCGCATGCGCTCGCGCGCGTCGTCCCAGTCGGCGATCAGACGCGGCGCCAGCGCCAGCAGAACCTCGCCTTCCGGAGTAAGTTGCACGCTGCGGCTGCTGCGCACGAACAGCGCGCCGCCGAGCGAGGCCTCCAGCGCCTTGATGGCCAGGCTGAGTGCCGGCTGGGACAAGTGCACGCGCTCGCAGGCCTGCACGAAGCTCAGGGTCTGCGCGACCGCGAGGAAGGCCCGTAGCTGTTTCAGGGTCATGATTTATTTATTTTATAAAATAATGAACGTGAATTTCCAATTTCACAAATCCTTGGCCCTGCGCGACCATAGAGCTTTTCACCCCGGCGCGACGCCGGACACCAACCCAGCGGAGATCGGATGAGCGGACTCGACAAACGCGTGCAAAGCTACGCCCAGGCGCTGGACGGCCTGGCCGACGGCATGACCGTGATCGCCGGCGGCTTCGGCCTGTGCGGCATTCCGGAAAACCTGATCGCCGAGATCCATCGCCGCGGCACGCGCGGCCTGACGGTGGTCTCGAACAACTGCGGGGTCGACGGCTTCGGCCTCGGCGTGCTGCTCGAGCAGCGCCAGATCCGCAAGGTCATCGCCTCCTACGTGGGCGAGAACGCGCTGTTCGAGAAACAGCTGCTGGCCGGCGACATCGAGGTCGAGCTGACCCCGCAGGGCACGCTGGCCGAGAAGCTGCGCGCCGGCGGCGCCGGCATCCCCGCCTTCTTCACCGCCACCGGCTACGGCACCCCGGTGGCCGAGGGCAAGGAAGTGCGCGAGTTCGGCGGGCGCAACTACATCCTCGAGCCGTCCATCACCGGCGACTTCGCCATCGTCAAGGGCTGGAAGGCCGACCATTTCGGCAATGTGATCTACCGCCACACGGCGCGCAACTTCAACCCGCTGGCGGCCACCGCGGGGCGCATCACCGTGGTCGAGGTCGAGGAGATCGTCGAACCCGGCGAACTCGATCCGGCGCAGATCCACACCCCCGGCATCTACGTCGATCGCGTGATCCAGGGCAGCTTCGAGAAACGCATCGAGCAGCGCACCGTGCGCCGCGCCGCCTGAGGAAAAGTCCATGAGCCTGACCCGAGAACAAATGGCCCAGCGCGTCGCGCGCGAACTGCGCGACGGTTACTACGTCAACCTGGGCATCGGCATTCCCACGCTGGTGGCCAACTACGTCCCGCCGGGCATCGACGTGATGCTGCAGTCCGAGAACGGGCTGCTGGGCATGGGGCCCTTCCCGACCGAGGCCGAGGTCGACGCCGACATGATCAATGCCGGCAAGCAGACGGTGACCGCGCGACGCGGGGCCGCCATCTTCGATTCGGCCGACTCCTTCGCGATGATCCGCGGCGGCCACGTGGACCTGACGGTGCTGGGCGCCTTCGAGGTCGACGTCGAGGGCAACATCGCTTCCTGGATGATTCCCGGCAAGCTGGTCAAGGGCATGGGAGGCGCGATGGACCTGGTGGCCGGCGCGGCCAACATCATCGTGGTCATGACCCACGCGTCGAAGAACGGCGAGTCCAAGCTGCTGCCGCGTTGCTCGCTGCCGCTGACCGGTGCCGGTTGCATCCGCCGCGTGCTCACCGACCTGGCCTACCTGGAGATCGAGGACGGCGCCTTCGTGCTCAAGGAGCGCGCGCCGGGCGTATCGGTGGACGAGATCGTCTCCAAGACGGCCGGCCGCCTGATCGTGCCGTCGGAAGTGCCGGAGATGCAGGTCGATCCGGCCTGATGCGGATCGCGCGGCGCTCCCGCCCCGCGAGTCGGGAGCGCCGCGGCTTCAAGACTCAGCGCTGCCCCGGTTCGGGCACCGGCTCGATGCGCCCGAGCAGGAACACGAAGGCGGCGATGCCGATCAGAAGGATCACGCCGGCCACGCCGAAGGCGTTGGCGAAGGAACTTGTGCTGCCGACGATGATGCCGGTGACGATGGGCGCGGCCGCGCCCATCAGGTTGTTGACGAAGTTCATGATGCCGCCCACGGTGCCCACGCCGCCCTTGGGGGCGATCAGCGAGGGCAGCGACCAGCCCACCGGCGCCGCCGCCGCCAGTCCGCCCAGCGCGATGGAGATCCAGGTGATGGCCCAGCCCGGGTTGGTGGTCTGGGTGGCGCCGAACACCGCCAGGCCCAGCACCATGCCGGCGATCAGCACGGTCTTGCGCACCCGCGATTCGTCGCGTCCGGCGGCCACCAGGCGGTCGATCAGCCAGCCCCCCACCAGCAGGTCGGTGCAGGTGGCCACCAGCCAGGGGATGGCCGTGTACTCGGCCGAGGTGAGGATGTTCATGTGCATGGTCTGCACCAGATAGCTGGGCAGCCAGGTCAGGAACAGGTAGAAGGAATAGCCGTAGGCGGCGAAACCGATGGTCAGGCCCCAGACCTTGGCCTTGGTCAGCACGTAGCCGAACATGTTGAAGGCCCCGGCGGGCGCCGCGCCTTCGGGGGTGGCGCCGCCCTCGACGATGTAGGCGCGCTCGGCCTCGCTGAGCCGGGTGTCGGCGCCGGGGTCGCGGTACAGCGCCCAGTAGGCGATGAAATACGCGAAGCTCAGCGCGGCGGTGACGCCGAAGCCCCAGCGCCAGCCGAAGGCCACCACGACCCAGGCCACCAGGGGCACGCCGATCACGTTGGAGAACTTGGCCGCGGCGTCGAACAAGGCGGTGGCCAGCGCGCGCTCGCGGCGCGGGAACCAGTAGCCGGTGGCCTTGGCGCAGGCCGGGAAGGCCGGCGCCTCGGCCACGCCCAGCAGCACCCGCGCCGCGAAGATTCCGCCGAAGCCACCCGCGACGGCGGTGAGCAGCGAGGCCGCGCTCCACAGCAGCGCGCCCCAGCGGCCGATCGGCTTGGGCCCCAGCCGGTCCAGCAGCATGCCCGCGGGCACCTGCAGCAGCGAATAGGACCAGAAGAAGGCGCTGAGGAACAGACCGACCTCGGCCGGCGAAAGGTGGAACTCGGTGCGCAACTGCGGCGCCGCCACCGACAGGCTGATGCGGTCGAGGTAGTTGATCAGGATGCCGACGCCCAGCAGGGCGCCGATCATCCAGCGCCGCTTGGGCAGGTTGCTGCTTCGTGGAGTGCTCATGAGTGTCTCCTGGGAGGCGGGGCCGCGCGGGTCTGTGGCCGCTAGGGCGATTCGGAGGCGATCCAGTCCGTCACGCGGCCCGCCTGTTCGGGCGTGCCGAGGATCGCATCCACGGTGAACACGCCGGTTTCGCCTTCGGGCGACTCCAGCGTGGCAAATTGGCTGGCCACCAGGCTCGGCTGGAAAAAATGCCCGCCCTGGCGCGCGCTGACCCGCTGGTAGGCCAGCTCGGGGTCGATGCGCAGGTAGACGAAGCGCAGCCGCGGTTCGGCCTGGCGCAGGCGCTGCCGGTAGGCCTGCTTCAGCGCGGAGCAGGTGAGCACGGCGCCGGACTCGTGGCGGCGCAGTTCCTCGCCGAGGCGATCCAGCCAGCTCGCGCGGTCGGCGTCGTCCAGGGCCACGCCGCGGCCCATCTTGTCCCTGCTGGCGGGGCTGTGGAAATCGTCGCCCTCGATCAGCGGCACGCCCAGGCGCTGCGCGAGCGCGGCGCCCAGGCTCGACTTGCCGCAGCCGGCGACTCCCATGACGATCAGCTTGGTGGGCATTGGTAGCGCTGTCATTTCGGGGCGTGAGGTTTCCCCGGAATGTGTCCCTTGAATTTGCGAGCTTCAGGCGAGTGCCTGGCGGAAAGAATCGTTGGATAGCGCTATCCTAAGCCGCGCTCAAGGGATTTGTATTAGGGTTATCGGCATCATGAGTTCATCGCGCTCCTCCCGGGCCAGTGGCCGGGCCACGCTGCAGGACGTCGCCCGCGAGGCGGGCGTCAGCCCCATCACGGCCTCGCGGGCGCTGCGCGGCACCCGCGGCGTGCACGCCGAGCTGGTGCGGCGCACCCAGGCCGCCGCGCAGAAATTGGGCTACGTGCCCGACCCGGCCGCGCGCGCACTGGCCTCCAGCCGCAGCACCCAGGTCGCGGTGCTGGTCCCGCTGCTGTCCAACACCCTGTTCGTCGAAGTGCTCGACGCCGTGCAGCGCACCTTGCTGCCGGCCGGGTTCCAGACCCTGATCGGCGTGACCCATTACGACGTGGCGGAGGAGGAACAACTGCTGCGCGGCTTCCTGCCCCACCGTCCGGCCGGTCTGCTGGTGACCGGCTTCGACCGCACCGAGACCGCGCGCCGCCTGATCCACGACAGTGGCGTGCCGACGGTGCATCTGATGGAGGTGACCTCGGCGCCGGGCATCCACAGCGTGGGTTTGTCGCAGGCGGCCGCGGGCCGCGCCCTCACCGAGCACCTGCTGCGCAGCGGGCGCCGGCGCATCGCCTACGCCGCGGCGCAGCTCGACCCGCGGGTGCTGCAGCGCGCCGAGGGTTACCGCCAGGCGCTGCGCGCGGCGGGCCTGTACGACCCCACGCTGGAATGGCTGAGCCCGGCGCCGTCGTCCATCGAACTCGGCGGCGTGCTGCTGGAGCAGGAACTGGCGCGCCACCCCGACGTCGACGCCGTGTTCTTCTGCAACGACGACCTGGCCCAGGGCGCGCTGCTCAAGGCGTTGCAGCTGGGCGTGGCGGTGCCTTCGCGCCTGGCCGTGGCCGGTTTCAACGACCTGCCCGGCAGCGCGCAGATGCTGCCGCCGCTGACCAGCGTGCGCACGCGTAGGCGCGAAATGGGCCTGGCGGCCGCCGAGATGATGCTCGCGCTGATCCGCGGCGAGCCGCTGGCGCAGGCCAGCATCGACCTGGGATTCGAACTGGTGATCCGGGAGAGTGCCTGATGAAGACCCTGCGGCAGCAACTCGCGCAATACGCCTCCTACCACCGCGACCCGCGCAACGTCGCCACCCACTTCGTGGGCATCCCGTTGATCGTGCTGGCGCTGGTCGCGTTGCTGTCGCGTCCGGCGCTGAGCCTGGGCGGCTTCGGCTTCACGCCGGCGTGGCCGCTGGCGCTCGCGGCCTGCGCGTTCTACCTGCTGCTGGATCGGCCCCTGGGCCTGGCGATGTGCGTGCTGTTCGCGCTGGCGCTGCGCGTGGGCGCCTGGGCCGCGGCGCTGCCCACGGCCGGCTGGCTGAGCGTGGGCGTCGGCGCCTTCATCGTGGGCTGGGTGTTCCAGTTCGTCGGCCACGCCTGGGAGGGCCGCAAGCCGGCCTTCGTCGACGACCTCGTGGGCCTGCTGGTCGGCCCGCTGTTCGTCGTGGCCGAGGCGGCGTTCCTGCTCGGCCTGCGCAAGCCGCTGCGCGCGGCGGTGGACGCCGACGCCGACCGACTGCGCGCGGCCTTCAGCGCGGGGGGCTCAGCATCCACTCGTGCGCCGGATCATTGCGAAACACCCACAGGCGGTTCGGGCCGGCCATGACATTGAGGTAGTACAGCTGGTAGCCGTGCGGGGCGACCACGGGGTGGTAGCCCCTGGGCACCAGCACCACGTCGTGGTTCTCCACCGCACAGGCCTCGTCCAGGCTGCGGTCGTCGGTGTAGACGCGCTGGAAGGCGAAACCCTGCGGCGGGTCCAGGCGGTGGTAGTAGGTCTCCTCCAGCCGGGTCTCCAGCGGCGGTCGCTCGTCGTCGTGCTTGTGCGGCGGGTAGCTCGACGAGTGACTCGCCGGCGTGATCACTTCCACCACCAGCAGGTGCGCGGCCCCCGGATCGTCGTGGGGCAGGATGTCGCGCACGTGGCGCAGGTTGGTGCCCTGGCCGCGGGTGCCGGCGCGCATGGCCAGCGGGTCGATCACGCGCACCGGGCGTTCACGCCCGTCGCCAGGTGCGCTGCACAGCGCGATTTCGGCGTCGCGCTGCGCGAGCACGCGCAGCGCGCGCCCCGGCGGCACGTACAAGGCGGCCGGTGCCACGGGCTCGAACACGCTGTCGCGCCGGCCCAGCCCGGCATGGCGGGTCCCGTCCACCTCCACGTCCACGCAGCCGGTGAGCACCACCAGGCATAGTTCGCGCTGCCCGGTGGACAGTTCGTGCGACTGCCCGGCCGGCAGCCGGATGGCCTGGAAGCCGACGTAGGTCCAGCCGGCGCTCTCGGGGGTCACGGTGACGATCTCGCGCCCGTCGGGCGCGGCCTTGACCAGCAGGGGACTGACCATGTTCAGGCTCCAGCGCCCAGGCCGTCGACCAGGGCGCGCAGGGTCTCGAAGCCCTTGCGGGCGAAAGGTTCGCTGGGCGCGACGGCCGGGTCCTGTTCGGCCTCGACCACCAGCCAGCCGGCGTAGTTCGCCTCGTGCAGGGTGCGCAACACGCCGCCGAAGTCGAGGGCGCCGTCTCCAGGCACCGTGAACACGCCGGCCAGCACGCCGCGCAGGAAGCTCCAGGACTCGTTGCGCGCCTTGGCGATGACCTGCGGGCGAACGTCCTTGCAGTGCACGTGGGCCACGCGACCCACATGCCGGCGCAGCAGATCCACCGGCTGTGTCGCGCCTCCGAAATAGGCGTGTCCGGTATCGAACAGCAGGAACACCTTGCGCGGGTCGGTCAGTTCCATCAGCCGGTCCACGTCGCTCGGCGACTCCACGCAGGCGCCCATGTGGTGGTGGTAGGCCAGGCGCAGGCCGTACTCGTCCAGCAGGTGCCGGCCGAAGGCGTCCAGGCGGCGCGCGTACTCCTGCCACGCCGCGTCGCCGCGCAGCAGCGGGCGGCGCGATACCGGCGTGTCCATCAGCCCCTGCACGGTGCCGGCGCATTCGCCGTACACCACCACGTCGCAGCCGTTGTGGCGCAGCTTGCGCATATGCGCGATGCAGCGTTGCACCTCTCGCGCGAGCATCGCGTCGCCGTCGGGGCCGTCCAGGGCCTCGGCCAGGAAGCCCGAATACCAGCCGGATACGCAGGCCAGGCCGAAGCCGTCCAGGCGCGCCTTCAGCTCGGCGGGGTCCGAGGGAAACTTGTTGCCCAGCTCGAAGCCGGCGTAGCCGATGGCCCGCCCTTCGGACAGTGCGGTGTCCAGCGGCGTGTCGCCGCCCAGCGAGGGCAGGTCGTCGTTCATCCAGCCGATGGGGTTGATGCCGATGCGTACGTTCCAGGTCATGGCGCCGGATCCAGGTGTCCAGGTGGGCGGGAAGGGGGCGGGGGTTCAGGGGCGCTGCATCTGGCGCGCCAGCTCGTAACGCGCATGCGCCTGCTGCACCTCGGCGCGGGTCGAGACCTCGGGCATCGCCACGTCCCACCAGCAACCGCCGTCGGCCGTCACCCGCGCATGGGTGGTGTCGATGACGATCACCTGGGTGCGCCCGCGCGTGCGCGCCTCGCGCATGGCCGCGCCGAATTCCTCCAGGTTGCGCACATGCACGGCCTCGGCGCCCAGGCTGCGCGCGTGCAGTGCCAGGTCGATGCGCACGGGCTCGCCGCCCTCGGGCACGCAGCCGTCGAGCAGGTTGTTGAAGCTGGGGTAGCCGCAACTGCCCTGCAGGCGCTCGATGCAGCCGAAGCCGCGGTTGTCCAGCACCACGACGATCAGCTTTCGACCCAGCATGACCGAGGTGGCCAGCTCGGAATTGAGCATCAGGTAGGAACCGTCGCCCACCATCACCACCACTTCCTGCTCGGGGCGGGCAAGCTTCACGCCCAGGCCGCCGGCGATCTCGTAGCCCATGCAGGAGTAGCCGTACTCGACGTGGTAGTTGCCCGGCCGCGAGGCGCGCCAGAGCTTGTGCAGTTCGGCCGGCAGCGTACCGGCGGCGCACACCACGACGTCGCCCCCCGGGCTGTCGGGCGCCGAATCGCGCACGCCGCCGATCACTTCCGCGTCGTAGGGCAGGGTGCCGACCAGGCGCGTGCCGGTCAGCTCGTCGACCCGGCGCCGCCAGTCCGCCGACAGGGCATGCGCGCGGCGCGACCATTCCGGGTCGGCACGCCAGCCCTGCAGTCCGGGCTCGAGTTGCTCGAGCGCGGTGCGTGCGTCCGCCACCAGGCTGCGGCCGCGCCATTTCGCGGCATCGAAGGGCTGCACGTTCAGGCCCAGCAGTTCGGCTCCCGGGTACAGCGCGTGCGAACCCGTGGTGAAGTCCTGCAGACGCGTGCCGACGGCGAACACCAGGTCGGCTTCCTCGGCCAGCGCGTTGGCCGAGGGGGCGCCGTCGACGCCGATGGCGCCCACGTTCAGCGGGTGGTCCCAGGCCAGCGCGCTCTTGCCGCCGTGGGTCTCGGCCACCGGGATGCCGTGGGCCTCGGCGAATGCGCGCAGGCCTTCGCCGCCATGGCTGTACAGCACCCCGCCGCCGGCGATGATCAGCGGGCGCTCGCAGCGGCGCAGCAAATGCACGGCGCGCTCGAGTTCGCCGGCGTCGGCGGGAGGACGCCGGAAATGGAGCACCGGTGGGTGCAGGAAGTCTTCCGGGCAGTCGAAGGCCTGGGTCTGCACGTCCTGGCACAGTGCCAGGCAGGCCGGGCCGCAGGTGGCCGGGTCGATCATCGCGGCCACGGCCTGGGGCAGCGCGGCGAGGATCTGCTCGGGGCGGGTGATGCGGTCGAAGTAGCGCGTCAGCGGGCGCAGGCAGTCGTTGACGCTGAGGTCGCCGGCGTGGAAGCTTTCCAGTTGCTGCAGCACCGGGTCGGGGCGTCGCGAGGCGAAGGTGTCGCCCGGCAGCAGCAGCACTGGCAGCCGGTTCACGTGGGCCAGCGCCGCGGCCGTGGCCAGGTTCGTCGCGCCAGGGCCGATGGAGGTGGTTACCGCCATGATGCGCTGGCGCATGCTGGCCTTGGCGAAGGCGATCGCGGCGTGCGCCATGGACTGCTCGTTGTGCGCGCGCAGCGTGGGCAGCTCGTCGCGACCTTCCCACAGCGCCTCGCCCAGGCCGCAGACGTTGCCGTGCCCGAAGATGGCGAACACGCCGGCGCAGTAGGGTTGCACGCGCCCGTCGGCCGTTTCCACCCTGAGCGCGGCCAGGTGGCGCACCAGTGCCTGCGCCATGGTCATGCGTACGAAATGCATCGAATCCTCCGTCTCAGGCGCGCCGCGCGGCCCATGCATCGATCAGGGCGACGAAATTGGCCGCCACCGCGTCGCCCAGGCGGGTGTCGTCGATCTCGCCGCGCAGCCATTGCAGGGATTCGCGCGCCCACAGCGTACGCCCCACCATGAAGCCCTTGACCACGGGGTCGCGGGCCTCGGCGAAACTCGCCGCCAGCTCCGGCAGCGGCTGGTTCAGGCCCAGGATCACCGCGCCCCGGCAATAGGGGTCGCGCGCCGCCAGCAGGCGCCCCAGCGCCTGCCAGCCCGGCGCGCGCATCGGCGCCAGCTTCCACCATTCCGGGCGGATGCCCAGGTTGTACAGGCGCTGCACGGCGCGCAGCACGGCCTGGTCCTCGGTGCCGGGCGCGCACAGCTCGCGGGGGGCGATGACCTCCAGCAGCAGTTCGTTGCCCACGGCGCGCGTGGCCTCCCACAACTCCAGCAGCCGGTCCTCCTGTTCCAGGCGCAGCTCGATGGCATCGTCGGGGTGGTAATGCACCAGGCACTTGACCACCTGCTCGGCGGGCCAGGACACCAGCGCGCTGCCGATGGACGCGGTGCCGTCGAAGCGCAGCGGACGAGATCCGGGAAGCTCCACCGGGCGCCCCACCCACCAGCCGCGGCCGGTGGCGTGGGCCAGCGCATCGGCTCCGTAGTCGCCGCCGTCGATGAGCACGCCGATGCGCCCGTGCAGGTCGCTGCGCGCCTCCACGCGGGCCACCGCGCCCAGCAGCAACTGCTTGAGCGCCGGAATGCGCGCCTCGTCGGCGCCGGCCTCGCGCGCCAGATCCAGGAACTGGCTGCGGTGGTCGAAGGCCATCACGTGCAGCTCGTCCCAGCGCGCTCGCGCCACGCTGACCCGGTGCAGGTGGGCGAGTTCGGCGTCGGCATCCACGTCCGCGTGGTGGGCGCGTGCGAACCAGTGCTCGAGTTCGGCCGGCGTGGGCATGGCCGCCGAACAGGCGTGGCGCGACACCACGATGGCGCCGCAGGCATTGGCCACGCGCGCCGCCTCGGCCCAGTCCTGCCCTCGCAGCAGGCTGCCGAGCAGCCCGGCCAGGAAGGCATCGCCGGCGCCGAGCACGTTGCGCACCCGCACCCGCTCGCCGGCGTGCAGGGCAAGCGCGGCCAGGTCGCCGGGCAGCGCGCCCTCGATCACGCAGCAACCCAGCGGGCCGCGCTTGAGCACCAGCACCGCCGGCGTGACCTCGCGCACCCGCCGCAGGCTGGCGAGCAGATCGCCGGGGACGCCGCCGGCGATCATGAATTCCTCCTCGGTGCCCACGATCAGCTCGAACTGCGCCAGCATTTCCTGCAGGCGCGCGCTCACCCGCGCGTCGGGCACGTAGCGGTTCTCGCCGGCGCCGGGGCGGGTCAGGCCCCACAACACGGGTCGGTAGTCGATGTCCAGGATGCGCACCACGCCGTGCGCGCGCGCATGGCGCAGCGCCGTCGACGCCGCGGCCCGCGTGGTGTCGGTGGACAGGTGGGTGCCGGTGATCGCCAGCGCCCGGCACTCGGCGATGAAGGACTCGGAGATGGCCTGCGCGTCGAGGGCCATGTCGGCGCAGTTCTCCCGCACGAACAGCAGGGGGAAGGTGTCGCGGTCCTTCAGGCCCAGCAGCACCAGCGCGCTCAGGCGCCGCGGGTCGACCTGCACCTGGCTGACGTCGCAGCCCTCGCGCTGCAGCGCGTTCAGCAGGAAGCGCCCCATCTGCTCGTCGCCGACGCGCGAGATCATGGCGCTGCGCAGGCCCAGGCGGGCCACGCCGAAGGCCACGTTGGCCGAGCTTCCGCCCAGGTACATGGCCATGCTGCGCGCGGCTTCCAGCGGCGCGCCGAACTGTTCGCAATACAGATCGACGGCCAGCCGGCCCAGGCAGGCCAGGTCGTGGCGGCGCTCGGAAGGGAAGGGCAAGGTGCTCATCGGGGTCGCGGTGCGGGTGTCGGGCACGTCCGGCCCGGATGCCGGGCGCCCATGGGTCCGCAGCGTAGTCCAGAAAGAAAAAACCCTTCGATCGGGAAATTACCTAGAAAAAAATTTCTCGCTTGATCCATACTGCGGCCTGCGATGCCGAGTTCGCTCGCCACGTCGCCCCGGCCCCGGCCTCGCCCGGTGCGCCGGAACAGCCGGTTGGAGTCGTGTGGGCGTGACAGCCGGCAACCACACATCACGCCATCGCCCGCACACGCTGCCACCGAGGAGACAGACATGCAATTCAAGAAAGGTTCCGGCGTCACGGCCAAGTGGGCCGCGGCGCTGGCATTGGTCTGCGGCGCGGTCGGGCTGGGCATGCCGGCCCACGCCAAGACGCCCGAGTACACCATCGCCATCATCACCCACGCCGCACCGGGCGACACCTTCTGGGACATCGTTCGCAAGGGGGCGGAGGCCGCCGCGAAGAACGATCATGTGCGCCTGATCTACATGGCCAGCCCCGACGCGTCCAAGCAGGCGCAACTGGTGGTCAACGCGGTCGAACAGCATGTCAGCGGCATCGCGTTGACCCTGGCTCATCCCGACGCCATGCGCGCCGCGGTCAAGCAGGCGCAGGCGGCCCACATCCCGGTGGTCGGCTTCAATGCCGGTACCGGCCAGTGGAAGGCCATGGGCCTGCTGGGTTACGCCGGGCAGGATGAGATGGTGGCCGGCGAGGCCGTCGGCGAGCGCCTGAACGACGAGGGCGCGAAGAACGTGCTGTGCGTCAACCAGGAGCAGGGCGCGGTGCAGCTCGAGGCCCGTTGCGACGGCATCAAGAAGACCTTCAAGGGCAAGTTCGCGGTGCTGTACGTCAACGAGAACAACATGGCCGACGTGCAGTCGCGCATGGTCGCCAAGCTGCAGCAGGACCCGGCCATCGACTACGTGGTCACGCTGGGCGCGCCCTACGCCGTCACCGCGGTGCGGGCCATCGGCATGGCGGGCAGCAAGGCCGTGGTCGGCACCTTCGACATGAGCCCGACGGCGATCCGCATGATCGCCAAGGGCACCAAGCTGAAGTGGGCCATCGACCAGCAGCCCTACGTCGAGGGCTACGAGGCGGTGGACATGCTGTGGCTGAACCTGACCAACGGCGACACCGTCGGCGGCGGGCGTCCGGTGCTGACCGGGCCGTCCTTCGTCACCCAGGAGAACGCCGCCATGGTGGCCAAGTACGCCGAGCGCGGAACGCGCTGAGTCTGCAAGTCCAGGCACCGGGACGCGCGCGGCGCGCCGCCCGGTGCCGAAGCGGAGCACATCGATGACCATGAGCAAGCAACAGGCGGCATTGCCCGCCGCGGGCCATGCCGCAGCCGCGCCGGTCCGCGGGCCCCTCTGGAAGGCCTTGCTGCGGCGCCCGGAGGCGGGCGCGCTGGGCGGCACCATTCTCGTGTTCGCGCTGTTCTGGGTGGTGGCGCCGCCGCTGCACCAGCTGTCGGCGCAGTCCACCGTGCTGTACCAGGCCGCCACGCTGGGCATTCCCTCGGTGGCCGTCGCGATGCTCATGATCGGGGGCGAGTTCGATCTCACCGCCGGCGTCGCGGTGACCACCGCGTCGCTGGCCGCGTCGATCTTCAGCACCTCCTTCGGGCTCAACCTGTGGTTCGGCGTGGCCTTCTCGCTGGTCCTGGCGCTGGGCATCGGTGCCCTCAACGGCTACCTGCTCGCCCGCACCAGGCTGCACAGCTTCCTGGTCACGCTGGCCACCTTCCTGATGCTGCAGGGCGCCAACATCGCGCTGACCCGCCTGATCACCGGCAACGTGGCCACCTCGGACATCAGCATGACGCCCGGCTACGCGTCGGCGCACGCCGTGTTCGCCTCCAGCCTCCAGATCGGCCACACTCAGCTGAGCATCGCCATCCTCTACTGGCTGGTGCTGATCGCCGGCGGCACCTGGATCCTGCTGCGCAGTCGTTTCGGCAACTGGGTGCTGGCGGTGGGCGGGCAAAGCGCCAGCGCGCGCGCCGTGGGGGTTCCGGTGGCCCGCACCAAGACGGTCCTGTTCATGCTGGTGGGCTTCTCGGCCTGGCTGCTGGGCATGCACATGCTGTTCACCTACGACACCGTGCAGTCGGCCGCGGGCCGGGGCAACGAGCTGGTCTACATCGCCGCGGCGGTGGTCGGCGGCTGCCTGATGACCGGGGGCTACGGCTCGGCCGTGGGCTCGGCGCTGGGCGCGCTGATCTTCGGCATGACCATCCAGGGGGTGATCTACGCCGACTGGAACCCCGACTGGTTCAAGTTCTTCGTCGGCGCGACCCTGCTCGCCGCCACCGTGTTCAATTACTGGGTGCGCACCCGCTCGACCCGCGGAGACTGAGCATGCAAGCAAGCACGGAGCCGATCGTGCGCCTCGCGGACATCGGCAAGACCTTCGGTCACGTCGAGGCCCTGCGCGGCGTGAGCCTGGCGGTGCGGCGCGGCGAGGTGACCTGCGTTCTCGGCGACAACGGAGCCGGCAAGTCCACGCTGATCAGCATCATCGCCGGACTGTTCCAGCACGACACCGGAACCTACACGGTGGAGGGTTCGCCGGTCCGGTTCAACTCCCCGCGCGAGGCGCTGGACCTGGGCATCGCCGCGGTCTACCAGACCCTGGCGCTGGCCCCGCTGATGCCCATCTGGCGCAACTTCTTCCTCGGCTCGGAACTGACCCGCGGGCGCGGGCCGCTGCGCCGGCTGGACGTGCCGGCGATGCAGCACCAGACCCGCGAGGCGCTGCAGCGCATGGGCATCCGCGTGGCCGACCTGGAGCGCCCGGTGGGCACGCTGTCCGGCGGGCAGCGCCAGGTCGTGGCGATCGCCCGCGCCATCCACTTCGGAGCGCGGGTGCTGATCCTGGACGAGCCGACGGCCGCGCTCGGGGTCACGCAATCGGGCATCGTGCTGCGCTACGTCCTGAGCGCCGCGCGCGATCAGGGCGCCGGCGTGATTTTCATCACCCACAACCCCCACCATGCCTACATGGTGGGCGACCACTTCGTCGTGCTCGCGCAGGGCCACGTGGAACTCGACGCGCCGAGGAGCGATCTGTCGCTGGAACAACTCATGTTCCACATGGCCGGCGGCGCCGGGCTGGATGCGCTGCGCCACGAACTCGAGGGCAAGGCCGGCGGCGGTCGTGCCGAGCCGGCCCTGGTGTCCTGAGACCTGAGACCTGAGACCACGCGCGAAAACGCGCGACAACTCCAAACGGGGAGTCTTCCCATGTCAGAGACCAAGGCTGCGACGAGCAACCGCGACCCCTCGCGCCTGGACGGCAAGGTGGCCGTGGTCAGCGGCGGCACCCAGGGCCTGGGCTCGGCCATCTGCGACGCGCTCGCCGCGCGCGGCCTGCGCGGTCTGGTGTTCTGCGGGCGCCAGCGCGAGCGCGGGCTGCAGCGCCAGCAGCGGCTGCGCGAGGGCGGCGCGCTGGACGCGCTGTACGTGCCGGCGGACCTGGGCAGCGTGGACGATTGCCGCGAGGTCGTGGCCCAGGCCGACCGGCGTTTCGGGCGCGTGGACGTGCTGGTCAACGCCGCGGCCATCACCGATCGCGGAAGCCTGCTCGATACCAGCCCCGAACTGTTCGACCGCATGTTCGCGGTCAACGTGCGCGCGCCGTTCTTTCTCATGCAGGAGGCGGTGCGGGTCATGCGCCGCGAGGGACTCGAAGGCAGCATCGTCAACATCGGCTCCATGTCGGCGCGGGCGGGGCAGTCCTTCCTGGCTGCCTACTGCGCCTCCAAGGGCGCGCTTGCCACGCTGACCCGCAACGCCGCGTATTCGCTGCTGCGCAACCGCATCCGGGTCAACGCCCTGAACATCGGCTGGATGGCCTCGGAGGGCGAGGACCGCATCCAGCGCGAGTTTCACGGCGCCAGCGCCGACTGGTTGCGCGAGGCCGCCGCGGGCCAGCCCTTCGGGCGCCTGGTCGACCCCGTCGAGGTAGCACGCGCCGTGGCCTTCCTGTGCAGCGACGAGTCCGGGCTGATGACCGGCTCGGTCATCGAGTACGACCAGTCCGTGTGGGGCGGCTACGACAGCGCCCCGCAGCCCTCCGCACCCCTCTGACACGCCCGTGGATAATTCGCGCCGAGCAGCACCCGGCGAGGCAGGCTCGCAGGCCCCGGCCGGCTCCACCACCATGCCTTCGGGAGTTCCCTCCGTGAGTAGCGAAAGCCCGCCCGATGTCGACGGCGTGATCGCGCGCATCGCGCGCGAATTCGACTCCTTGAGCAAGCAGCAGAAGCTCATCGCCCGCTATGTCGAGCAACACCGCGACCGCATCGGGCTGGACGGCATCCTGGAACTGGCGGCGCACTGCGGCGTGCAGCCCTCGGCGGTGGTGCGATTCGCCAAGCGCCTTGGTTTCTCGGGGTTCAGCCAGATGCAGGCGGTGTTTCGCGACGGCATTTCGCGTCAGATCGCGCCCGGGCGCTCCTACCACCTGCGCCTGCGCGAGGTGATCGAGGGCGGTGCGAAGGACCTGTCGAGCGTGGAGATCGCGCAGGGCTTCCTCACCGGTTCCATGGCCGCCATGCAGGAGTTGCGCGACGGACTGGATGCCGAGGCCTTCGAGCGCGCGGTGCGGCGCCTGGTCGAGGCCGACCAGGTCTGGGTGGTGGGCGTGCGCCGGTCCTTCGCGGTGGCCAGCTACCTGGCCTATGCGCTGCAGCACACCGACAAGCGCGTGGGCCTGGTCAGCGCGCTCGGAGCGATGCAGCAGGAACAGGTGCGCTCGGTGCGCGCCGGCGACGCGGTGATCGCCGTGACCTTCGCCCCGTACGCCGCCGAGACCGTCTCCTTCGCCGAGCAGGCAGCGCGGCGCGGCGCGAAGTTGATCGCCATCACCGACAGCCGCATGGGCGAGCTGGCCCGACTCGCCGAGAGCTGCCTGATCGTGCAGGACCACGCGACCTTCGGTTTCCGCGCCCTGAGCGGCACCATGGGCCTGGCGCAGAGTCTGTTCCTGGCCGTGGCCTACCAACTCGAACTTCCCCACGGCGGCGCCCCCGGCGCCCGTCGCTGAGCCCGCGCCCTCCGGCGCATCCCACCCCGCGTTCGCCCACCCACGAGCCCCGCCATGAACCACGTCGCCCTGTTCGGTGCCGGCCGCATCGGCCGCATCCATGCCGCCAACCTGTGCTCGCTACCCGGATTGCGCCTGACGCACGTGTGCGATCCCGTGCCCGAGCAGGCCGCGGCGCTGGCCCAGATCACCGGCGCGGCGGCCAGCACGCCGGAGGCGGCGCTGGCCGATCCCGCCGTGCAGGCGGTGGTCATCGCCTCGCCCACCTCCACGCATTACGAACTCATCGAGCGCAGCGCGGCGGCGGGCAAGCACATCTTTTGCGAAAAGCCCGTGGACCTGTCGGCCGAGCGCGCGCGCGAATGCGCGGCGCGCGTGCGGGCGGCGGACGTGGCCTGCATGATCGGCTTCCAGCGCCGCTTCGATCCCACCTTCGAGCAGGCCGTGGCCGAGTTGCGCCGCGGGGAGATCGGCGAGCCGGAGATGCTGATCGTCACCAGCCGCGATCCGGCGGCCCCGCCCGCCGACTACATCCGGCATTCGGGGGGCATTTTCCGCGACATGCTGATCCACGACTTCGACGTGTTCCGCTGGGTGCTGTGCGCCGACGGCGACGAGGCGCAGTGGATCAGCGCCGCCGGCTCGGTGCTGACCGATCCGGCCATCGCCGAGCTGGGAGACGCCGACAGCACCGCCGTGACCATCCGCACCCGCAAGGGCCGGCTGTGCCAGATCAACACCAGCCGCCGCGCCGCCTACGGCTACGACCAGCGCTTCGAGATCCTGGGCTCGCGCGGCATGCTCCAGTGCGGCAACGAGACCCGCACCCGCGTCTTGCGCTGGGGGGCCGACGGCGTGCGCGCGGACAATCCCGAGGCCTTTTTCCTGCAGCGCTACGCGGCGGCCTACCGCGCCGAGATCAGCCACTTCTTCGCCTGCCTGCAAAGCGGCGCCCGGCCCGGCACCACGGTGGAGGACGGCGTGCAGGCACAGCTGCTGGCCGACGCGGCCGCGGCGAGCTGGGCCAGCGGCGCCCCGGTGACGCTCTGAGCCGCGACGAGGACTGGCCCGATGAAATCGAATCTGCGCGTCGCGATCGCCGGCCTCGGCCGCCTGGGCAAGCGCCACGCGCGTCAGCTGGCCCTCACCCGTGGCTGCGAACTGGTCGCCGCCTGCAGTCCGCTGGCCGAGGAGCGCGCCTGGGCGCAGGCCGAGCTGGGCCTGGGGCGCTGCCACGACAGCCTGGAGCCGCTGCTGGCGGCGCCGGACGTGGACGCCGTGGTGCTGGTCACCCCGACCAGCGTGCACGCCGAGCAGACCATCGCCGCGCTGCGCGCCGGCAAGCACGTGCTGGTGGAAAAGCCCCTGGCGCTGCGCGTGGAGGACTGCGAACGCGTGCAGGAGGTGGCGCGGGAGCATCCGGCGCAGGTGGCGATGGTGGGTTTCGTGCGCCGCTTCGACCCCAGCTATGCCCGCGCCTGGGAGCAGGTGCGCGACGGGCGGGTGGGGCGCCCCTTCCTGGTGCGTTCGCAGACCTGCGACCTGAACGACCCGGAAGGATTTTTCGTGCGCTTCGCCCCGAGTTCCGGGGGCCTGTTCATGGACTGCAGCGTGCACGACATCGATCTGGCGCGCTGGATGCTGGGCTACCCGCGCGCGCTGCGCGCCTTCGCCACCGGCAGCATCGTGCTGCACCCGGGGCTGCAGGAGTGCGGCGACGTGGACAACGGGCTGGCGCTGGTCGAGTTCGAGGGCGGCGCGCGCGCCGCCTTCTACGCCAGCCGCACCATGCCGCACGGCCACGAGACCCGCACCGAGGTGATCGGCACCGCGGGCATCCTGGAGATCGGGCACGGCGCCGCGAGGGATCGCGTGGTCGCGCGCGATGCGCAGGGCGTGAGCCATGCCGCCACGGCGGACTTTTTCGAGCGCTTCGAGCAGGCCTTCCAGCTCGAGATCGGGGCCTTCGTCGACGCCTGCCGGGGGCTGCGCCCCGCGCGCACCACGCTGGCCGACGCCACCGAGGCCACGCGCATCGCCGAGGCCATCACGCGCAGCCTGCGCAGCGGCGCGGTGGAGGCCGTCGGCTGAGCGCGCATCCGCGCGCTCCCCGCGCTCAGCGCAGGACCACCACCGGCGCGCGCAGCCGAAGCTCGGCCAGCACCTCGTCGGCGTGTTGGCTGATGCGCAGCTCGGCGCCCTTGCTGGGCAGCAGCGTGCCCAGCAGGCTCAGCCCGGTGCCGATGCCGCGGCGCTGGGCAAAGTCGAAGCCCGGCGGGAGCCTGGCGGGTCCGCTTCGCACCTGGATCAGCGCGGCATCCCCGTCGCGGCGCAGCGCCACCCGTACCGGGCGCTCGAGTTCCACGCGCGCCAGGTGCTTCACCGCGTTGGTCACGAGCTCGTTGATCACCAGGGCGATGGGCACCGCGTCGGCCTGCGCCAGCAGGGCCAAGGCGCCCAGCGCGTTGTCGAAGCGCAGCGCCGCGGCGCCCACCGCGCCCTGCACCACCAGCGCCGTGGTGCGCCCCAGGTCCACTTCCCCGGACTCCGTCTGCTCCCCCATGCCGTAGATTCCCGCGATGGCGTGCACCTGCGCCATGACCTCGGACAGCGGGCCGGCCACGCCGGGGTTGCGCGCCAGTTGCAGGCGCAGCAGGCCGAGCATGCCTTGCAGGTGATTCTTGATGCGGTGGTGCACCTCGCGCACGAGCACGTCGCGTTGCGCCTGCACCTGCGCAAGTCGGGCGTGTTCCTCGCGCAGGCGTTCGGTGATGTCGCGTGCGATGCCCAGAACGCCGATCACTTCGCCGCTTTCGTCCCGGATGGGCACGTGCAGCGTGAGCAGGCTGCGTACCTGCGCGTCGACCAGCGTCTCGTGTTCCGCGCTGGTGCCGCGGCCGGTGGCCATGGCGTGCTCGCTATGCGCGCGGCAACTGCGAGCAAGCGGGCTGTCGCCCATCCATTCCCACAGGTTGCGTCCCAGCAGTTGATCGAGTTGAAGCTCGGGCATGCCCAGCATGCGGCGCAGCCACCCCAGGGTCGCCGGGTTGAGATACTGGATGGCATGCGAGCGGTCGGTGTGGAAGATGCCGTCGAGAATGTTCTCGGCGACTGCGCGCAATTGTTGTTCGCTGTCGCGCAACGCAAGTTCCGCCTCCTTGCGTGCGGTGACATCGCTGGCCAGGCCCACCCATGCGCAGGGCTGTCCGTCGTCGTCCAGTACCGGCACGGCCCGCGAGTGGGTCCACCCGATGCTGCCGTCGTCGCGGATGACCCGGTGTTCCAGGTCGAACTTGCCGCATTGGGCCACGGCAGCCCGGATGTGTTCCTGGACCTTGGTCAGCTCGTCCTGCGGCACGTACCGCTGCAGCCATCCCTGCGTGGGCAGCGTGATGTCGGTGACGAAACCGCCTCCGTCCAGGAAGCGGATTTCCGACCAGTCGGGGTTCATCTCGTACACGGCCTCCGCACTCGCCGCGACCAGGGCGCGGAAGCGCCGTTGCTGGGCACGAAGCGCTCGGCGCGCTTCGTCGGAATGCTCGTGCGGCCAGGCGGCGGTCGAGGAGCTAGTCATGATCCGGACGCTGTTGTGCGGCGACCAGGTCGCTGCACAGTTCGCTGAGCTTGCGCCGCTGCTTGCGCGCTTCACCGCGCAGGTGTTCGAAGGCTGCTGTTTCGGAGATTCGTCGCTGGGACATCACAATGCCCACGGCCATGCTGGTCCGACGCTGCTCCGCGAGCGCGCGCTCGAGTTGCCGCTTGGATTCGGCCAGCGCGTCCAGGTCGCGCGCCCGCGCCAGTGCCGCCTCGATGGCCGGCATCATGTGTGCCGGGTCCACGGGCTTGCGCAAATAGCCCAGCGCACCCTGGCGGATGGCCTGGGTCACCTCGGCGCGCTCTCCGAAGGCGCTGAGAAACAGGCTGCGCAGACGGTGCCGGCGCTCCAGCAGGTGGCCGAGCTCGACGCCGGAAAGACTCGGCATGCGGATGTCCAGGATGGCAAGGTCGAAGCTCTCCGTCGAAGCCAGGCGCAGCGCCTGCTCGGAACCGTCTGCCGTGGTCACTTCGTAACCCAGCAGGCGAAGACCCGCGGCGGTGGTCGCGAGCACCAGTCGGTCGTCATCGACAAGGAGAAGGCGGGGAGGAATCATGGCGGCGTGGCGAGCGTCGGCGGTGTATCGCCTGGAACTTATACACCCTTGGGTATGAGGACATGAGCCTCGCCCCCATTCGGGGGCATGCGTCCAGGATTGTATTGACCGCTTGGGCGCGCGACCCTAGCATCCGCCTTGTTCGTTGACGCGCCGCAGTTTGCTGACGAGCACTTGTAGATTCCGGATGCTCGAGCGTGCGGCCCCCGACCCCGGCCGCCTCCAGGCCGAGCCAGCCGCAACCCCAAGAGACCCCGCCCCCGTCTCCGCCGATCGGCCGAGGACCTCGCATCCGCGAGGTCCTCGGTGCCGGAGACGCCTATGGCGACGATTTTGTTGATCGACAGCGATGCGATCAGCCGCAAGCTCGCGATGCTTGTGCTGCAACATGCCGGACACCATGTGGTGTCTGCGACCGACGCGGTGCAGGGCGCCGAACTGGCGCGGCGTCACAAGCCCTTGCTGGTCTTGATGGGGATCGGACCCCACAACGAACACGACGCGCGGACCGCGCGCGAGCTCAAGGCCGACCCGGTCACATCGGGCGTTCGGGTGCACGCCCTGGTGGCGCGCACACTGGCTTCGCGACGGGCGCACCTGCTCGAGGCGGGATTCGACGGGGTCCTGGGCAAGCCGTTGAATCATCGCGAGTTGTATCGACACGTGCTCGCCGCGTTGCGCGGCCGGGGTTGAGCGGCCACCTGCGGACCCGCGCGACGGGTGAGACAATGGGCATTCCCCCATCGATCCCCCGCAGCCCATGATCCGACGACTCCATGTCGGCCCGCGTCTCAGCGAGGCCGCGATCGCCCACGGCGTGATCCACCTGGCCGGCCAGGTTCCGGAGAACCATCCCGAGGGCGACATCGCCGCCCAGACCCGCGAGGTGCTGGGCCACGTGGAGCGCCTGCTGGCCGAGTGCGGCTCCGACAAGGGCCATCTGCTGAACGTGCAGATCTTCCTCGCCGACATCGCCGATATCGCGGCCATGAACGCCGTCTGGGACGCCTGGGTGGTGCCGGGCGCGACACCGCCGCGCGCCACCGTGCAGGCGGCGCTGGCCGATCCGCGCTGGCGCATCGAGGTCGTGGCGACGGCGCTGCAGGCCGGGGAGGGTGGGCGATGAGCCGGCACCATGACTACCTCGTGATCGGCGCCGGCAGCGGCGGCATCGCCTCGGCCAACCGCGCCGCGATGCACGGGCGCAAGGTGTTGCTGGTCGAAGCCGGCGTCATCGGCGGCACCTGCGTGAACGTGGGCTGCGTGCCCAAGAAGATCATGTGGCATGCGGCGCAGATCGCCGACGCCATCCAGCGCTACGGCCCCGGCTACGGGTTCCACACCGGCGGCACGCAACTGGACTGGGCCACGCTGGTGGCCAACCGCCAGGCCTACATCGAGCGCATCCACGCGTCCTACCTGAGCGGCTTCGAACGCAACCGGGTGGAGTTGCTGCGCGGCCGCGCCCGTTTCATCGACCCGCGCACGGTGGAGGTGGACGGGGAGCGTTTCACGGCCGATCACATCCTGGTCGCCACGGGAGGCCGCCCGGCGCGTCCGGACATTCCCGGCGCCGAACTCGGCATCGATTCCGACGGCTTTTTCGCCTTGCGCGAGCTGCCGCGGCGCAGCGCCATCGTCGGCGCCGGCTACATCGCCGTGGAACTCGCGGGGGTGCTCAACGCGCTGGGCTCGCAGGCGCACCTGTTCGTGCGCCACGACACGCCGCTGCGCCATTTCGACCCGATGCTGGGCGAGACCCTGGCGGAGGTGATGCAGGCCGAAGGGCCGGCGCTGCATACCCATGCGGTGCCCAGGGCCGTGCGGCGCAACCCCGACGGCAGCCTGGAACTGCTGCTGGAGGACGGCCGCAGCCATACCACCGACTGCCTGATCTGGGCCGTCGGGCGCCGTCCCGACACGACCGCGCTGGGCCTGCCCGCCGCGGGCGTGGCCACCGACGACGCCGGCCACGTGCTGGTCGACGACTACCAGGACACCAACGTGCCCGGCATCCACGCGGTGGGCGACGTCACCGGCAGGGTGGCGCTGACCCCCGTGGCGGTGGCCGCCGGGCGGCGATTGTCGGAGCGTCTGTTCAACGCCAGGCCCGACGAGCACCTGGACTACCGCAACGTGCCCACCGTGGTGTTCAGCCACCCGCCCATCGGCACCGTGGGCCTGAGCGAGCCCGAGGCACGGGCCGAGTACGGCGACGCCGCGGTCACCGTGTACCGGTCCTCCTTCACCGCCATGTACACCGCGGTGACCCAGGCGCGCCAGCCGGCGCGCATGAAACTGGTGTGCGAGGGCGAGCGCCAGCGCATCGTGGGTATCCACGGCATCGGCTACGGCATGGATGAAATGCTGCAGGGTTTCGCCGTGGCCCTGAAGATGGGCGCCACCAAGCGCGACTTCGACGACACCGTGGCCATCCACCCGACCGCCGCGGAAGAGTTCGTGACCATGCGCTGAGGAGCGCGGACGTGATCCGCCCCGGCCCGCGCATGCGATCGACTTGCGCCTGGACGCCGCCGCGGAGCCGAGCTACGCCCGCGGCGCGCGTTCCTTGCGGCGCAGCGCCTGGGGCGGCGTGCCGTGCCACTTCAGGAAGGCGCGGCGCATGCGTTCGGGGTCGCCGAAGCCCACGTCGCGCGCGATGCGTTCGATGGACTCGGTACCGTCCTGCAGGCGCGCGCGCGCAGCCTCCACGCGCATGCGCTCCACCGCCTTCGCCGGGGTCTCCCCGGTTTCCTGGTGGAACAGGCGCCCGAACTGGCGCGGGCTGAGATGCGCCGCCTCCGCCAGGCGTTCCAGCCGCAGGTCCTGGTGCAAATGATCCCGCGCGAAGCCCAGCGCCAGCCGGATGCGGTCGGACTGCGGCTCCATGTGGGAGATCGGCGCGAACTGCGACTGGCCGCCCGCGCGGCGGTGGTAGACCACGAGTTCGCGTGCGACCTGGCGCGCCACGTCGATGCCATGGTCGGCCTCGATCAACGCCAGCGCCAGGTCGATACCCGCGGTGACCCCGGCCGAGGACCAGAGGGCGCCGTCGCGCACGAAGATCCGGTCGGACTCGACCTTCACCTCGGGGTGGCGCTGCTGCAGGCGGCGCGCGGCGCGCCAGTGGGTGGTGGCGCGTCGGCCGCGCAGCAGACCCGCCTCGGCCAGCAGGAAGGCGCCCGTGCACACGCTGGCGACGCGCGGAGTGTCCTGCGCGAGCGCCCGCACCGCCGCGGCCTCGCCGGCGTCGAGCATGGGTGCGAGCTCGCCGCCGATGCTCAGCAGCGTGTCCAGCACCGCACCGCGCGCCGGTTGCGTGGCGATGGCCAGGCCGCCGCTGCCCTGCACCATGCCCCCGGCGCGGGAAAGCACGCACAACTCGTAGGCGGGCCGTCCGAGCACGACCGTCACCGATTCGAAAGCCCCCAGCGGACCGGCCAGGTCCAGCACCTGGTGCCCCGGGCAGACGTAGAAGCCGACGATATGCATGACGGCGTAATGTAAGGGTTGGCTGCAATACACGCCATGACGGCTCACGGCGCGGGCCGCGCCATTCCCGTCTTCTCCGGCGGGCATGTGGCGAGTCCGGGCGCAAGTCCAGGCGGCCCCCTATCATGAGTTCTTCGCATTCAGGACCCCCGATCCCTGCCATGAAACGACTCCTGCTCCTGCTCGCCAGCCTGCTCATCGCCGAAGTGACCTTCGCACAGCCCGGAAATGCCGCCGATGGCGCGGCCGCCGCACGACTCGCGCGCCAGGCCATGCAGACGAAGGGATTCACGGTGGGCACGGCGGGGCCGCTGATCGTCGTCTTCGAGGACCCCAACTGCCGCTTCTGCCATCAGCTGAGCGTGGAAAGCGCGCCGTTGATCGCCGCGGGCAAGCTGCGCGTGCACGTGGTGCTGGTGGGCTTCCTCAAGCCCGACAGCGAAGGCCGCGCCGCCGGCATCCTGCAGGCGCCGGACCCGGCCGCGGCGTGGGAGAAGAACGAAGCAGGGTTCAATGAACTGGCCGAGGAGGGCGGTTACCCCGTGGCCCAGCCCAGCTTCGAGACCGATCGCACCCTGCGCACCAACCTGGACAACCTGAAGGCGGCCGGCCAGGTGGCCACGCCCACGTTGCTGGTGTGCAAGAAGGGCCAGTCCACGCCGTCGCTGCTGCGGGGCATCGACAAGGGCCAGTTGCAGTCCGTGGTGGCCGGCGCCGGTTCGGTGACCAGCTCGGGCGGCTGCTCCGCCAAGTAGGGCGGGAGCCGGTCGGCGCGCCTCGGGCTGCCAGCTGGCTAGGCCAGCAACTCGCCCCGGGGCAGGGGCCGCACGCAGTTCTTGCCGGCCCCCTTGGCCATGTACAGCGCCTGGTCGGCCAGGCGCAGGAGTTCGTGCACCGAGACCACCTCGGGGGTCAGCGTGGCGATGCCGATGCTCACCGTGAGTTCCAGCAGCGCGGTCGTCCCCAGCGGAACCGGCGAGGCCGGAATCGTGCGGCACAGGCGCGCGGCCAGGGTGTTCGCGTCGTCCATGCCCACCTCGGGCAGCAGCACCGCGAACTCCTCCCCGCCGATGCGCCCGACCAGGTCGACCTGCCCGCGCACGCTGCGCGCGCAGGTCGCCGCCACCGCGCAGATCACCTCGTCGCCCGCCGCGTGGCCCCAGGTATCGTTGACCAGCTTGAAATCGTCGATGTCCACGATCAGCAGCGACAGGGCATGGCCCATGCGCTGCGCGCGCAGCACCTCGCGCTCGCCGGCTTCGAACAGTTGCCGCCGGTTCGCCAGGCCGGTCAGGGGGTCGGTGGTGGCCAGTGCCTGCAGGGTTTCGTTCAACTCCGCGAGTTGCCGGTTGCGCTCGACGAGCAGCGCGTTGGCCCGCTCGAGCTCGGCCTCCTTGCGCCGCCTGTCGTCGATGCTGAAGGTCACGCCCACGAAGCGCCGTCCCTGGCGCGTGCCGTCGCGGTCCATGATCTTGCCGTAGTTGGCGTACCAGACCCAGGCACCGGATTTGGCGCGCAGCCGGAACTCGCAGCGGTACTGGGGCGTCTCGCCCGCCACGTGCGCGACCACGGCGGCCTTGAGCTGCGCGACGTCGTCGGGATGCACGATGCGATAGATGTCCTCGACGAAGCCCACCGCCTCCTCGGGCCGGTAGCCCAGTTCCTCGAACACCTTCGTGACCTTGCGGGTGACCTTGCCTTCCACCAGGTCGTTTTCCCACATCTCCAGGCCCGCGGCCTCGAGGGCCAGCATGAGTCGTTCGCGATCGCCGGGCTGGTCCATGGCGCTTCTCCTCAGCAGCCGCGGGGCAGAGCGCCGGCGTAGCCCAGGTCGCGCAGCAGCGCGGCGAAGGATTCGCACACCCCGGGCGTGTCGGTCAGGGCCTCGGCCGCGGCCACGTGAATCACGCTGATCGGCACGCCGGTGGAACAGGCCGCGGCGAAGTCGTAATACGGGCTCAGGTCGTCGGTGGCGTTGGAGAAGCCGCGGCCGGTCGCTTCGCTGTAGTAGCAGATCGAGTCCGGCGCGACCGCGCCGGGGGCCGAGCTCGTCGACGAGTACAGGATCAGGTTCTCGTTCAGGTTGTACACGGTGTGTCGGGGAGCGCCCGCCGCGGGGCGGGGATGCTCCGACAACTCGATCAGCCCGGTGTCCAGCGAGGCGCCGGTGGTGGTCTGGCGCACCCCGGTGACGTAGACCCGCTGCAACACCGCCCGCGCCTGACGCCCGCTCAGCCGGGTGATGCACGCGGCCACCTCGTCGGCGCCCGGCGGGATCGGCGCGGCGCGCAGGTAGCGGCCCAGCGCACGCGTCTGCTCCAGCGTGCCGGGCAGGTAGGCGCCGCGCAGCGCGAAATCGTTGCGCGCGTCGGACAGCCACAGCGCGATGCCCGCATAGCTGCCGAAGGCATTCAGGATGCCTCCGGCCAGCGCCTCCACCCTGGCCGCACCGGGAGCGTCCAGGCGTGCCGACTGGCTCCCCGCGAGGGCGTCGTCGGCTAG
>JAKBNS010000068.1 GCA_021830925.1 Pseudomonadota bacterium | reverse complement strand
GTCCGCGCGTCTCGATCATTCCCAGGGCAATGCCCATGCGTTCAGCCATTTTTCACTCCTCGATGAATGGAAAGAATTCCCGTACCCCGGCGCCCGTTCGCGCCCCTCGCCCTTCGCCCTTCGCCCATGGTCACGCTACGGTTCCCATGCGTCGATGATTCCGCAGATGGTCAGGTCGGTCGTCACCGTGCGTTGCGGCATCGCCAGGCGCGCCGCGCTGCCCAGGGTGGTGAACACCCACTTGCCGATCGGCGCGCCGACCGGATCGGTCGCCACCTCGATGTTGCCGCGCTGACCTTGGAGCACGCGCAGCGATGCCGTGTGCAACCCCGGCGCCCGGCGAGTGCAGACCAGTTCATCCTTGACTTGCCAGATTTCCATCACGCCTCCGGGTTCCAGCGGTCGATGATCCCGACGATGGTCAGGTCGGACGGAAAATCCTTGCTTCCCGCGGCGTCGCGCGCGGCCGACGAGCCCACGCACAGCACCCAGTCCCCCGGCACGCAGCCGACGGCGTCCACCGCCACCGAACGCGTGCCACCGGGCTTGTCCTGCACCACCAGCAGCGGCCGGTGGCCGAAGCTGTCGATGCGATTCGTCGACACCAGGGTCTTTTCCACTCGCATGATGCGCATATGCGAGCCCCTCAGTGCCCCGACCCGGTGTCCGGGTCCTGGAGGAATTCACAACATTCCTGGCCCTGGCGATCGCTCAGCGCCATGCGGCAATGCAGCAGCCCCTGCTCGGCCAGCGCCTGGTAGCGCGCGACGATGGCGTCGCGGACCCGCCGCGCGCGCAGCTCGGCGCGTTCGCGCGAGCCGGGCACGCGCGAGCTGTAGGTGAAGTGCACCAGGATGGGCACCGACAGCCCCTGGCGCAGGTTCAGGCCGCGGAAAATGCGCATGCCCACGTCCAGGTCCGCCGCACCCTCCTCGACGGTGTCGAGGTGGGCGAAATAGAACAGGTTGCGCAGCTGCAGCTCCGGCAGGGTCTCGCCGGCGCACACGAACTCCTCGTCGTGGCCGAGGACCGCATAGCGCCCGGCGTGGTGCCGGATCACGTACTCGATCTGCGACAGATTGGCCTCGGCCAGCGCCAGCACCAGCCGGCGCATGCCGTCGTGCATGGTGCCGTAGCCCTGGCCCCAGCCGTCCATGTGCTGCAACTCGTCGACACGCGCCGCGATGCGTTCGCGCGCCTCCCGCGCATCCAGCCCGAGGCTGTCGCGGTACAGCTCGGCGGTGTCGACGTAGCGGTAGGCGTTGACGTCGCCGTCGCCGTCGGGCAGGTGGATGCGCAGCGCGTCCAGGTCGGTGTCCAGCCCGATGAGCAGCACGTCGGGGGCGGCGCCCACGCCGTAGCTGCGCTCGATGGCCACGCGCAGCTCGTCCAGGCGAGCCGCCGCCGACTCCACCGCCTGGCGGTCGTTGCTGGCGTGGAAGGCGCAGCCCTGCCGGGTCGAGTCCGCGCTGCTGAAGTGATAGATGGCGATCTTCAGGTAGCGCAGGCCCTGGCGCGCGCCCGGCAGATGGTCGAAGCCGCCGTTGAGCCGCTCGAGCTCGCGCTGCGCCCAGTCGGCCATGTCGGCCTCGACGTCGAACATGGCGCCGGCGTAGGCCTTGACCAGCACATGCTCGTCCTGGGCCATGCGCAGCACGTAGGGCACCACGCCCTGCAGCCTGCCGTCGGCGCAGGGCGAGATGTCCACCGTGTGGAATCCGCACTCGGCGAGCAGCGAGGCCTGCAGCGGCAACGCATCGCGCCACGGCGCCTGCTCCTGCGCGGCCAGGCGCACGCATTGGCGCGCAGCGTGGAACTGGCAATGGGCGTGCAGCGCACGCATGTCCAGTCCGCGCACCCAGGCATTGCGCAGCAGCTCGCTGGGCAGCTCCCATTGAAGGCGCTGCAAGGCGATGCGCTGGGCCTGGTGCTCGAAATCGGACTCATGCTGCAACGCCGAGATGCCGCGCAGCATGTCGACAATGCCGGCAAAGCGTGCGCGCACGCCCTGCTCGTAGGCGAACAGCCGCTGGTTGGCCTGATCGTCGACCAGCGCATGGCGACAGTCCTGGCCCGGGCCGAGCACGCAGGCCGGATTGCCGGGCGGGGTGTCGCGCCGGGCGCTGGAAGCGCTGCGGGTCTGCATGGCGGCGCGTCGCTTGAGGGTGTTCATGACCTGGCGTCCCGTCTCAGCCCCGCGCGCCGCCGGAGACCGTCACCATGGCTCCGCGCTCGGTGCTGCCGGACGAACCGGTGACACGCGAGGCCGGCACCTGGGGACGTTCCGTCTCCCGATGCGCCGCGGCGCTGGCGCCGGCGCCGCGCGGCTGTCCGCGCAGCGAGGGATTGCGGCTCAGCGCCGACGGTCCCTCGGTGCCGGTGACCCGCGAGCGCTCCATCCACACGTCGCCGGAGATGCGCGCCCCCTGCTGGCTGCCCTCGCCGCTCAGGCGCTGCGCAGCGCGCTGCGAGGCCTCGACGGCCGCCCGCGGCGCGGGCGCGGGCGCGGGCTCGGGGCGGCGGAATTCCGGAGTGCCGGTGATCAGACCCTGCGCCTTGTTCACCGGGCCGGTGATGCGCTCGGTACCCATCGCGCTGCCCGTGATGGCCTTGCCCCGCTCGCGCCCCAGCGCGGCATGCCCGGGGGTGAGGATGCTGAAGCCCTCGGGGGCCTCGACCAAGGGCTCGGCGAACGGCGCCACGCGCCCCCTCGGCGCCGGCGCGGGACAGGAGGCGGGGCGGTTGTCCTCGCCCACGTACGGCGTGCCGGTGACGCCCCCGCAGGCGCCTCGCTCGTCGCCGGTGGTCGGCGCGCCGCCGCCGCCCGGTCGATCCCCGGTGACCGCGCGCGCGGGAAGGACCATGCCATGGCTGCCGGCGAGGGCCGGCGCGCGCACCGAAGCAGCCGGGCGCGGCTGGATGCTGGTGAAACTGGAAGCGGTGACGCGCGTGCACCCCTGGCGCTCGTCACCGACCGATTTTGGGCGCGCGCTCGCCTCCCGTGCTTCGGCCACGGCCGCGTTGGCGGCACCGAAGTCGCGCATGTTGAAGTACTGGTTGCCGGTCACGGCGCGGGTCGAGCCCGCCTCGTTGCCGGTGACCTGCACGTCGCGCCCCAGGCTGCTGCCGGTCACGCGCTGGCCGTCGCGGCTGGACATCACGCTGACCTTGCGCGCCTGCTCGGGGGCCGGCGTGCCGCACGCGACCTGGAAATGCTCCGAGGACAGATACTGGGTGCCGGTGACGGGGCGGCAGTTGCCGGCCTCGTCGCCGCTCATGCGCCGCCCCGTATCGACGTTGGTGCCGGTGACCGCGCGGCCGGCCGCGGTGTGGGTCACGAGCACCTTCTCGGGCGCGTCGTCCACGCCCGCGGCCAGGTAGCGCGTACCGGTGATCGACCGGTCGGCGCCCTGTTCGCCACCGGTGACCCGCGCCGGACGGTCGAGCAGGGTGCCGCTGAAGGGCTGCCCGCGCTCGGTGCGACCCTCCAGCACCTTGCGCGCACCGGGAGCCGGCCGCGTGGCGCACAACTGTTCGAACTGCTCGGTGCCGATGTACTCGGTCCCGGTGACCGCGCGGCAGGCTCCGGGCTCGTTGCCGGTAACGCGCTTCGAACGCTCCACCTGGGTGCCGGTGACGCGCTGGCCGGACAGGGTGTGCCCTTCCTCGACCTTGGGCACCACGGCGCCGGGCTCGCGCGGACGCACGCGCCCGCTGGGCTTGCCGCCGGAGGCCTGGCCGCGGCCCATCCGCGACAGGCTCTGGCGCCGCTGCATGGCGGCGCGCCGCCCCTGCGCGAGCTGGACCGGCACCGGCACCTGGACCGGCGCCGATGCCGGT
>JAKBNS010000059.1 GCA_021830925.1 Pseudomonadota bacterium | reverse complement strand
CGGGTCGGCGCCCAGTGCCACGGCGATCGGGAAAGGCCTGCCCGGGTGCATGGCCGCGTGGTCGCGGAAGTCCAGGGCTCCGCCCCGGTGCGACAGCCAGCGCATGATCAGGCGGTTGCGGCCGATTCGCTGCTGGCGGTAGATGCCCAGGTTCTGGCGGGTCTTGCGCGGCCCCCGCGTGACCACCAGGCCCCAGGTCAGCAGCGGCGCGGCGTCGCCGGGCCAGCAGGTCTGCAGCGGCAGCGCGTCGAGGTCGACCTGCGAGCCGCGCTCGACTTGCTGCTGGCACGGGGGACGGCGCAGGGTGCTCGGCCGCATGTCCCACACGGCGCGCACCAGTCGCAGCAGCTCGCCGGCATCGCTCAGGCCGCGCGGCGGCTCCGGCTGGCGCAGCGCGGCCAGCACTTCGCCGATGCGCCGCAGTTCGCGAGGGTCGTCGGCTCCCATGCCCAGCGCCACGCGTTGCGTGGTGCCGAACAGGTTGCCCAGCACCGGAGTGTCGTAGCCGGCGGGCCGGTGGAACAGCAGCGCCGGGCCGGCGCGTTGCAGCATGGCATCGCATACCGCGGTCATTTCCAGTCGCGGATCCACGGCTGCGTCGACGTCGACGAGGTCGCGTCGGGCCCTCAAGACATCCAGGAAATCCCTAAGGTCACGGTACTTCATAGATCCAGAAGTTTGGTTCTTGGAATGCTATCCAATTGACAGGATATAAGCTGGCCCTAAAATGGCGCCTGCTCACGCACGCCCCGTCGTCGGTCCTGCACTGCTTGGGAGCAGGACACGCTCGGCAATTCCCTTACGCCCTGCGGTGGCGCGTGCGATGAAATCGCCCCGGAACCGTCCCGGCCCCGAGCCCGGTGACGACGTGCCTGCCGCATGCTAGGCCAGGCACGCCCGCTTCGATGCGCCGGTTCCGGATCTGTGCACGGTCGTGGACCTGTGGCAGCCGCTTCGCGGCGCCGCGCTGGTTCACGCCGAACCGACACAGGAGAAGACGATGTCGCAAGACTCGCAAGTCCGGCTCCCGAGCTGGCGAAGCATCGGCGCGGAGGTCCTGCAGTGGACCCACAACACGCTGATGATGGTGGGTTTTTTCGTGGTTGTCGCGGGAGCCTACCTTTATGTGCACCCGCAGTCGATGTTTTCGATCGAGCATGGCATCGTGCAGTGGGTGGCCGCTCGCAGGCTGGCGATGCAGGACCTGAAATCCCTCGGGCAGCAGGCCTCGGATGCGGTCGCCGGCGCCTCGCAGGAGCAGGTGGCGCAGCTGGAGCCGCGGCCCGTGCCGCAGCTGGATGCTGCGCAGCGCGCGGTGGCCGACTGGCTGGCGCGGCGCTACAGCATCGCGCCGATGGCCATGCGCGAACTGGTGGCCGGCGCCTGGGCTGCCGGGCGCCAGGAGCACCTGAGCCCGACCCTGATCCTCGCGGTCATGGCGGTCGAGTCCTCGTTCAATCCCTATGCGCAAAGCGCGGTCGGCGCGACCGGTTTGATGCAGGTGATGGCCGACGTGCATCGAGACAAGTTCGCCCCCTACGGCGGCCCGCGCGCCAGCCTGGACCCGCTGACCAACGTCCGCGTCGGCGCCGTGGTGCTGCGCAATGCCATCCAGCGCGGCGGCTCGCTGCAGGCGGGGCTGCGCATGTACGTCGGCGCGAGTTCGAGCGCGGCCGAAGGCGGCTACGCCACCAAGGTGCTGAGCGAGCAGGCGCGCCTGGAGCAGGTCGCCTCGGCGGCGCGCGCGCGCGCCGGCCACGGCGCGACGCACTCGCCGGTCCAGGCGCAGACGCAGACCGCCAGCAGCGAGGCCGGCAGCGGGCGGGTCGCGCAGACCGGCAGCCCGGCCACCACCTGACCCCTCCCGCGCCTGACGTGCCCCCGCGGCGCTGGCGCTGATTCCCCGGGTCGGTTCCGGCCGCAAAGGCCGCGCCACGCAGGCGGCGCGGCCTTTGCACGTCGGTTACCATGGGCGGGTTGCGCAACTGGCGATCAGGCCGGCACGCGCGTGCGGCTGCCAGGCGGCCATGCACGGCGGGCTCGTGCCGAGGTGGGAACAACCACCGGGAAGCGCGACCTCTCGCTGCCGTTCGCCTGGGCTCATGCCGCAAGGCCGTTGCCGACTCCGTCGGCGCGGTCTTCTCGTGGATCACGTATCCGCTCCGACGCATTCGCCATCCCGGAAATCTTCATGTTCGACCGCTCCATTGCCATCGCCCAGGCCGACCCCGAGCTGTGGGCCGCCATCCAGAACGAGAACCGTCGCCAGCACGACCACCTCGAGCTCATCGCATCCGAGAACTATGCGTCACCCGCTGTGATGCAGGCGCAGGGAACCCAGCTCACGAATAAATATGCAGAGGGTTACCCTGGGCGCCGCTATTACGGCGGTTGCGAATTCGTGGACGTGGCGGAGACCCTGGCCATCGAGCGGGTCAAGCAGCTGTTCGGCGCCGAGGCGGCCAACGTGCAGCCGCACTCGGGCGCGCAGGCCAACGAGGCGGTGTTCCTGGCCTTTCTCAACCCCGGCGACACGATCATGGGACTGAGCCTGGCCGAGGGCGGGCACCTGACCCACGGCATGCCGCTGAACATGAGCGGCAAATGGTTCAAGGTCGTTCCCTACGGGCTCGACGCCGCCGAGCGGATCGACTACGAGCAGATGCGCCGCCTGGCGCTGGAGCATCGCCCCAAGCTGTTGATCGCCGGCGCGTCGGCCTACAGCCTGCACATCGATTTCGAGCGCTGCGCAGCCATCGCGCGCGAAGTCGGCGCGCGCTTCATGGTCGACATGGCGCATTACGCCGGGCTGGTGGCCGCCGGCGTGTACCCCAACCCGGTGCCGCACGCCGATGTCGTGACCTCGACCACCCACAAGACCCTGCGCGGCCCGCGCGGGGGCATCATCCTGATGAAGTCCGAGCACGAGAAGGCGATCAACTCGGCGATCTTCCCGGGGCTGCAGGGCGGGCCGCTGATGCACGTGATCGCGGCCAAGGCGGTGGCTTTCAAGGAGGCGCTGTCGCCGGAATTCAAGGCCTATCAGCAGCGCGTGGTGGCCAATGCGCAGGCGATGGCGCGGGCGCTGCAGGAACGCGGGCTGCGCATCGTCTCGGGTGGCACGCAGAGCCACCTGATGCTGGTCGACCTGCGTGCCAAGAACATCACCGGCAAGGAGGCCGAGGCGCGCCTCGGCCAGGCACATATCACGGTCAACAAGAACGCGATTCCCAACGACCCGCAAAAGCCGATGGTCACGTCGGGGATCCGGGTCGGCACGCCGGCCATGACCACGCGCGGCTTCGGCGAGCCCGAGGTCGTGCGCACCGCGCACCTGATCGCCGACGTGCTCGACGCGCCGCAGGACGATGCCGTGCTGCAGCGCGTGCGCGCGCAGGTGCGCGAACTCGCCGACGCCTTCCCGGTGTATTCGCCGGGGTCCTGATCCCGGGGCCTGAGGGCACGGAGCCGGCGCGGTCGGCTCCGTGGGTTCAATGCGCTGCGTCGGCGAAGCCCTGCGGGTTGGCCTGCTGCCAGCGCCAGGCGTCGGCGCAGATGGTGTCGAGGTCGCGAACCGCCTTCCACTGCAGCAGCTCGCGCGCGGCCGACGCGTCGGCCCAGCATTCGGCGATGTCGCCGGGGCGGCGCTGCACGATCTGGAAGGCCACGCGACGGCCGCTGTTGCGTTCGAAGGCCTGCACCATCTGCAGCACCGACACGCCCTGGCCGGTGCCCAGGTTGACCGTGAACATGCCGTCGTGGGCCAGCAGGTGGCGCAACGCCGCCACATGCCCCTCGGCCAGGTCCATGACGTGGATGTAGTCGCGCACGCCGGTGCCGGCGG
>JAKBNS010000046.1 GCA_021830925.1 Pseudomonadota bacterium | reverse complement strand
TCATCGCCTGCCGGCGCGACCACCCCCTGGCCGCATTGCGCAAGGTCACGTGGCGCGACCTGGAGGGGCACGACTTCATCCTCACCGCCAAGTCCTCGGGCAACCGGCTGCTGCTCGACCAGGCGCTGGCGGGAACCTCCACACGCCTGCGCCCGGTCTACGAGGCGCAGCACGTCACCACCATGCTGGGCCTGGTCGAAGCCGGGCTCGGCGTGGCCGCGGTGCCGTCGCTGGCCATGCCGCAGTACGAGCACCCGCTTCTGATGAGCCTGCCTCTGGGGGAACCCGAGGTCACCCGTGGCATAGGGCTCATCAAACGCAAAGGGCGCCAACTCTCGCCCGAGGCCCAGCAGATCTACGACTTCGTCTCAGCCAGGAAGCCGGAAGCGAAGACCGACAAGGCGAAGGCAGCCACGTCGGCGCGCCCCAGGCGAAACACGCCCTGAGGCACGCCGGGCGCGCGCTCAGCGCAAGCTCGCCAGCACCCGATCGACCATCACCATGGACTGGCCCAGATAGTTCGCGGGGTCGAGCATGCGCTCGAGGCCGGCTCGATCGACATGCGGGGAGATCTCCGGATGCGCGCACAGCAGTTCCAGCAGGGGCTTGCCCTCGGCGAGGGCCTGCCGGCACAGGTCGTAGACCAGGTCGTGCGCGTATTCGCGCCCGATGTATGGACCCAGCCCCATCATCACCGCCTCGCTCATCACCAGGCCATCGGTCAGTTCGAGATTGCGCCGCATGGCCGCGGCATCGACCTGCAGGCCCTCCACCACCTGACGGCTCTGACGCAGCGCGCCGGCCATGAGGCAGAAGGCCTCCGGCAACACGATCCATTCGATTTCCCAGGGGCCGGTGGAGCGCTCGTGGTCCGCCACCATGGCATCCATCAGGGACGCCGCGTGCTGGCGCACCACGCTGATGGCCGCATGGATGTAGCAACTGGCGATGGGATTGCGCTTCTGCGGCATGGTGGACGAGGAGCCGCGCCCGTGGTGGTAGGGCTCGTAGACCTCCCCGACTTCGGTCTGCATCATCAGCTTCACGTCCATGCTGAGCTTGCCGAGGGTTCCGCCCACGAGTCCGAGGAACGCCCCCACCTCGGCGATGTTGTCGCGAATGGTGTGCCAGGCGATCAGCGGCTGCCGGAGCCCGAGTTCGGCGCACAGCCCGGCCTGCGTTTCCATCGCGCCCCGCTCCAGCGAGGCCAGCGTGCCCGCCGCGCCCGCGAACTCGCCCACGAGCACGCGCTCCTTCAACTGGGCCAGGCGCTCGCGATGACGCTCGATGGCCGACAGCAGCCCCGCCATCTTGTAGCCGAAGGTCACGGGAATGGCCTGCTGCAGATTGCTGCGCCCGATCATCGGCGTATCCCGATACTCGCGGGCCAGGCGGGCCATGGCGGCCGAGATCCCTGCCAGTTCGCGATCGACAATGGCCAGCGCCTCGCGGATCTGCAGCACCGTGGCGGTATCGGTGATGTCCTGGGTGGTGGCCCCCCAGTGGCAGTATTCGCCAAGCTTGTCGCGGCATAGCGCGTTGAGCTGGGAGACCACGCCGAGCACCGGATAGCCGATCCGCTCTGTCTGCTCGCGCAGCTTGGCCATGTCGATCTGCTCGACGCGGCAGTGGCGCACGATCTCGTCGGCCGCCTCCTGGGGGATGAGGCCCAGGCGCGCCTGCACGACGGCCAGGGCTCGCTCGATGTCGAGGTATTTCTGGGTGCGGTTTTCGTCGGACCACACCTGCCGCATGTCGTCGCTGCTGAAGATTCCCTGGAAGATGGTGGAATCGATGATGGAAGAGGCCATGGTGCGAAGTTCGTGGAAGGAAGGGAGATCAAAGTCCGGCTCGGCGCAGGATGCGCAGGGCCTGGAGCACTACGGGACGGTCCACCATGCGGCCGTCGACACTGGCGGCGCCCGCGCCCTGCGCATCGACGGCCACGACGCGACGCGCCCAGTCCACGGCCTCGGCGTCGGGAGCGAGGCCCTCGTGCACCGGACCGACCTGGCAGGGATGTATGCACAGCTTGGCGCCGAATCCGCGGCGCCGGAACCAGGACCAGTCCGTCGACAGCCGCGCCTCGTCGCGCAACTGGGGCGTCACGCCCGCGACGGGGGCCTGGAGCCCGGCGACGCGCGACGCGCGCACGATCTGCGCGGCCGCCTCGGCCAGCGGCTGGAGATCCTCGCCGAGGTCCAACTCCAGGTCGAAGGCGAAATCCAGCGTGCCGAAGACCAGCCGCTGCACGCCGCGCGCCGCGGCGATGCCACCGCAGGCGTCTAGCCCGCGCGCGGTCTCCAGCAATGGCAGCACGAGCGCGTCCGCCTGCGCGTCGAGCACCCGGGCCACCTGGTCCGCATGCTCCGCCTTCGGGAGCATGATCCGGCGGATGGCGCAATCGCGAACCAGGCGCAGGTCCTCGCCGAAGTACTCCGACCCTGCGTCGTTGATGCGCAGCGCCACGCGCTCCAGGATGCGCGCGTCGCGACCCGATGTCCAACTCGCGACATGCCCCCTGGAGTCGGCCTTGGTCTCGGGATCGACCGCATCCTCGAGGTCGATCACCACCACGTCGGCGGCACTGGCGATCGCCTTGTCGAAGCGCTCCGGCCGGTTTCCGGGCACGAACAGATAGCTGCGCGCGGGGTGGTTCATATCGCGTTCGCCGCGCGCAGCGCCCCGATCGCGGCGCTGTCCAGGCCCAGTTCGCCCAGGATGGCGTCGGTATGCTCGCCCAGCGCCGGGACCGGATCCATGCGCGGATCTCCATCGTCCCAGCTGCCGGGGGGCAGCAAGGCCGGCAAAGCGCCCACGGGGGACTCGACCTCCCGCCAGCGACCTCTCGCCCGTAGCTGCGGATGCGCCCAGACTTCCTGCATGGTGTTCACACGGGCGTTCGCGATCTGCGCCTGCTGCAGACGCTCCACCACCTGCGGCGCGGTCAGATCGCGAAATGCCTCCACGATGATCTGGCGCAGTTCCTCGCGCGAGGCTGCGCGAAGTGCGTTGCCGCTGAAACGGGGATCCGAGGCCAGGCCCGGTTGCAGCAGCACCTTGTCGCAGAAGCTCGCCCACTCCCGTTCATTCTGCAGGCCGAGCATGACGCTGGCTTTGTCCGCGCCCGTGGGGAACGGCCCGTAGGGATAGATGGTCGCGTGCGCGGCCCCGCTGCGCGGCGGCGGCGCCGCCCCCTCGAATGCGTAGTACAGGGGATAGGACATCCACTCGGTGAGCGACTCCAGCATGGAGATGTCCAGGCGCCTTCCGCGACCGCTGCGCCCACGCTCCAGCAGGGCCGCCAGGATGCTCGAATAGGCGTACATGCCGGCGGAAATGTCGGCGATCGACGGACCGGCCTTGCAGGGCTCGTCGGGGGTGCCGGTGACCGACACGAAACCCGCCTCGCTCTGGATCAGCAGATCGTAGGCCTTGCGGTCCCGATACGGGCCGTCGGCTCCATAGCCGGAGATGTCACACACGATGATCGATGGCTTGAGCGCAGCCAGCGTCGCGTGGTCCAGGCCCAGGCGCGCGCTCGCGCCCGGCGCCAGGTTCTGCACGACCACGTCGGCCTGCTCCAGGACCAGGCGCTGGAGCACGTCTCGCGCCGCCGGATGCTTGACGTCCAGCGTCAGGCTTTCCTTGCTGCGATTGGCCCAGACGAAGTGCGAAGCCAGGCCTCGCACGCGCGCATCGTAGCCGCGCGCGAAGTCGCCCGCGCCCGGACGTTCGATCTTGATGACCCGTGCCCCGAGATCGGCCAGGTGCCGTGTCGCCAGCGGCGCGGCGATCGCATGCTCGAGGGTGACGACCGTGAGACCTTGCAGTGGTTGCATGGAAAGGATGTTCAATGGCGGCGGTTCATCG
>JAKBNS010000202.1 GCA_021830925.1 Pseudomonadota bacterium | reverse complement strand
GCCTCGTCCAGCTGGCGCGCGAGGGTCCTCAGCACGTCCTGGCGCCGCTGCTCCACGCGCGCCGCCAGGGCCTGCAGCGCCTGCGCATCGCCGTCGGCGCGCGCCTGGTCGAGATCCTCGCGCCACTGCATCTGCTCGTCGAGGAAGTCCACCGGCATCGCGGTGTTGCGCTCGGCGTCGATGGGCACGCCGCGCAGTTCGCACAGATAGCCGGCGCGGGCCAGCGGGTCGAGCAGCGTGCGGTACGCGGTGTTCACCAGCGTGGACCACTGCATGGCCACGCGGGCCTGGGCATCCCCGCCGCCGGCGAAACGGTCGGGATGCACCAGCGCCTGCAGGCGGCGCCAGGCGCTGCTCAGTTGCTCGGTGTCGAGTGCGAAGCGCGGCTCCAGCCCGAACAGCGCGAAATGATCGCCTCGGAAATCGGCGCCGGCCTTCGCCCCATGCTGCGGCGTGCCGTGCGTGCGGCCATGGACTGCGGTGTCCAAATCGATATCCGTGTCGGAGGTTCAGACCCGGAAGGACTCGCCACAGCCGCAGCGGTCGCGCTCGTTCGGATTGCTGAACTTGAAACCCTGCTGCAATCCCTCGCGCACGAAGTCGAGCTCGGTGCCATCGAGATAGCTCAGGCTCTGCGGGTCGACCAGCACCTTCACGCCGTGGCTCTCGAATACCTGGTCCTCGGGCGCGACCGCGTCGGCGTACTCGAGCTTGTAGGCCAGGCCCGAGCAGCCGGTGGTCTTGACGCCCAGGCGCACGCCGACGCCCTTGCCGCGCTGGGTCAGGTATTTCGAGACGTGCCTGGCGGCGCTCTCGGTCAGGGAGATGGACATGAACACTTGCTCCGGTACGACGGATTCGACGGTGAGCGCAACTCGCGGATCGCGCTCAGGCGGCTGCCTGCTGCACTTCGCCGGCGGGCTGCGCGACGCTGCCGTGACGTTCCTGGTAGTCCTTCACGGCGGCCTTGATCGCATCCTCGGCGAGGATCGAGCAGTGGATCTTCACCGGCGGCAGCGCCAGTTCCTCGGCGATGTGGGTGTTGCGGATCTTCAGCGCATCGTCCAGGGACTTGCCCTTGACCCATTCGGTGACCAGCGACGACGAGGCGATCGCCGAGCCGCAGCCGTAGGTCTTGAAGCGCGCATCCTCGATGATGCCCTGCTCGTTGACCCGGATCTGCAGTTTCATGACGTCGCCGCAGGCCGGCGCGCCGACCATGCCGGTGCCCACCGTGGGGTCGTCCTTGGCGAAGGAACCGACGTTGCGCGGGTTCTCATAATGATCGATGACTTTGTTGCTGTAGGCCATGATGCCCTCCTGATTCGGTTTGGGACGTTCGGCGAACTGCTCAATGGGCAGCCCACTGGATGGTGCTCAGATCGATGCCGTCCTGGTGCATTTCCCACAAGGGCGACAGCTCGCGCAGCTTGCCCACCTTTTCCTTGAGCAGCGCCACCGCCTGGTCGATCTGCTCCTCGGTGGTGAAGCGGCCGATGGTCATGCGCAGCGAGGAATGCGCGAGTTCGTCGCTGCGGCCTAGAGCGCGCAACACGTACGACGGCTCCAGGCTGGCCGAGGTGCAGGCCGAGCCGCTGGACACCGCGATGCCCTTGAGGGCCATGATCAGGGACTCGCCCTCGACGAAATTGAAGCTGGCGTTCAGGTTGTGCGGCACGCGGCGCTCGAGGTCGCCGTTGATGTAGACCTCGTCGATGCCGCGGATGCCTTCGAGCAGGCGGGTCTGCAGCATGCGCACGCGCTCGATCTCGGTACCCATTTCCAGGCGGGCGATGCGATAGGCCTCGCCCATGCCCACGATCTGGTGCGTGGGCAGCGTGCCCGAGCGCATGCCGCGCTCGTGGCCGCCGCCGTGCATCTGCGCCTCGATGCGCACGCGCGGCTTGCGCCGCACGTACAGCGCGCCCACGCCCTTGGGCCCGTAGGTCTTGTGCGAGGCCAGGCTCATCAGGTCGATCGGGCTGTTCTGCAGGTCGATGGTGACCTTGCCGGTGGCCTGCGCGGCGTCCACGTGCAGCAGCACGCCCTGCGCGCGGCACAGCGCGCCGATGGCGCCCACGTCCTGGATCACGCCGATCTCGTTGTTGACCAGCAGCACCGAGGCCAGGATGGTGTCCGGGCGCAGCGCCTTCTTGAAGCGGTCGAGGTCGAGCAGGCCGTCGGCCTCGACGTCCAGGTAGCTGACCTCGAAGCCCTGGCGCTCGAGTTCGCGGCAGGTATCCAGCGTGGCCTTGTGCTCGGTGCGCAGGGTCACGATGTGCTTGCCGCGGCCCTGGTAGAAATGCGCGGCGCCCTTGAGCGCCAGGTTGATGGACTCGGTGGCGCCGGAGGTCCACACCAGCTCGCGCGGGTCGCAGTGCACCAGTTCGGCCACCTGCGAGCGCGCGCGCTCCACCGCTTCCTCGGCCTCCCAGCCCCAGGCGTGGCTGCGCGATGCCGGGTTGCCGAAGTGCTCGTACAACCACGGGATCATGGCCTCCACGACGCGCGGGTCGACCGGGGTGGTCGCGCCATAGTCCATGTAGATGGGGAAATGCGGGGTGGTGGGCATGATCGCGTTGCGTCCGAGGTCCTAGGGTTGGAATCACGGCGCCGGGTCGGCGGCGGGGCGGCAGGTCTCGCCGCCCCGGGGCCGAGCGGCGCTCAGGCCAGGTTCTGTGCCAGGTTGAACACCGAGTTGGGGGCCCTCACCTTGGCCGGCTTGGCCGAAGGCATGGGGGAGACGGGCTTGCGGATCACCGCGGTCTGCTCGATGGAGACCCCCTGCGCCAGGTTCTGCTCGACCATGGTCTTGAGGTTGACCGAGTCGAGGAACTCGACCATGCGCGTGTTCAGCGCGGCCCAGAGATCGTGGGTCATGCAGCGCCCGGCGACGCCGTCGCCCTGGCAGTTCGCCTTGCCGCCGCACTGGGTGGCGTCCAGCGGCTCGTCCACCGCGATGATGACGTCGGCGATCGAGATGTCCTCCGGACGCCGCGCCAGGCTGTAGCCGCCGCCGGGGCCTCGCACCGACTCCACGAGTTCGTGGCGACGCAGCTTGCCGAACAACTGTTCGAGGTAGGACAGCGAGATGTGCTGGCGCTGGCTGATGCTGGCCAGGGTCACCGGCCCGAGATGCTGTCGCATCGCCACGTCGATCATCGCGGTCACCGCGAATCGTCCTTTGGTCGTCAGTCTCATGGTGGTCTCCAAGTGTGCGAGCGCATCCGCCCGTTTCGGCCTGGCGATCGTGACGCCGGACCTTGCGGTCGGAACCGCCCAATACCTGACGAATTCAGTCGGGATTGTAGAAAACCCTACCGAATTCGTCAACTTCCCGGCGCCTCGGGACGGACCACGGAAGGGTCCGCGAACCCCAAGCGCGCCGAGTTCGAACTCCTAGGAGTCGCCGCAAGCCCACAGGTTCCCATCAACAATCAAGGAATTTACAAGTTATTGCGGGAGCAAGGTTTTTTTAAGCCGACGCCGCCGATCGGAGCGACGCGCTCGCTGCGGCGCATGCGGGTGCGACCCTAGATCGACCACTTGAATAGCCGGTTAGAATCACATCAACCGGAAATTTCGATGAGACTCACACTCCGCCAACTCGACGTCATGGCCTCGATCGCCCGCACGGGCAGCACCACGGAGGCGGGCAAGCAACTGGCCCTGTCGCAGTCGGCCGTCAGCGCGGCGCTGGCCGAACTCGAAAGCCAGCTGGCCACCAAGGTGTTCGACCGCGTGGGCAAGCGCGTGGTGCTCAACGATTGCGGGCGGGTGTTGCTCCCGCGCGCGCTCGCGGTGCTGGACCAGATGCGCGAGATCGAGCACCTGTTCGACGACGGCGCAGGGGCGCTGCGCGTGGGGGCCAGCACCACGGTGGGAAACTACATGATCCCCTCGGTCCTCGGAACCTTCCA
>JAKBNS010000292.1 GCA_021830925.1 Pseudomonadota bacterium | reverse complement strand
CCGCGCGGCCTGTACGCCGAGCTCATCTCGGGCAGCGCCTTCACCGCGCCGCGCCACCAGAACCAGCGCAGCTGGGTGTACCGCCGCCAGCCCTCGGTGGTCACCGGCGCCTACGCGCCCTACGAGCAGCCCTACTGGAAAAGCGGTGCCGCGCAGGGGCAGGACGTCGCGCCCGATCCGCTGCGCTGGCACCCGATCGCGATACCCGAGCAGCCGCTGGACTTCGTGGACGGGCTGCGCACCGTCGTGGTCAACGGCGATCCGGAGGCGCAGATCGGCGTGGCGGCGCACCTGGTGCTGATGAACCGTTCGATGCAGGCGCGCGCGCTGGTCAACGCGGACGCGGAGATGCTGCTGGTGCCCCAGCAGGGCGAACTGAGCATCGTCACCGAATTCGGCATCCTCGACGTACGCCCCGGCGAGATCGCCTTACTGCCGCGGGGCATCGCCTTCAGCGTGAAGGTGCAGGGGCCGTCGCGGGTGTACGTGTGCGAGAACTACGGCGCCCCGTTCCGGCTGCCCGAACTGGGGCCCATCGGCAGCAACGGACTGGCCGCGGCGCGCGACTTCCTGGCGCCCGTCGCGGCCTACGAGCAGCCGCAGGAGCAGCCCTACGAGATCGTGCGCAAGTTCGGCGGACGGCTGTGGCACACGCGTCAGGCGCGCACGCCCTTCGACGTCGTGGCCTGGCACGGCAACCTGGTTCCCTTCAAGTACGACACGGCCAACTTCATGGTCATCGGCACGGTGAGCTTCGACCACCCGGACCCGAGCATCTTCACGGTGCTGACCAGTCCCAGCGACACGCCGGGCACGGCGAACTGCGACTTCGTGATCTTCCCGCCGCGCTGGATGGTGGCCGAGGACACCTTCCGTCCGCCCTGGTACCACCGCAACCTGATGAGCGAATTCATGGGCCTGGTGCGCGGGCAGTACGACGCCAAGCCCGAGGGCTTCAAGCCGGGCGGCATGAGCCTGCACGACTGCATGGTGCCCCACGGCCCCGACGCCGAGGCCTATGACAACGCCAGCAACGCGCAGCTGGCCCCGCACAAGCTCGATGCCACGCTGGCCTTCATGTTCGAAAGCCGCTGGCGCTTCAAGCCCACCGCCTACGCAATGGAATGCGGCGCGCTGGACGGCGCCTACGCCGACTGCTGGGCCGCGCTGAAGGACTCCTTCCGATGAGCGCGACCCTGGACGCCACGCACGATCCGGCGCTGCGTAGCTGGGTGACTTCGGCCAACGCGGCGGACAGCGACTTCCCGATCCAGAACCTGCCTTTCGGGCGCATGCGGGTGGGTGATCAACCCTGGCGCATCGGCGTGGCCATCGGCGACCAGGTGCTGGACCTGCGCCTGGCGGCCGAGGCCGGCGCCTTGCCGGCCGTCGTGTCCGAAGGGCTCGTGCCCCTGGCCGCGGGCGACCTGAACGCCTTCATGGCCCTGGGGCCCAGCGCACGCGTGGCCTTGCGCCGCGCGCTGTCGGCGGCGCTGGCCGAGGGCAGCGCCGCGCAGGCGCGTCTGCTCCCCTGCCTGGTGCCGCAGGCGGACGTGCAACTGGGCGTGGCCTGCGACATCGGCGACTACACCGATTTCTACGTGGGCATCCACCACGCCACCGCCGTGGGCAAGCTGTTCCGCCCCGACAACCCGCTGCTGCCCAACTACAAGTGGGTGCCCATCGGCTACCACGGGCGATCGTCGACGATCCTGGCCAGCGGCCAGGACTTCGTCCGTCCTCGCGGGCAGGTCAAGGCCGCCGACGCCGAGGCGCCGGAGCTGTGCCCCACGACGCGCCTGGATTTCGAGCTGGAAATGGGCATCGTGATCGGCGGCGCCAACGCGCTGGGCGAGGCGGTGCCCATCGAGCGGGCCGAGGAGCAGGTGTTCGGCCTCACCCTGTTCAACGACTGGAGCGCGCGCGACGTGCAGGCCTGGGAATACCAGCCGCTGGGGCCGTTCCTGTCGAAGAATTTCGCCAGCACCATCTCGCCCTGGGTGGTGACCCTGGAGGCGCTGGCGCCGTTCCGCCGCGCCTTCACGCGGCCCGCGGGGGACCCGCAGCCCTTGCCCTACCTGCACTGCGAGGCCGACGCCGCGGCCGGAGCCTTCGACGTGCAACTCGAAGTCTGGCTGAGCACCGCGCGCATGCGCGAGCAGGGCCTGGGCGCGCATTGCATCAGCCGCTCCAATTTCGCCGATGCCGCCTACTGGACGGTGGCGCAGATGGTGGCGCACCACACCATCGGAGGGTGCGCGCTGCGCCCGGGCGACCTGTTCGGCTCGGGTACCTTGTCAGGCCCGCGCCCGGAGCAGGCGGGCTCGTTGCTCGAGCTTTCGCAGGGCGGCAAGCAGCCGATTCAGCTGCCGGGCGGCGAGCAGCGACGCTTTCTCGAGGACGGCGACGAGGTGAGCTTTCGCGGAGTGTGCGAAAGAGCGGGCGCGGCGCGCATCGGTTTCGGCGCCTGCAGCGCGCGGGTTCTTCCGGCGGCTTCGCGCTGATCGGCGCGCACTCAGCGGCCGGCGGCGCGCAGCCCGAGGCGCTGGGAGATGCGCTGGGCGGCCTCGCGCACCGCGTGCGCGCTGGGGCCGTCCCAGTCCGACGACAAGCGGTCCGCGTGGTCCAGCGCGGTGATCACAAGCACCGCGGTGCCTTCGTGGTCGAAGGCGGCGGCGCTGAAGGCGTTCACTCCGGGAAGCGGGCTGCCGGCCGCGCGCGTGACGCCGTGGCGTGTCATCTCGGCGCGCACCTCCTCCAGCTCTCGCTGCGAGGGCGCGCGCCCGGCCGGGCGTTCGCGCGCGGCGAGTTCCCCGAAGGGGCCCGCAGGCTCGGCCAGCCGCTCGGGCGGCAGCGTGGCCGCGAAGGCGCGGCCGGTGGCGGTTTCCAGCAAGGCCATCACGCTGCCCACGCGCAACGCGATGTGCAGCGCCTGGCGCGCCTCGATCAGGCGCACCACGGTGGGCCCGAAATTGCCCCACACCGCCAGCATCACCGCGTGCCCGGTGCGCGCCGCGAGTTCCTGGATCACCGGTTCGGCCTCGCGCATCGGGTCCCACTGGTGCAGGCAGGTCAGTCCGATGCGCAGCGCCGCCGGCCCCAGGCGGTAACGCGCGCCGAGCTGTTCCTGCTCCACCAGCCCCAGGCGCGCGTAGCTCACCAGGTAGGGGTGTGCGCGCGAAGCGCTCAGCCCCGCGCGCGCGGCCAGGTCCTTCAACGCCAGCGGCTCGGCGCTGTCGGCCAGCACCAGCAGCAGCCGGCCGCCGACCTCGATGGACTGGATCGCGCGTTGCGCCTTGTCGGCCTGCTGCATCTGCGGGTCTCCGGACGGGAAAAGGAAAGCTGTTGTGCGTTCATGGTAAATCAATTCACGTTCAACAAATTCTGCGTTCCGCCCGGATTCCCCGTGAGCGTTTGATCCAAGTCCTGCCGCGGCCGCAAGCGCGCATCCTAAGATGACAGGACAGCAGATCCCCGGGGGGCGACGCCCCCACGTTTCGATGCCGTCCACCGCGCAGGCTCCCACCGATCGCACGAAGGGGCTGGACCACGCCGAAGCGCGCAGCCGCGCACTTCGCTACGGGCCGAATGCCATCGAGCAGGCAGCCACCGCCTGGTGGCTGCAGTTGCTGGGCAAGCTCTGGGGGCCGGTGCCGTGGATGCTCGAGGCGGTGATCGTGCTGCAGCTCCTGCTGGGCCGCGAGCAGGAGGCCGTGGTCATCGGCTTCCTGCTCGGTTTCAACGCTGTCGTGGCCTACGTGCAGGAGCGCCGCGCCGGCGACGCGCTGGCGCTTCTGCGGCGTCGCTTGCAGGTCAATGCGCGGGTGCTGCGCGACGGCGTCTGGAGCCGCGTGCCGGCCGCGCAACTGGTGCCGGGCGACATCGTGCATGTGCGCGCCGGAGACATCGTCCCCGCCGACCTGGACTTGTTCGACGGCGGCGTGGCGCTCGACCAGTCGGCGCTGACCGGCGAATCGCTGGCGGTGGATGCCGCGCCCGGCCAGCCCGCCTACACCGGTTCGATCGTGCGCCAGGGCGAGGCCAGCGGCGAGGTCACGGCCATCGGAGCGCGGACCTACTTCGGGCGCACGGCCGAACTGGTGCGGGCCTCATCGGCCCCCAGCCACATGCAAAGGACCATCTTCGCCATCGTCCAGCGCCTCGTCGCCTTCGACCTCTTGCTGGTGCTGCTGGTGATCGTCTATGCGCTGCGGCATGCCTTGCCGCTGGGCGACACCCTGGTGTTCGCGCTGATGCTGCTGGTGGCCAGCGTGCCGGTGGCGCTGCCCGCCACCTATACCCTGGCCACCGCGGTGGCCGCCTCGCGGCTGGCGCATCGAGGCGTGCTGGTGACCCGGCTGCCGGCGGTGGAGGAGGCCGCGGCGATGGACACGCTGCTGTCCGACAAGACCGGCACCCTGACGCTCAACGCGCTCAGCCTGGAGGCCTGCAAGGCCCTGGACGGCGTGGCGCCTTCCGAAGTACTGCGGGTGGCCGCCTTGGCCAGCGACGCGGCGACGCAGGACCCGCTGGACCTGGCCGTGCTGGAGGCCTGGCAGGCGCGCGAGCGCGGCGCGCCGGGAGCCGAGCCCGCGCCGGCCGCGCAGCCGGTGCCGGCGCGCCGGGAGTTTCATCCTTTCGACCCGGCCACGCGCCTGAGCGAAGGCGTGTACCAGGACGACGGGCGTGCCTGGCACGCGCTGAAGGGGGCCTCCGAGGCCGTGCTCGCGCGCTGCGGCGCCGACGCGGCGCAGCGCGCGCTGGCAGTGCAGGCCGAGCAGGAACTCGCCGCCGCGGGCGCGCGCGTGCTCGCCGTGGCGGCGGGGCCGGCCGACAAGCCGCGCCTGCTCGGTTTCGTCGGTCTGTCGGACCCGCCGCGGCCGGACGCCGCGCAACTCATCGCCCGCCTGCGAGAGCTCGGCGTGCGCGTGAGCATGGCCACCGGCGACGCGCTGCAGACCGCGCGCGCCGTCGGCACGCGTATCGGCCTGGGCGGGCAGGCCTGCACGGCCGACGCCGAGCGCCTGCGTCACCCCGAGGACTGCGACATCTTCGCCCGCGTGCTGCCGCAGGACAAGCACGCCATCGTGCGCGCGCTGCAGCGCGACGGGCACGTCACCGGCATGACCGGCGATGGCGTCAACGACGCTCCCGCGCTGCGCCAGGCCGAGCTGGGCATCGCCGTGGCCAGCGCCACCGACGTGGCCAAGGCCGCCGCCGGCGTGGTGCTCACGGATGCGGGCCTGTCGGGTGTACTCACCGTGGTCGAGGCCGGCCGCGAGGTGCATCGGCGCATGCTGACCTACGTGATCAACAAGGTGGTGAAGACCCTGGAGATCGTGGTGTTCCTCACGGCCGGGCTGTGGCTGACCGGAGGCTTCGTGATTTCCGCGCGCCTGATCGTGCTGCTGCTGTTCGCCAACGACTTCGTCACCATGAGCATTGCCGTCGACCGCGTGCGCCCGGCGGCGCGCCCGCAGCGCTGGCGCGTGGGCCAGCTCGTGGGGGCGGCATCGCTGCTGGCCCTGGTCTCGCTGCTGTTCTCGATGTCGGTCTATCTGTGGGCGCGCGCGCGTTTCGGACTCGATGCCGCGCAGATGCAGACCCTGGTGTTCCTGCTGCTGGTGTTCACGACCCAGGCCAACGTGTACGTGCTGCGCGACGACGGGCGCATCGGAGCCTTCGCGCCCGGGCGCGCGCTGGCTGCGGCCAGTGTCGCCGACCTGCTGCTGGTGACCGCGCTGGCCGCCAGCGCGACCCTCATGGCCGGACTGCCGCTGTCGGTGATCGGACGACTGCTGCTCCTGGTGGCCGCCTTCGCCCTGTTGCTCGACCAGGCCAAGGGCCTGGTGTTCGCGCGCTTCGGATTGCGCTGAGCGCTTCGGCACTCGCGCTTGTTGCAGGGCTCGCGCGGATATCGCGTTTGCGGCATCATCGGGGTTGCGAATCCTTCCCGCATCCTCGGAGCCGCCCATGCGCAGACGCGACCTCTGGACCCACCCCACGGTGATGGCCATGATCGTCACCTGCGTCGCGCTGCTGGCCGCCGCGTGGCGCCTGGGTGTGCCGACGCGGGCCTGGCCGCTGCTGCTGATCCCGGTGCTGCTGGCGCCCTTCGTCGAGTTCGGCCTGCATCGTTTCGTGCTGCACGCGCCGCTGCCGGCGCGCGACGGCCTGCGCCGCAGGCTGCAGGTCGACCTGCATCATGCGCACCATGCCGAACCCAGGGACGTCGCCCGCCTGTTCTGGCCGGCCTGGGCCCTGGTGCCGCTGGCCGTGCTCACCTACGGGGCCTATGCGCTGCTGTTCGGGCCGGTCACCGCGATGGTGCCCATGGCCGGCAGCGTGGGCTATTTCGTGTTCTACGAGTGGATGCACTTCTCGCACCACGACCCGGCGTACCAGCCGCGCACCCGCTACGGACTGCGCATGCGCCGCGCGCACATGCACCACCACTACTACAACGCCTCGCACTGGTGGGGCATCACCAACGACTTCGCCGACGTGCTGTTCCGCACCGGCGGCGGCGAGGCCTACCCGAAGCCCCCGCGCGGGAACCCGCGCAGCCTGCGCTGAAGCCGAGGCGGCGCGCCCACCGACCATGCTGCTCGACGCCGCGGTCGACCTGGTGCTGTTGGCGCACCTGCTGTTCATCGCCTTCGTGGTGGCGGGGGCCGCGCTGGTGGCGCGCTGGCCCGCGCTGTTGCCGTGGCAGCTGGCGGCCCTGGCCTGGGGCGCCGGCATCGAGTTCAGCGGCTGGCTCTGTCCCCTCACGCTGCTGGAGAACGCGCTGCGCCATGCCGCCGGGGAGCAGGGCTATGCCGGGGATTTCGTGTCCCGCTACCTGCTGCGACTGATCTATCCCGACGGACTCACGCGCGGCGTGCAGCTGCTGCTGGGCATCGGCGTCCTGCTGCTCAACGCCCTGCTGTACGCACCGCTGCTGCGCCGCCGCGCACGCCGCCGGTAGCGTCCGTGGATCGGCGCGCCTCAGGCGCGCATGGTGCCGCTGTCCAGGTAGCGCTGGTGCCACGACAGCGCCTCGCCGGGCAGCGAGGGCGACTGCTGGCCGTAGGAATGCTCGCGCGCGCGTCGGTAGTAGTCGTCCAGCGCGGGCCGGAAGTCCGGGTGGGCGCAGTGGTCGATGATGCAGCGCGCGCGCTGCTTGGGCGACAGCCCGCGCAGATCGGCCAGGCCCTGCTCGGTGACGATCACCTGCACGTCCTGGGTGATGTGGTCGACGTGGCTGGCCTGGGGCACGATGGCCGAGATGGCGCCGCCCTTGGCCGTCGACGGGGTCATGAAGATCGACACGTAGGCGTTGCGCGCGAAGTCCCCCGATCCGCCGATGCCGTTCTGGATGCGCGAGCCCATCACGTGGGTGGAGTTCACGTTGCCGTAGATGTCCGCCTCGATCAGGCCGTTCATCGCGATGCAGCCCAGGCGCCGCACCAGCTCCGGATGGTTGCTGATCTCCTGCGGGCGCAGGATCAGCTTGTCGCGAAACCGCGCCATGTCGGCATTGAGCTGCGCCGCCGCCTGCGGGCTGAGCGAGAAGGCGGTGGCCGAGGCCACGCGCAGCTTGCCCGCGGCCAGCAGGTCGAGCATGCCGTCCTGGATCACCTCGGTGTAGGCGCTCATGCCCTCGAAGGGCGCGTCCAGCAGGCCCGACATCACGGCGTTGGCGACGTTGCCCACGCCGGACTGCAGGGGCAGCAGCGACGGCGGCAGGCGTCCCACCTTGACCTCGTGGCGCAGGAACTCCAGCAGGTGCCCGGCGATGGCGCGAGCGGCGTCGTCGGGCGCCGCGAAGGGCAGGTTGCGATCGGGCGCGTGGGTCTCGACCACCGCCACCACCTTGTCGGGGTCGCAGCGGAAATAGGGTTCGCCGATGCGGTCGTCGGCGCGCAGCAACGGGATCGGCACCCGGTGCGGCGGCAGCGCGGTGCCGTAGTAGATGTCGTGCATGCCCGCCAGGGACTCGCTCTGCCAGGCGTTGACCTCCAGGATGATGCGGCTGGCGCGGTCCAGCCAGGTCTTGTTGTTGCCCACGGACGACGAGGGCACCAGCGAGCCGTCGGGCAGCACCCCGCTGACCTCGATCACCGCGGTGTCCAGCGGGCCGAGGAAACCTTGCCAGGCCATCGGCGCGACCTGGCTGAGGTGCATGTCGAAGTACTCCATCTCGCCGCGGTTGATGCGTTCGCGGGCATGCGGATCGGAGTTGTAGGGCAGGCGGAATTCGATGCCGTTCGCGCGCGCCAGCGCGCCGTCGAGTTCGGGGCCGGTGGACGCTCCCGTCCATACACGCACGCGAAAGGGGTCGCCGGCCGCGTTGCGGCGCTCGATGATGCTGGCCAGCGCCAGCGGCACCGCCTTGGGGTAGCCCGAGCCGGTGAACCCGCTCAGGCCCACCGTGCTGCCGGGTTCGATCAACGCCGCGGCGGCGTCCGCGTCCATCACCTTGGCGCGAAGTCGTTCGCAGCCGATGCGCGAATTGCCCATGTGCCTGTACTCCTCGTGGTCTGAAAATGCAGGAGCCTAGGCGCGGATGGAGCGTGAAGTCTTGCGTTAGATGAAAGGATCCGCGATTCGCTGGCTACGAGGTTCCCAGCAGCTCGGCGAAACGCGCCATGTCCACGTTGCCGCCGCTGAGCAGCACGCCCACGCGCTTGCCGCGCAGTTGCGCGCCCATGCGGCGGGCGGCGGCCAGGCCCAGGCAACCGGTGGGCTCGACCACCAGTTTCATGCGCTCGGCCAGGAAGCGCATGGTGTCGACCAGTTCGGAGTCGCTGGCGGTCAGGATGTCGGTGACTTCGCGCCGGATGATGGGGAAGGTCAGGTTGCCCAGGTGCTGGGTCTGCGCGCCGTCGGCGATGGTGCGCGGGGTTTCGATGTGCACGATGGAGCCGCTGCGCAGCGAGCGCCGGCCGTCGTCGCCGGCCTCCGGCTCCACGCCGTACAGCTCGCAGTGCGGCGCCAGCGCCCGGCGCGCAAGGGCACTGCCGGACAACAGGCCGCCGCCGCCCAGGGGCACGAACAGCGCGTCGAGTTCGCCCACCTCGTCGAACAGCTCCTTGGCCGCGGTGCCCTGGCCGCAGATCACCTCGGGGTGGTCGTAGGGAGGGATCAGCGTGAGGCCCTCGCGCTCGGCCAGCTCGCGACCGATCTGCTCGCGGTCCTCGCGGTAGCGGTCGTACACCACCACCTGTCCCCCGTAGCCTCGCGTGGCCGCCATCTTGGCGGCCGGCGCGTCGTGGGGCATCAGGATGGTCGCCGGCATGTCCAGCAGCCTGGCTGAAAGCGCGACGGCCTGCGCGTGGTTGCCCGAGGAGAAGGCCACCACGCCGGCCTTGCGCCGTGCCGGCTCCAGACTGGACAGTGCGTTGAAGGCGCCGCGGAACTTGAAGGCGCCCATGCGCTGCAGGTTCTCGCATTTCAGATGCACGCTGGCGCCCAGCTCGGCGTCGAGGGTGCGCGAGCGCATCACGGGCGTGCGATGGGCATGCGCCTCGATGCGGCGCGCGGCGGCCAGGACGCCGTCGTAGGTGGGTTGGGTCATCGGAAAGGGGGTGCGTCGGGCGTCGGGGCGTGGCGACGTTTGCGTTCGATCAACGGAAAATGTAGCAGTCCGGCGGATACTGCGGGCTTGGTGCACGCGCCGGGTACGCGCGTGCGCGTTCGTCGCCCAGGAGTCCCCCGATGCGCATGTCCAGCCGCCTGCATCCCCGATTTGCCTCCCACCCGCATTCCCGCGTCTCCTGCGCGGTCGCGCTGGTGCTCGCGTTCACCGGCGCGGCTTCCGCGGCCCCGCTGTCGGGGCTTCCCGCGGGTCCGCTCGGGCAGTCCATCCAGCGCGGCCACGACATGATCATGGACACCGGCGCCGATTCGCAGATGAAGGTCCACGTGGGCAACGCGCTGAGCTGCAACAGCTGCCACACCGACGGGGGCAACAACGATCATCCCGGCAATTTCCTGTCCACGGCCACCAGGTTTCCTTCCTATTCGAAGCGCGAGGACGCGGTCATCACCCTCGAGGATCGCATCGCCAATTGCTTCATGCGCAGCATGAACGGCATGCGCCCCGGCACCGACAGCCAGGTGGTGGTGGACATGGCGGCCTATATCAGCTGGCTGGACCGCGGCAAGCCCATCCTGGCGCCGCGAGCGCCGGCCGCCCCCAGCCCCTATCCGGCGATGCTCAAGTCCGCCGGCCGAGCCGATGTCGCGGCCGGCGCGCGGGTCTACGCATCGAGCTGCGCCTCCTGCCACGGTGCCACCGGCGCCGGCGTGGCCGGCGCCTTTCCCCCGCTGTGGGGGCCCGACAGCTACAACGCCGGCGCGGGGCTGGCCAACGTGGCCAAGCTGGCTACCTGGGTGAAGGGCAACATGCCCTTGGGAAATGCCCATCTCACCGAGAAGGAAGCATTTGAGGTGGCATTGTTCGTGGATACGCAGGCAAGGCCGGACTTCGTGCTGTCGCAACACCTTCCACCCGGCACCCGGCCGGACGATTACAACGCCCGCGTGCGCAGCGAGACCGATACCGTCGAGAGCAACCTGCGCAAGGTGGGCCTGTCGCTGCAGGCGCTGCGCTGAGCGCGGGCTCGCCGGCGGGAAATGACCGGCTTGGCATCGCCGCCTTCAGGGTCGGGCACGTATCGCTACAGTGCCGCGAACGTCCCGACTCCGGAGCTCGCGGTGCCCTCGTCCCCCCAGCAAGCGTCGAACCAGTTCATCCTGCTCGGCCAGCGGCGTTTCGCTCCCTTTTTCGCGACCCAGTTCCTGGGCGCGGCCAACGACAACCTGTTCAAGTTCGCCTTCACCGTGCTGGTGACCTACCGGCTGCAGGTGGACTGGTTTCCGTCGCGCACCGCGGGCTTGTGGATCGGCGCGGTGTTCATCCTGCCCTTCGTGCTGTTCTCCGCCACCAGCGGCCAGCTGGCCGACAAGTTCGACAAGGCCGCGCTGATCCGCATGGTCAAGAACCTGGAAATCGCGATCATGGCGCTGGCCGTCTGGGGCTTCGCGCAGCAGCGGGTCGGCCTGCTGCTGGGCTGCGTGTTCCTGATGGGCCTGCACTCCACGTTGTTCGGCCCCGTCAAGTACGCCTACCTTCCATGCCACCTGCGCGAGCGCGAGCTCACGGGAGGCAACGGCATGGTGGAAATGGGGACCTTCGTGGCCATCCTGCTGGGCAACGTGGCCGGAGGGCTGCTGATGGGCATGCCGGAGGTGGCCGAGCGGCAGGTCGGCTGGATCTGCCTGGGCCTGGCCGTGCTGGGGCGCGGGGCGGCCTGGCGCATCCCGCCCACGCCTCCCACCGATCCCGCGCTGCGCCTGAACCTCGACCCCATCGGCGAGACCTGGCGCAACCTGCGGCTGGCGCGCGGCAACCTGGTGGTGTTCCGCTCCCTGCTGGGGATCAGCTGGATGTGGTTCGTCGGGGCGGTGTTCCTGAGCCAGTTCCCGAGTTTCGCGAAGGACGTGTTGCACGGCGACGCGCAGGTGGCCTCGCTGCTGCTGGTGGTGTTTTCCGTGGGCATCGGCGTCGGCTCCCTGCTGTGCGAGAGCCTGGGGCGGCACCACGTGGAAATCGGCCTGGTACCGCTGGGCGCGCTGGGCATGAGCTGCTTCGCCTTCGACCTCTATTTCGCCTCGCGCGCGCTGCCCCCGGCGGCCGGACCCGGGCTGCACGAGTTCCTGGCCAGGGGGGCCAACTGGCGCGTGATGGCCGACCTCGCGCTGCTGAGCCTGAGCGCCGGGCTGTACAGCGTGCCCATGTACGCGCTGGTGCAATTGCGATCCCAAGCCACGCACCGCGCACGCATCATCGCCGCCAACAACATCCTCAACGCGCTGTTCATGGTGGGCAGCGCGCTGGTCGCGTCGCTGCTGCTCGGGCTCGGCTGGACCATCCCGCAGGTGTTCCTGTTCGTGGGCGTGGCCAACGCGGTCGTCGCCGCCTACATCTTCCTGCTGGTGCCCGAGTACCTGTTGCGCTTCGTGGCCTGGCTGCTCACCCATCTGGTGTATCGCTTTCGCGTGCAGGGCGAGTCCGAACTGCCCGCCGCGGGCCCGGCGGTGCTGGTGTGCAACCACGTGAGTTTCGTCGACGCGGTGCTGCTGATGGCCGCCAGCCCGCGGCCGATGCGCTTTCTGATGGACCACGAGATTTTCCGCATTCCGCTGCTCGGCTGGCTTTTCCGACTGTCGCGCGCCATTCCGGTGGCCCCGCGCGACAAGCAGCCCCTGGTCTACGAAGCTGCCTTCGAGCAGGCGCTGCGCACCCTGCGCGAAGGCGACCTGCTGGCGATCTTCCCGGAAGGGGGTATCACCCGCGACGGCAGCTTGCAGGAGTTCAAGCCCGGCGTGCTGCGCATCCTGGAGCGCGCGCGCGCCGAGGGCCTGGCGGTGCCGGTGATCCCGGTGGCCCTGACCAACCTGTGGGGCTCCTTTTTCAGCCGCATCGAGGTGCGCAACGGACGCAACGTGGCGATGGTTCGCCCCTTGCGTCGCGGCCTGTTCAACCGCGTGGGCCTGCGCGTCGGACTGCCGATGCCCGGCGAGGGCCTCAGTTGCGAAGCGCTGCGCGACGCCGTGCGGCGCCTGGCCACCTGCTAGCGCGGCGCAGACCGGGCCGCCGCGGGTCCCCGAGGCCCTCGGGATGCCGCAGAATGGCGCCTGCGATCTCCGGAACCCCCATGCCCGCCCATTCCTCCCCGCAGCAAGCCGCGCTGCGCCCTCCCGAAAACAGGCGCGAGCGGACCTACCGCCGCATCTACCCGATGCGCGTGCTCGGCATGGGCCTGGGCGGGCTGGCCATCGCCTCGGTGCTGTTCGAGCAGCGCGCGCCCTGGCCGCTGTGGGCCTGGATGCTGGCGAGCTGCTTCGCGTGGCCGCACCTGGCCTTCCTGTTCGCGCGCCATGCCGGGGATCCCTACGCGGCCGAGAGACGCAACCTCTTGCTGGACTCGGCGATAGCGGGGATGTCCATCCCGCTGATGCACTTCTGCCTGCTGCCCAGCGCGATCCTCGCCACCGTCACCACCTTCGACAAGCTGAGCACCGGCATGCGCCGCCTGTGGCTGCAGTCGCTGCCCTTCCTGTTCGGCGGCGTGCTGCTCGGCACCCTGGTCCTGCGACCCCAGCCGCAGCTCGAAGGCAGCCTGCTGGTGGTCGCCTGCAGCCTGCCGTTGCTGGTGGTGCATACGCTGAGCACCGGCCTGGGCAGCTACCACCTGCTGCGCACCATCGCACGCCAGAACCACCTGCTCGAGCAGATGCGCCGAACCGACGCGCAGACCGGCCTGTTGTCGCGCGAGCATCTGCTCGAGCATGCCGGGGCCGCGCTGCGCGCATACGCACGCGACGCCTGGCCCGCCTGCCTGGTGATGATCGACATCGATCACTTCAAGTCCATCAACGACAGCCACGGCCATGGCGCCGGCGACGAGGCCATCGCGGCCGTGGCTCAGGCCATCCGCGGCTGCATCCGCGCCGCCGACGTGGCGGGGCGCTACGGCGGGGACGAATTCCTGGCCCTGTGCCTGGGAGCGCCGCCGCAGGAAGTGGAAGGCATCGCCCAGCGCATCCGCGAGGCAGTGCTGGGCATCCGGCTCGGTGCCGCGCAGCCGCGGCTGAGCTGCAGCATCGGCATCGCGCCGCTCGGCCCCGGAATTTCCGACCTGCGTGCCTGGCTGGGGGCGGTGGATCAGGCGCTGTATCGGGCCAAGGCCGAGGGACGCAACCGGGTCGCGCACAGCGACCCGGCCTGAGTCAGCGCAGCAGTTCGACCGCCATGTCCTGCTGGCTGGGCACGCCGGCCGTACGCAGGCGATCGGCGCTGAGCGCGAAATAGTCCAGGCAGCGCGCCTCGTCGAGCGGCGCGCTGTGGTACCAGCCCTGGAACACGTCGCATCCCATGGCCTCGAGGGCGCGGCGCTGCTGCACCGTCTCGACGAACTCCGCGACCACCTGCACGTTGCGGGAACGGCCGAGCATCACGATGGTGCGAATGATGTCGGCATTGGTGGGGTTGTCCAGCAGGTCGCGGGTCAGCGATCCGTCGATCTTGATGGCATGCACCTCGAAGCGTCGCAGGTACAGCAGCGACGACGAGCCCATGCCGAAGTCGTCGATGGCCAGGCGCACCCCCGTGCGCTCGAGTTCGCCGAGTACCCGATCCACCGCCTGCCCGTCGGGCAGCGCGACGGTTTCCGTGATCTCCAGTTCGATCTCCTCGGGCGCCAGCTCGTAGCGATCGAGGCAGCGCCGCAGGTGCTGCGCCAGCGTCGGATCGGTCAACTGCAGCGGGGAAAGGTTGACCGCCATGGTCATCGCCCGGTGCCCGGCCTGGTTCCAGCGCGCCTTCGCGGCGCAGGCGTGCTCCAGCACCCAGGCACCCAGGCGCAGCATGTCGCCGCTCTGTTCGGCCAGGCGCACGATCAGGGCCGGCGGCACGGAGCCGTGACGCGGATGATCCCAGCGCAGCAAGGCCTCGGCCCCGACCGCCCATCCGGCACGGTCGTGCATGGGCTGGAAGGCCAGCCAGAGCTGGTCGCGCGCCAGCGCCGCCCGCAGATCGTCGAGCAGGCCGCGGGCGATCATGCGCGACTGGCCGTGCCAGGCCGAAGCAGGTGTGTCGGCGGCGCCGGCGAGGATCTCGCGCCTGGCTGTCTCGAAGGCCAGCGCCTGCGACTGGCGCAGGCGGGCATCGGCGCGGCGTACGAAGGGCAGGTAGCAGGCCGCACCCAGCGCGATTTCCAGCGCCTGCAGCGCCACGCCGCGCCAGGAGCCGGTGAGCAGCCAGCCCGACAACAGCGCCGGGGTGGTCCAGGCGAAGCTCGGGTCCTGCATGTGGATCCAGCCGCCCTGCGTGGCCCCGACCACCAGCACGGTGAGCAGCACGGGCACGCCCAGGAAGGGCAGCAGGTAGACGGGATTGAGCACCAGCGGCAGGCCGTACAGCAGGATGTCGTTGATGTTGAACAGCGAAGGCAGCAGCGCCAGCTTGGCGATGCCGCGCTGGGCGCGGTCGCGCGAGGCGAGGGCGATCGCCAGCAGCAGGCCCAGCGTGGCTCCCGAGCCGCCGAGCATCACGAATCCGTTGAACATGGGACGCCACGCCAGCGTGCTGGCATAGGCGACCCCATCGGGGGCGAACAGGTCCCGCGATGCATAGGCGTCCATGGCCATGCTGCCGTGCAGGCCGACGAACCAGAGCAACTGGTTGATCAGCGCCGCGGACACGCTGAGCACCCATACGCCGGCCTGACGCGCCTGGGCCCACGCCACCAGCGGCTGCAGCGGGTGCGCGCCCAGCGCCGGCAACTCGTTCCAGCCCTGGGCCGCGACGAACATCAGCAGGCCGATGGCCACCATGGCCGGACTCAGGCGCAGCGCGTGGTACAGCGAAGCGTCGGTGTCGTAGGGAAGGCGCACCAGGTCCATCAGGCCCACGCGCTCGGCCAGGCGCAGCAGCTCCGCGGTGGCCAGTCCCACCACCAGGCCCATGAGCATGCTGCCGAAGCCGAAATTCACCACCCCGTCGTTGACCACCGCCGACACGATCACGAAATTGACCACCGCGCACACGGCCACCATCAGCGGGGGCTGGCGCGTGCTCAGGCCGCCCCGTGTCGGAAGGCGATGCGCCAGTTGCACGGAGGTCACCGCGCACAAGGCAACGCCGAAGATACCCAGGAAGGCCAGGTTGGCGTGATCCAGGTGACTGTGCCAATCCGCCCCGAAGGCACGGCCCATCGCGCGTTGGTAGGCCGGCACCGGAAAGGATCCCGCGAGCACGGCCAGCACGCGCAGGAACGTCAGCGGAAGCAACGCGACGAAGCCGTCGCGGATCGCCGTCAGCCAGGCATGCAGGCGCTGCAAGACCATGGGGCCCTCGGCTGGAGTTTGGCGCC
>JAKBNS010000050.1 GCA_021830925.1 Pseudomonadota bacterium | reverse complement strand
CCGGTTCCCGGGGCGGACGGCATGATGCGCATGAGCCCCGACGGTTCCCGCTCAGCCGACTGATGTGCGCCGAACGCGGCGCGCTGACGACGCCGCCACGGCCCGCAGCGATGCCGGCAGGTCGCGCGGCTGCAAGTGCAGATCCGCGGTCTCGCGAAAGTGCGCCAGCAGCGCGTCGATCACCACGCGCACCCGTGGCGCCAGGAATTGCCGGTGGGGGTACACGACCACGAACTCGCGCGCGCCCGGGTCGTGGGTGTCGGCGAGCAGCAGCCTCAGGCGGCCCGCTCGAAGGTGGGGCAGGGCGTGGTACAGCCCACACTGCGCCACGCCACCTCCGGCCAGCGCGAGCTCGACCACCGCCTCGCTGTCGTTGGCGACCAGCGCCGGCCGCGGGGTGAATGCGACACGCCGACCGTTGGTGCGAAATGCCCACGGGGCCTCGGAACCATTCGAGGATCGGAATTGAATGCAGCGATGCCCGTCGAGATCGGCGGGCGCGAGCGGCACCCCGGCGCGCGCGAGGTAATCGGGACTGGCGACCAGCACCAGCGGCAGCTTGCAGGCGCGGCGCGCCACGAAACCGGCATCGGGCACCGAGCCGCCCCGGATCGCGATGTCGACGCCGTCCGCGACCATGTCCACCCGAGAATTGTCCAGGTCGACCTCCAGGGTCAGCCGCGGGAATCGCTGCGCGATCGCCGGCAGCGCGGGCAATACCCACATGCGCCCGAACGCGACTCCCACGGAAATGCGCACCGCGCCGGTGGGTTCGTGCGCGGTCTGCGAAACCTCGGTGACGGCTTCGTCGAGCAGACGCAGCGCGTCGCGCGCCTTGTCGACAAAGCGGGCGCCCTCGTCGGTCAGGCGCGCGGTACGCGTGCTGCGCTGGACCAGCCGCACCCCCAGCTGTTGCTCGAGCCGGGCAAGGCTCTTGCTGACCGCCGCGGGGGTCAGGTTCAGGCGCCGCGCGGCACCGGCGAAGCTGCCGGCGGCCGCGATCTCGACCAGAGCGAGCAATCCCTGGAGTTGTTTCATGCCCTCGATTGTCAACTGAATGTCATGACGGAATCAACCGACCATGACTTTCGCGACGTGCTCCGAATGCCTACAGTTCGTTTCAGGCCCGCGCCGCGGGTCACCTCGAAGGGAGTTGGATCATGAACATCGGAATCATCGGTTCGGGCATCGTCGCCCAGACCCTGGCCGCCGGATTCGCCAAGCACGGACACGCGGTGATGCTCGGCACCCGCGACGTGGCGAAGTTGAACCCGTTCGCCGCGACGACCCCTGGCGTGCGCGTCGCCAGCAGCGCCGAAGCTGCGGCCTTCGGCGACCTCGTGGTGCTGGCGGTCAAGGGCAGCGCCGCGCTGCTGGCGGCGCGCGACGCCGGTGCCGGCCTGGACGGCAAGCCGGTGCTCGACACCACCAATCCCATCGCCGATACCCCACCGGTGGACGGCGTGCTCGGCTACTTCACCGGCCCGGGCGAATCCCTGATGGAGCGACTGCAGCAGCAACACCCCGAGGCGCTTCTGGTCAAGGCCTTCAACTCGGTCGGCGCCGCCCGCATGATCGACCCCGACTTCGGCGGCGGCGTGCGGCCGACCATGTTCATCGCGGGCAACGACGCCGGCGCGAAATCGACCGCCACCGCGCTGCTCGACGAGGTGGGCTGGGAGGTCGCCGACATGGGCTCGGCGGTTGCCGCACGCGCCATCGAGCCGCTGGCCATGCTGTGGTGCATTCCGGGCTTCCGCGACAACGCGTGGACCCATGCCTTCAAGCTGCTGCGCTGAGGCAAGCCGCGCCGCGCCGATCCCATCCCCCGTGCGGCGTCGGCCCTGTGCGCGCACTCGACGCGACCAGGGCGACGCCCGCGCCAGCGACCCGATCGCTCCGCAAACCCGGCGGGCAGTCGCGGGCCGTCAACCGTCGCCCAGGTCTCGCCGTCGTTCGATGATGCGCGAGACCAGGCCGTACGCAAGAGCCTCGTCGGCCGCCATCCAGAAATCGCGCTCGATGTCCTCACGCACCTTGTCCAGGGGTTGGCCGCATTCGCGTGAGATCACGCGAGCGATACGTTCACGCGCCTTGACGATCTCCTGCGCCTGCAGGGCGATGTCGCTGGCCGGGCCTCCCGCGCCGCCGCTCGGCTGATGAATCAGGAAGCGCGTCTGCGGAAGACAGAAGCGGCGCTCGCGGGGAGCGCCAAGATACAGGTGGGTCGCGGCGCTGCCGACCCATCCCGTGCCGATCATGTTGACGGGAGCGGAGACGAAGCGCACGACGTCGTGGATCGCATCGCCCGACTCGAGGTGGCCGCCGGGTGAGGAGACGATCACGTGGATCGGCGCGTCGGATTCGGCGTCCAGGGCCAGCAGGCGACGTACGGACTCGGCGGCGACGGAATCCGTGATCGTGCCGAACACCAGCACCGTGCGGGCGCGAAAGGCCTTCTCCTCCAGGAACGAACTGTTCGGGCCCTGGGCGGTTTGCGGGCCGGGATCGGGGTCGTTTGCAATCATTGGTAGCAACTCCTTCACGTGGTAAGTTGAACCCGCTAAACGAACAAGTGGGGCATCTCGTGACACCGACTCAGGATCTTCATCCCCTGGCTACCGACGAGGCCTTGCGCCGACGCCTGATCCTGTTGGCCAGGCGCTGGTTGTTGCAGGCGGACGAAGCCGAGGACATGGTGCAGGACGCGTACCTGCGTACCTCCGCCGGCCGACTACCTTTGGCGATGGACGCGCGCGAGGCATGGCTCGTCACGGTGCTGCACCACCTCTGCATCGATACCCTGCGAAGGCACGGGCGCCATCGAAAATTGCTGGAGCGTCCGGACCGGGACGACGCAAGCGAGCTGGTGGATGAGGATGAGCCCGGAAGACTCGTGGATCAGGCCAGGAACGTCGAACGAGCGCTGGCCCATCTTGTACAAACCCTCGCCGCCGAGGACGTGGCGAGCGTCATGCTGTACGAGGTCTTCGGCTACGGGCACGCGGAGCTCGGCGCGCTGGCGGGCCACAGCGAGGCTGCGTCCCGCCAGCGCCTGCACCGCCTGCTGATGCGCTTGCGCTCGGAGACCTCCAGGCCCCGCCCAGGGGACCGGGCGGCAGCCGATGACGATTCGGCGGCATGCCTGTTGGCCATGTGCCGCTACGCTCTCGCCCAGCGCGATCCCGCGGTGCTGATCGACGTGCTGTGCGGCGCGGATCCGAAGACCTTGGCCGCGGCATCGATCGTCCCGAGGGGCTCTGCACCATCGGGCGCTTCGGCGACCGGTGTGTCAACGGCGTGGGCCCGGCTGCAGAACCTGCTTGCCCTGTTGACCGGTGCCACCGCGATCCTCGCCCCCTCATGGGCGGCGATAAGCGAAATGAGCGACGAAACGGCCTGAGCCGATTTCGGGGCACGGTGGCACCGTGCTCATCGGCGCCACCACGTTCGCCCGTCAACGGCCACGAAGGCATTTCACGTCAACGGCCGATCAGGCGGCCCAGGCGTACTCCTGGAACATGGATTCGAGCGGCGGCTGCGCGACGCTGCCGGCGTAGTTGGTCATGGTCGACGCAGCGACGATCAGGATGACTTCGAGTACCAGCGCCTGTTCGAAGCCGGCCTCGGTGAAATGGGCGACGTCCTGGTCATCGAGACGACCGCGCTTGTCGATCAGGGTCCGTGCGAGATGCGAGAGTGCCGCAAGCTCTTTGTCCCCTGGCAGCCGACGGGCGCGGATGGCCTGCACGTCTTCCTCGCTGAGCCCCTCCTTGCGGGCGAGCGCACTGTGGAACGCAACGGCCCACCCGCAGCCGTTGGTGACGGCGTTCGTGAGCAGCAGGGTCTGGACTTGTGCTTCGGTGAAGCTGCCGCCGTGCGCTTGTTGAAATACGCCGACGAGCCCGTTGATCAACTTCGGCGAACCAGCGATGGCGCCCGCGATATTGGGAACCATGCCGAAGGCCTGGGCCAGCCACTGCAGAGCCGGCTTCGACGTACTCGCGACGGTCCAGGACG
>JAKBNS010000258.1 GCA_021830925.1 Pseudomonadota bacterium | reverse complement strand
CTGTTCGGCTGTCAGCATCATGGTGGTCGTTCCGGCGGATGGACAGGCGCCGTCGCCCGCGTCCCGGTCGGACACGGCGGCGCGCCGCCGCGGCGGGTGGCCGCGACAGCGCGAACATAATGCATCCGCGGCGCCGACCGGGCGCGGGCGCGGCCCGGGGGCCTTGCCCGCCCCAGGCCGCCTCAGGCCGCCTGGGCTTCGGGCTCGGCCGCCGCGTCCGCGGCCTCCGGCGCCGGCAGGCGGATCAGGTGGTCGAAGGCGCTGAGCGCGGCCTTCGCGCCCTCGCCCATGGCGATGACGATCTGCTTGAACGGCGTGGTGGTCACGTCGCCGGCCGCGAACACGCCGGGCACCGAGGTGGCACCGCGCGCGTCCACCTCCACTTCGCCGCGCGGCGACAACGCCACCGCGCCGCGCAGCCATTCGGCGTTCGGCAGCAGCCCGATCTGCACGAACACGCCTTCCAGATCCAGGCGCTGGGAGGCGCCGCTGGCGCGGTCGGTGTAGAGCAGGCCCTGCACCTTGGCGCCGTCGCCCACCACCTCGGTGGTCTGGGCCTGGGTGATCACGCGCACGTTGGGCAGGCTGCGCAGCTTGCGCTGCAGCACCTCGTCGGCGCGCAGCCGGGCGTCGAATTCCAGCAGCGTGACGTGCTGCACCACGCCGGCCAGGTCGATCGCCGCCTCGACGCCGGAGTTGCCGCCGCCGATCACCGCCACGCGCTTGCCCTTGAACAGCGGGCCGTCGCAGTGCGGGCAGTAGGTGACGCCCTTGTTGCGGTATTCCTGTTCGCCGGGAACGTTCATGTTGCGCCAGCGCGCCCCGGTGGCCAGCACCACGCTGCGCGCCTTCAGGGTCGCGCCGCTTTGCAGGCGCACGCCGATCGGCTCGCCGACGGCTCGCGCCGGAACCAGCTCGGCCGCCTGCTGGCCGCGCATGACGTCCACGTCGTAGGCCTGCACATGCTGCTCCAGCGCGGCGCTCAGGCGCGGCCCCTCGGTGTAGGGCACGGAAATCAGGTTCTCGATGGACATGGTGTCGGCCACCTGGCCGCCCAGGCGCTCGGCCAGCATGCCGGTGCGAATGCCCTTGCGCGCCGCGTACACCGCGGCCGCCGCGCCGGCCGGCCCGCCGCCCACGACCAGCACGTCGAACACTTCGCGCGCGGCGAGGGCCTGCGCCTCGCGCTGCGCCGCGCCGCTGTCCAGGCGCGCGACGATCTGCTCCACGCTCATGCGCCCCTGGTCGAAGGCTTGCCCGTCCAGGAACACGCTGGGCACGGCCATCACCTGGCGCGATTCCACTTCCTGCGGGAACAGCGCGCCGTCGATGGCCACGTGGCGAATGCGCGGATTGAGCACGCTGAGCATGTTCAACGCCTGCACCGTGTCGGGGCAGCTGTGGCAGGACAGGGACATGAAGGTCTCGAAGTGCCAATCGCCCTCGAGCGAGCGCACCTGCTCGGCCAGTTCCGGCGACACGCGCGGCGGATAGCCCCCCACCTGCAGCAGCGCCAGGACCAGCGAGGTGAACTCGTGGCCCAGCGGAATGCCGGCGAAGCTCACCTCGACGTCGGTGCCGCTGCGCACGATGCGAAACGACGGCCTGCGCGCATCGTCGCCGTCCTCGCGCACGCTGAGCAAGGGGCTGAGCTCGGCTATCTCGTGCAACAGCTCGCGCAGTTCGCCCGATTTTGCGCCATCGTCCAGCGAGGCCACGAGTTCCACGGGCTGCTCGAGTTTTTGCAGGTGGGCGCGCAGTGCGTCCCGGAGTTCGGCTTCCAGCATGTTCGTTTCCTGTACGGGCGATGACGGTGCGGCCGCGCCGTCGGCGCGGCCGCGGGGCGGAAGATCAGATCTTCCCCACCAGGTCCAGCGAGGGCTTCAGGGTCTTCTCGCCTTCCTTCCACTTGGCCGGGCACACTTCGCCCGGGTGGGTGGCCACGTACTGCGCGGCCTTGACCTTGCGCAGCAGTTCGGAGGCGTCGCGACCGATCCCGTTGTCATGGATCTCGCACAGCTTGATCTGGCCTTCGGGGTTGATCAGGAAGGTGCCGCGCAGCGCCAGACCTTCTTCCTCGATCATCACGTCGAAATTGCGGGTGATGGCGCCCGTCGGATCGCCGATCATCACGTACTGCACCTTGCCGATGGCTTCCGAGGTGTCGTGCCAGGCCTTGTGCGAGAAATGGGTATCGGTGGACACGCTGTACACCTCCACGCCCAGTTTCTTGAACTCGGCATAGTGGTCGGCCAGGTCTTCCAGCTCGGTCGGGCACACGAAGGTGAAGTCGGCCGGATAGAACACGACCACCGACCAGTGGCCCTTCAGCGTGGCGTCAGAGACCTCGATGAACTTGCCGTTGTGGTAGGCGGTGGCCTTGAACGGCTTGATTTCGGTGTTGATCAGCGACATCAGTAGTTTTCCTCATCAATGTGGAAGAGGTTTCATGCTATCCGGCGGCGCTCGATGGTTCCAATTGATTTTTGGGATCAGGGTCATGGGCGATGCCTATGACCCGCTCCGGAGCGCGGATTTCCACGCTGGCCGGCCCGTCGAAACCCCGCGCCGCGCGCGGCGTGTGCATTTCCACCAGCACCAGTCCGTCGCAGGCCACCACGTAGCGCTCGTCGGCAGCAAGGAACACGTCGTCCGCGCAGTCCTCGGCGGTGATCCATACCATGCCGGAGCACACGCGCAATGTGCTGCCCCGGGCGTCGCGCAGACTCAGCAGGCGCCGGGGTGGAAGTGCGATTCGCAGAGTCGTTTCGGTGGCGGAGTTCATGAGGCCACTGTAGGAATCGCCCCAGCCTCGCACCAGCCACACCTGCCGCTCATCGCAAGGTATACATGGGAAGCCCCACGGCATCTGTACCGGCCGCAAGCGGGACCAGCTGTACCGGGACAACACAGTCGCGACCTGCGATCATGAGGGCATGGACGACAAGCTGCCGCTGTACCTGCGATTGGCGTCGAGCCTGGAACACCAGGCCCGCAACGGTTCCCTGCGCGCGGGCACGCGCCTGCCCTCGGTACGCAGCCATGCGCAGCAGCAAGGCGTGTCGATCAGCACCGTGCTGCAGGCCTACCGCGCGCTCGAGGATCGTGGGGTCATCGAGGCGCGGCCCAAATCGGGGTTTTTCGTGCGCCGCACCCCGCGCAGCCCCGCCGAGCCGCTGCCTTCGCGCCCTTCGTCGCGTCCCGCCGCCGTGGGCAAGCCCGCCATCGCCCGCGTGGTGATGGAGGCCGCCGGCGACCCTGCCTACCACTCCTTCGGCGCGGCGCAGGCCAGCGCCGATCTGTATCCCAACGAACGCCTGCGGCGCTTCATCACGCGGGCCGCGGTGCGTCACGCCCCGTCGCTCGGGCGCTACCCCCGCCCCAGCGGCGCGCCGGAGTTGCGCCAGGCGATCGCGCGCCACGCGCTGGCGCTGGGCTGCAACCTGCACTGGCAGGACCTGCTGGTCACCCACGGCTGCCGCGAAGCCGTGGCGCTGTGCCTGCGCGCGGTGACCCGCCCGGGCGACGTGGTGGCCATCGAATCACCGGCCTATTTCGGCTTCCTGGAACTGCTTCAGTCGCTGCAGCTGCGCGCGCTGGAGATTCCCACCCATCCGCGCCACGGCATCTCGCTGGACGCGCTGGAGTTCGCGCTGGACACCCAGCCGGTGCGAGCGCTGCTGGTCGTGCCCACCGTGTCCAACCCGCTGGGTTCGATCATGCCCGTCGCAGCCAAGCGCCGCCTGGCCGCCCTGGCCGCGGCACGCGACCTGCCGGTGATCGAGGACGTGATCTGCAACGAACTGGCCGCAAGCCCCGACGCGCGGCGCGCCGTGCGCAGCTTCGACCCGACCGCGCGGGTCATGCTGTGCGGCTCGTTCAGCAAGACCCTGGCGCCCGGTCTGGCACTGGGCTGGGTGGATGCCGGGCCGCGCGCGGCCGAGCTGCTGGCCTGCAAGACGGCCAACAGCGCGGGCAGCGCCGAATTGCTCGAATGGGGGCTGGCCGACATGCTCGACGCCGGCGGCTACGAACCCGCGCTGCGCCGCTTGCGGGGCTTTTTCGCGCGCCAGGTGCAACAGGCACGCAGTGTGATCGGAGAGAGTTTTCCCGCCGGCACCAGGGTCACGAATCCGGACGCGGGCTTTTTCCTCTGGCTCGAACTGCCCGCTCCGGTATGCGCGCTGACCCTGTACGAGGCCTGCCTGGCACGTCAGGTGGTGATCGCTCCGGGCCCCCTGTTCGGCGCCTCGGCGCGCTACGCGCACTGCCTGCGCCTGAGCGTGGGCGAGCACTTCACGCCCGCGCGCCTGCAGGCCTTGCGAGAGATCGGGGCGCTGGCCTGCGCACAACTGCGCCAGGCGGCCTGAGCCGCTCGCCCGCCGCGCGGCACGGGCCGGCCGCGTGCAGGCACAATGCCAAGGCAGCCTCGGGAGTCCGGGCCGCAGCCCCGTTCCCGCACGATCCGAGCCCCGATGCCACCGTCCCGCGCACTGCCACGCCGAGTCGCGCGAGCGCGGTCGCCGGCCGATGCGCTCGGCGAGGGTGACGGGCCCCTGCGCGGTCCACAACCCCGGAGCCACGGCTTCGCGAGCCGCGATGCGCGGCGGCGCGCCGCGGCCGCGCTGGCATCCCTGCTGGTGCATGCGGGCGTGCTGCTGGCGCTGGTTCGCGCCATGGAGCAGCCGGGTTCGCCGGCCGCGCCATCGGCGGTGATCGTGCGCATCGAAGCCGATCCCGCCGCGGGGTCCGCCGAGGCCTTCGCGCATGGGCACGGCGGGAACCCGTCCGACGCCGGACATGTCGCCGTCCACGCTGCGCGCAACGCGCCGCCGAGAACGGGCGCGCATCCCGAGGCGGACAGGACACGCCGGGTGGCCAGCGGTGGCCACGCGGAGATGCCCCGTCCTCGGCCGCGCGGCACGGGCATGACTGCGCCGCCCCCGCAGGCGCTCCCCCCGGGCGAGGCCGAGTCACCGCGCCCGACCGCCCTCGACGCGGCCGCGACGACAAGCGCCGCCCTCCCCCGGGCGCCGAGTGCGGCGCCGGGCCCGCGCCCGCAGGCCGGCAGCCTCGAGGCACAGGCGGCGCCGTCCGCGGGTTCGCGCACCACGGCCTCCGCGCCGGGCACGCCGGCGCGCCTTGCCTCGACCAGCCCCGCGCCCGGTGTCTCCGCCTTGCCGTCCGCCCCGGCGACGCTGGCGGCCCAACTCGTGTGCCACCAGCAGGTGATTCCCGAGATGCCCGCGCTGGCGATCGAGCAAGGGGTGGGCGCGACCGTGCTCGCGCGAGCGCGCGTGGCCCATGGACGCGTGATCGCCGTCACCATCGTCTCCGGCCCGTCGATGTTCCACGAGGCGGTAAGGCGCGCCATGCTGCGCTATCGCTGCGACGATCTGGGGGACCGCGTGGTCACCGTGACCCAGGAGTTCGAGTTTCGCCGTCCCTGATCGGCCCAGGAAAGACGTGTCGTCTCCTGCAGTGGGTCAATGCGCGCGCGGGGAATCGAACGCATGATCGGCGCCACGCCTCCCGCGCACGTCGCCCATGCCCGCCTCGACCGCCCCTAGCGCCTCCGTCGCCCCCGCGCCCCTGCCGGGTGAGGCGGGCGCGCCCCCCTTTCTCGCGACCCTGCCACCGAGCCAGGGCCAGCGATGGGCGGCCGCGGCTGCCGTCGGCACGCTGGCCCTGATCGCGGCCCTCACGCTGCCCCGGCTGCACACCCAACTCGCACCGCTGCGCATCCTGCTGCCAGCGTACCAGGCGGTGATGGTCCTGCTGGCGCTGGGCACCGCCTGGCTGCTGCTGGCGCAGGCGCGCATCCTTCGCTCGCGCGCGCTGCTTGCGCTGAGCGCCGCTTACCTGTTCTCGGCCCTCATGGCGTTGCTGCTGGGCTTGAGTTTTCCCAGTTTGCGCGAAGACGGAGCATCGTGGCTTGCGCGAACCACCCCCCAGACCACGGCGTGGCTGTTCTTCCTGTGGCACGGAGGATTTGCCCTTGCCATCGGCGGCTATGCGCTGGCCGCGCCGCCGGACAGCACGGTCGACGCCCCGGCCCTGCGAAACGCGCATACGGCGCTGGCCTTGGGCCTGGGCACCGCGGCGGCGCTGGCCTGCGCGGCCCTCGCCACCGTGGGCACGGCCTGGCTACCGCCGCTGATGAGCGGCGACAGCGACCTGCCCGCGAAAATCTGGGTGGCCCTAGGCGCGTTCGCCGCGGGCCTGCTGGGGCTGGTCCTGCTGGCATGGCGTCGAGGCGCGCGCAGCGTGCTGGACCTGTGGCTGCACGTGACCCTCGGCGCGTGGTTGCTGGCCACCCTGCTGGCCGGGGTGCTCAACCACGGCCGCTTCGACATGGGTTGGTACGTCGGACGTCTGTGCAGCCTGCTGGCCGACGCCACGGTGCTGTTCGCGTTGCTGCTGGAAAACAGCGTGCTCTACGCGCGCCTGGCCGACGAACATCGCCGGGAGCACGCCTGGAGCCGCCAACGCCTGTACGAGAGCGAACAGCGATTTCGCGCCGTGTTCGATCACGCCACGGTCGCCATCAGCGTGCACGACGCCGGCACCGGAACCCTGCTGCAGGCCAACGCGCGCGCGCTGCAGGCCTGCGGCGGCGAGCTCCGCGACGCACAAGCCGAGGCACCGCACGACGCCATGCGGGCCTTCGCCTGCGCGGCGCCGATGGCGCCGATCCTCGCCGCCGCGGCAGGCCCCAGTCGCATCGAGTGGCGCAGCCAGCGCTCCGACGGCACCGACTACTGGGAGGAGGTCCTGCTGACACCCGTGCAGCTCGACGGACGTCCGCGCGTGCTCGCGGTGGCCAGCGACGTCACCGAACGCAAGGAATTGCAGCGCCAGATCCTGGAGGTGAGCACCGCCGAGCAGGAACGCATCGGGCGCGAGGTGCACGATGGCATCGGGCAGCAGCTCACGGCGCTCACCCTGTTCGCAGGAGGCCTGCAGCGCCGCCTGCTGCGTGCCGGCCACGCGCCCGAAGCCGAGGCGCTGGGCCAGCTGCAATTGCACCTCGAGGCCACACTGCAACAGGCACGCTCGCTGGCGCGCGGCCTGGCGCCGGTCGACATCGATCGCCACGACCTTCCCGACGCGCTGCGCGAGCTGGCCGCACGGGTGCGCGAGACCACCGGCCTGGATTGCAGCTACGAGGGAATGCCGCAAGTCGAACTTGCGCAGGCCGCGCAGGCACGCCACCTGTTCCGCATCGCGCAGGAAGCGGTGGCCAACGCGCTGCGACACGCGCAGGCGACGACCCTGCGCATCCGCCTCGACGCGCAGGACCGCGCTCTCGTGCTGCAGGTGCTGGACGACGGCCTCGGCGTGCCCGACCCCGTCGCCCGGCGCGGACGTCTCGGGCTGCACATCATGGCCTATCGCGCCGACGCGATGGGAGCGCGCCTGTACGTGCGGCGCCGCACCGCCGGCGGCACCGAAGTGCGCTGCGTGCTGCCCCTGCTCGAGCAGCCCCCTCGAAACGGTGGCTGTGCCGAGACGGACGCTTCATTACATTAGGCATCGGGCGCGCCGCGCCAGCCGCAGGGCAAACAAGGGGACATCGACGCCAAACCATGGGCCTGCTCGACATTGCACGCCGTCTCGGCCTGCGCGGCGCCGCGCAACCGGACCCACAGCCTGGATCACCAAGCGCCACCCGGCTCCCCCCACGCACGCCCTTTGCATCCTCGCAGCGCGACACCAGCGAACCCGGCGTGGCCGGCGCGCAACGAAACCCGCTGGAGCAGGCGCCGGCGACATCCCCCGTGGACGCCTGCCGCTTCTTCGTCTACGCGACGGGCCAGTCCTGTCTGGCGGAGCGCAGCATCACGACGGCCGAACGCGAAGTGCTGCACATCCTCGACCAGGCGCTGGAAACGCCGCGCACGCTGTCCAACTGGATTCCGCGTCCGCCCGCCGTGCTGCCCCGGCTGCTGGCCTGCCTGCGCGACGACGAGTCCTCGTTGCGGGAGGCCTGCTCGCTGATCCGGGCCGATCCCTACCTGGCCGCGGAGGTGCTGCGGCTGGCGAATTCGGCGCGCCATCAGCACGGCGCGCCGGTGACCGACCTGGAACGCGCGGTGACCCGCGTGGGCCTCGACGGCGTGCGCCGGACGGTCAGCGCCAGCCTCGTGCGTCCGCTGTTCGACAGCACGCGCGATCCCCTGCTCGGCCAGGCGCTGCCGCGCCTGTGGACCCACGCGCAGACCAAGAGCGACTGGTGCCAGGCGATGGCGGGCGACCGCGGCGTCGACGCCTTCGACGCCTACCTCGCCGGGCTCACGCACAACCTGGGCTGGATCGGCGCGCTCAAGGTGCTCGGGCGCAACGCATCGACGGGCGCCGCTCCCGGCTACAGCGCCGAGTTCGCGCAGGCCCTTGGCCGGCGCAGCGAGCGCATGTTCGGCTGCAGCGCCGAGCAGTGGCAGATCAGCGAGGCGCTGTCGCGCCTGGGTGCGGCGCTGCGCGAATGCAGTCTGGAGGAGCTTCGCGAAGCCCTGGCGCAAGTCCTGCGCCAGGCCGACGCGCAGGCCACGCGGGAACTCGCCGCGGCCTGAGGCGCGGCGCCACGCGGGATCAGAACCCCGCCGCCTGGCGCATCGTGTCGGCGATGATTCGCTGCAGCGCGTCGCGCGTGCGTTGACTCGTGTCCTGGAGTTCTGCGGCGATGCGCGCGCGATCCTCCAGCAGATAGTTGTCCTTCGTGCGCATCACGCCCAGCGCCATGTTCATCAGACGCATCGCGCCCGTTTCCATGCACACGCCCTTGAGCGCGTGGCCGGCGTCGCGCGCCGCCTTGAGGTCGCCGCGCTCGAGCGCGGCCAGGATGTTCAGCGTATTGGCATCGATGTCCGCCAACGCCCTTTCGAGCAGTTCCTTCACGAACACCTGCCGCGTGCCGATGCTGCGAAGCCGGTCGATCACAGCCATGTCGACGAACACCACAGGGACCGGGCGCAAATGCGACTGCGCGGGCCCCGCCGGCCCGGTCGGCCGCTGCGTACGCTCCTCGAAGGAAAATTCGCCCGGCTCGGCGGCTTGCGCCTGGACGCCACCGCTCGCGGCCTGGATCGCTCGCCGCAACTCGTGCAGGCGCACCGGCTTGGTCAACACGCCCAGCGCACCCGTATCGCGCAACTTCGACGCCGTGACCAACGTGGCATCGGCCGTCAGAAAGTACGCGGGAGAAGGATTCCGGGTTCCGAAACGGTAGGCCTGCAACACCATGCTGCCGTCCATTGCACCCAGGTTGTAGTCCAGGAGCAGCAGATCGAAACGAGGTTCGCGGCTCAGGAGATCCAGCGCCTGCTCGCCGGTCGCCGCGGTGACTACCTCATGGCCCTCGCGCTGAAGCAGTTCCTGCAGCAGATAGCGGTTGGTCTCGTTGTCATCGACCACCAGCAGGCGTTGGCCGTGCAGTTCCGTGGGCGGCAGCACGGAGTCCGGTTCGTCCACCACGGACGGCCGCGCCGGGGCACGCATCATCTGCAGATCGAACCAGAAATTGCTCCCCATTCCCACGTCGGCACGTACCCGCAGCGCACCGCCCATCAGTTCGACCACCTGCTTGCTGATGGCCAGGCCGAGGCCGGCCCCCTCGAATTGCGCCGCGCCCTGCCCCTTGATCTGCACGAACGGGTCGAAGATCTTTTCCTGATATTCGCGGGCGATGCCGACGCCGGTATCGCGCACGCTGAAGCGCATCAGATAGGCGTCTTGGGACTCCTGCAGCAACGACACCTCCAGGCTCACCGAACCGAAGTCCGTGAACTTCACGGCGTTGCCCAGCAGATTGATCAGCACGCGCGCCAGCCAATGCGGATCCCCGATCACCCGATCGGTGATGCGGGGATCGATCACCGTGGAATAGCTCAGGGATTTCTGACGCGCGCGCATCTCCACCGACGCACTGACCACGGCCACCAGACGATCCACTTCGATCGGTTCGTTGTCCAGTTCGAGCTTGCCCAGCGAAGCCTTGCTCTGATCCAGCAGATCGTTGATGTCGGCCAGGAGGTGCACGCTGAGCGCGAGGATCGTCTTCGCCAGGCGACGCGGACGCTCCTCCTTCGCCTCGGCCTCGATCAACTCCGCGGCACTGGAGATCCCCGACAAGGGGGTCCGCAATTCATGACTCACGCGCGCCAGCAGGTCGCTCTTGGCCTTGCTTTCGCTTTCGGCGAAACGCAGGGCGCGATGCAACTTGTCCATCAGGATCGACACATATCCTGGAATGATCACGATGGAGACCATCGATGACAGCCAGAACGCGATGTTCTCCCTCCAGTACGGCACCAGCGGCGCAAGGGCCAGCCCGAGCACCGAGGCCAACTGCGACACGTGCATGATGCGCTTGCTTCCCGTGCGCATCCCGTAGCCGATGGCGGTGAAGATATAGAAGGGCACGATCAACTGCCCGACCCGGCCACTGACCAGGATCCAGCCGGTCAACATGGCCGAGTCGAGCCATGCGGTCACGTACGAAGCACGGCTCGGGAACAGGAACCTGCGGCGCGAGGCGATGAGGTAAACGATCGCCGCATAGGCGATGTAAAGGCCCCCCATCGGCAGTTCATAGGGCAGCCGCATGTGCAGCAGGTCGACCAGAGCCAGGCCGATGACGATGATCGCGCCGCCCAAGCCCAGCCGCAGCAGAGCCTGGCCGCGCAAAGCCGTCGCCGCATCCAGGATCAAGGGTTTTTTCACGGGCCTGCCGCCATCCCGTTCGCTCCGACTCATCGGATTCGCTCCGTCATGGTCCCGTTCATGAAGGATCATTGAAATGTCCTTCGAACCTGCTCGATCCCATGCGGGTCCGCGAGGAATACCTTCACCATGTTCGGGTCGAGATGCTTTCCGGCCTGTTCGCGCAGATAATCCTTTGCCGCCTCTTCGTCCCAGGCTTCCTTGTAGGGCCGCTTCGACGTCAGCGCATCGAAGACGTCCACCACCGAGAGAATACGAGCGGATACCGGGATTTCCTCTCCGACCAAGCCATCCGGATAACCGCTGCCATCGAATCGTTCATGATGGGAGCGCGCGATCTCCGCCGCCACCATCAGCGGTTCGGAATCCCCGCCCGACAGCATCGCATGCCCGATCACCGTATGCGTGCGCATCACCTGCCATTCGGAATCCGTCAGCGCGCGGCGCGCCATCAGAATACTGTCCGGTATGGCCACCTTCCCGATGTCGTGCAGCGGCGAAGCGACTTCCAGCATGGTGGCGTAGCCCTCGTCCAGGCCCAGGCGGCGCGCCAGCAGCGCCGAATACCGTCCGATACGTCCGAGATGGGCCCCGGTATCGGTGTCGCGCTGCTCGGCAACCTTGGCCAGGCGCGTGAGTGTCTCCAGTTTCTTGCGCTGCAGGTCCGCCACCACGTCCTCCACCCGTTGCTCGAGCATGCGCGCATGACGCAGCGTGGCAAGCTGGTAACGCCTCATGTTCAACAGGTTACGGCAGCGCGCCGCGCATTCTCGATAATCCAGCGGCCGGCTTAGATAATCGTTCGCCCCGGCATCGAGAGCCTCATAACGAATCTGCAGATCGTCGATTGCCGTCACACAAATTATCGGAGATTCCTGCAAATGCGGAATTCGACGCATCATGCGGATCAAGGCAACCCCGTTCATCTGCGGCATCCGGTAGTCCGTGAGCACGAGATCGATTTCCCGTTCGCGCGCGCGATGCAACGCCGCCAGCGGATCATTGAAAACCTCGATATGCGCCTCGGGGCAGAAACCGCGGGAAATCTCGGCCAGCAGATGGCAATTCGTCGACTGATCGTCGACGATCATGATCTCGGGCTGCCGCACCCAGCCCTGGAAATTCTCCGAACCATCCATTTCAAGCACCTCGCCATCCGCTGACGGCCCCACCAAGCGCCTGCCACGAAAATGTCATATTCATCCTCCAGAGCGCATCGCGACCAAGCATCTCGCGCACACCCGCTCCAAATTCGACGGCCCTTGTGCCCCCGGCCTGCCTGAGCTAAGATTTCGTCCGATTCGCGCTCGAAATTCGCAAGGGAAAGCAATGACACAAGAGTGGGACGAGAAACGAATTATCGCCTCCATCAAGGAGATCGTTCAAAGCACTTTCGACATCGACTTGAGCTCCGCCAGCGATTCGACGCAAATCAGCGACAGTGGACTCGATTCGATGGCCATTCTCGATGTCCTGATGAGCCTGGAAGACCTGACCGGAAAAAAGCTCGCCAAGATCGACTTGCCGAAAAATCCGACGCTCCACGACGTCGCCGAAATGGTTCTGCGCAACCTGCAAGCCGATGCCAACGCCTGAGATCGTCGTCACCGGCATCGGGGTGATTTCGCCGATCGGCCGCAACGTCGATCAGGTTCTCGATGCCCTGCTGCATTCTCGCTCCGGCGTCCATGCCTTCGCCTCCGACGATTTGTCCCGCCCCTTCCCGATCGCCTCGGTGGAGGGCGGCTTCGAGCAGGAGTTCACGCGGCTGGAACTACCTTTCTATGATCGTACGACTCGGCTGGCGCTGCTGGCAGCACGCCAAGCCGCGGAAAACGCCGGAATCGTGAACTATTCCACGTTCGGCGAGCGCGCGGGGATCTTCTACGGCACCGTGCGCGGCGGCGGAGCGACGGAGTGGGAAGGACTCCGGCATTTCTACGCCGGGCGCAAGACCGCGAAACCCTACGTGATCATGGGCTGCATGGCCAATGCAGCGGCCTCGTTCATTTCCATCAAGCACCAGATCCTCGGCGTCACCGCCTGCCATACCGAGGCATGCTCGTCCTCCGGCTCGGCGATCGCCGATGCGTGTCGCCAGATCCGCACGGGCGAGCTCGACATCGCGCTGGCCGGCGGCGCCGAAGCCCCGCTGGCGCCCCAGTTTCTCAGCGCCTGGGACGGGCTGCGCGCCCTGGCGGAAGTGGACGCCGTCGATGCCTCGCGCAGCTGCAAGCCCTTCGACATGGCCCGCAGCGGCCTCGTGCTCGGCGAAGGCAGCGTGTTCTTCGTGCTCGAGAACGCCGAGCATGCACGCGCCCGCGGCGCGACCGTGTACGGCACGATCGAGGGCTGGGGCGTGGCCTCGGACGCTCATCACATCGGCGCACCGCATGCCCGTGGGCAGATCTCGGCGATGCGCGCAGCCCTGCGTACGGCGGGCGTGCAGCCGGGGCAACTCGATTACGTCAACGCCCATGCCACTGCCACCCGCGGAGGGGATCCCGTCGAGGTCGATGCGCTGCGCCAGGTGCTGGGCGAAGCCGCCGAGCAGGTGCCGGTGAGCGGCACCAAGGCACTGCACGGGCATATGCTCGGCGCGGCCAGCGCCATGGAACTGCTCGTGTGCCTGTTGGCCATGCGCAACGACTTTGTTCCGCCGACGGCCCACCTCGCCGAGCTCGATCCCGACTGCGCGGGCCTCCAGCATGTGCGCGAACTGCGCCGTGGGCAGTCCGTCCGGCGCAGCCTGAGCCTTTCGGCGGGCTTCGGGGGCGTCAACGCTGCGCTCGTGGTGCGCGCCGGCGATGCCCCGCCAGCCCGGTAGCCGCGGATCGGATCGGGCACTCGAAGCGGCCTCGCCGCGCCGGCGCCGGCGTCGGATTCCCGGCAGCGCCGCGGACTGAGCCGGCAAGGCGTCACCCTCCCGGGCCGGAAGCGTCAAAAACCCGACGGCCCGATGGGCCCGGCGCCTCCTGTGCTGCTGCATCGCGGCAATTGGCACGGTGATTGCTTGAGGCAGGTTGCAGCGCCTTTGGAGGCGCGACCTCACCCAGTACCGCCGTGATGATTCCGCAAAGCACCACCCACGTTGTCGCGCGAGCGCTTTCCGCCGCGGAGCCCCTGGTCGAAACGCGCTTCGACCCCGCCCAGGACTCGCTGTGGGTGAGCATGCAGCCTCGCTTGCGCCAGCCCCTGAACTTCTCCATCGAACTGCTGCGCACCCTGCAGGAGATGATCGAGCAGGTCGAGGAGGACGACGTGCGCTGGACGCACGAGGGCTCCGAGCAGGCGCTGCGCTACGTCGTGCTGCGCTCCGACCACCCCGAGTACTTCAACGTCGGCGGCGACCTCGCCCATTTCCTGCGTTGCATCCGCGCCAAGGACAGTGCCGCGTTGCGCCGCTACTCGATGCAATGCCTGGACATGATCTACCGCTGGGCCACGGCACTGAGCCGCGAGGCCACGACCATTTCACTGGTGCAGGGGCGAGCACTGGGCGGGGGATTCGAAGCCGCGCTCGCGGCGGATTACGTCATCGCGGAAAAGCATGCCGAATTCGGACTCCCTGAAATCCTGTTCGGCCTGTTTCCCTGCTCCGGCGGCATGAGCCTGCTCGCACGGCGCATCGGCGTCGCCGCGGCCGAGCGCCTGATGCGCAGCGGGAAGATCTACTCGGCCGACGAACTTCTCGAAATGGGGGTGATCGACGAGGTCTGCGCGACCGGGCGCGGCGAGACGGCCGTGCGCGAATTCATCGCCGAACATGGCAAGCGGCGCAAGGCGCGCATGGCCCTTCAGCGCGCACGCGCACGCATGCAACCGCTGGACTATGTCGAAATGGCCACGGTGGTCGACGAATGGGTGGACACCGCGCTGCAACTCGACGAGGACGAGATCCGCGTGCTGGAGACCCTGGTGCGCATGCAACGGGCCGAATTCGCGCATTGAATCCGCGCAACGATTCGTTGCACAAGCGTGGGGAATGCGGATTCTCCCGTTTGTCATTCGGGGCCAGTAGGCTGATCATCGATCCATCAGCCTACCTACCTACATGACATGTCAGTCGCCAAGCGCCTGTACCTCCTGATCGCGCTCGCGATCGTCGGCCTGCTGGGCCTGTCCGGCTACGGATCCTCGCAGATCCGCCGGGTGTTCGAATCCACGAACTTCGCCAACGTCCACACGGTTCCCGCGCTGGTCGACCTCGACCTGCTGCGCGACCATGTCCTGCGCGTGCGTCGCTGGACCAACGACGTCATCAATCACCCCGGCGCCTCGGAACTGCGCAATTCGCGCACCCGCATCCAGGCGGATTCGCGCATGGTCGAGCAGGCGCTGGCCGACTACGCCAGGCTCGCCGACACCCCCCGGGACAAGCAACTGCTGGCGGCGGAAAGCGCCACCTGGCAGGCCTACTCCAAGAGCGTCGGACAGATCCTCGCCGCTATCGCCGGGGGCAACATGGATCTGACCCAGCAACTCCAACCGGGCAACAGCGCCCAGGCGGATCGCCTGGCCAGGCAGATCGACGCCCACTTCGAGTTCAACGTCCAGCAGGCGCACGCCGGAGCCGCCAGCGCGCAGCAGGTGATGGCGCGCATCATGCTGCAGTTCCTCGCGGTCAGCGTGGTGCTTGCCGTGGTGCTGCTGTTCGGCGGCTGGCGCATCGTGCGCGGCCTGCTGCGACAACTCGGCGGCGAGCCCGCGGTGGCCGTCGAGGTCGTGCGCAAGGTCGCGGCCGGGGACCTCACGGTGCACGTACCCACGCGCGCCGGAGACACCCGCAGCATGCTCGCCGCGGTACGCGACATGGTGGAGCGCCTCGCCCTCACGCTGGGCTCGGTGCGCGCCGCGGCGGACGCTCTCTCGGCGGCCTCGGTGCAGGTGTCGAGCACCTCGCAGAGCCTGTCGCAGGGTGCCTCGGAACAGGCAGCCTCGGTGGAGCAGACCTCGGCCACCCTGGAACAATCGGCCGCATCGATCAAGCACAACGCCGACAACGCGCGCCTGACCGCGGGCATGGCCCGGCAGGCCGCCCAGCAGGCCCGCGACGGCGGCACCGCGGTGGGCAGGACCGTGCACGACATGCAGGCCATCGCCGAGCGCATCGGCATCGTCGACGACATCGCCTACCAGACCAACATGCTGGCGCTCAACGCGGCCATCGAGGCGGCACGCGCCGGCGAGCACGGCAAGGGCTTCGCGGTGGTGGCCTCCGAGGTGCGCAAGCTGGCCGAGCGCGCCCAGGTGGCCGCGCGCGAAATCGGCGAACTGGCCAGGGGCTCGGTCAAGCAGGCCGAAGCCGCGGGCGAACTGCTGGCGCAGATGGTGCCGGCCATCACCCGCACCAGCGAACTCATCGAGGAGATCGACGCGGCCAGCACCGAGCAGGCCACGGGCATCGACCAGATCAACCAGGCCGTGTCGCAGCTCAATGCCACCACCCAGCAAAACGCCTCGGCCTCCGAGCAACTCGCCGCCACCGCCGAGCAGATGAACGGCCAGTCGGCCGATCTGCAGGCGCAGGTGGGGCAGTTCCGCCTGCCCGGGGCCGAAGGCCTTCGCCCTTCCGAGGCCGGCGACGCGGCGCCAGACCATGGCCGCGCCTCGCAACCGGCGCCCCGACCCACGGCGCGCACGGCTTCGGCATCCGCCACGCCACCCGCCTCCGCGCAAGTGCCGTCCCGGGAGGAG
>JAKBNS010000223.1 GCA_021830925.1 Pseudomonadota bacterium | reverse complement strand
ACCGGCACCTGGGCCGGCGCCGATGCCGGTGCCGAAGCGGCACCAGCCGCGCAGCCGCAGCCGGGGCCGCCCCGGCAATCGGCGGCCGGCGCGACGGCGGGGCGGCTCGGGGCCTGCGACGTCGTCGCGGCCGCCGCGGGCGCGCCGGATGAGCCCGCCGTCGCCTTGCCTTGCAGCGACAGCGCCAGGCGCCGGGCGCGTGCCGGGTTCAGCGTCGCCGTCGGCTGCACCGAAACGGCACTCGCACCGGCAACGGACACCACCTGGGCTGCGGTCTGGACACCTGTGGCACCGTCGGCGCGTCGAGCGCGATGGGCGGCGGGCGCCGTGGCGGAGCCGCCCTTGCCGCGCAATGCCATGGCCTGGCGGCGCTGAAGGGCCAGCTCACGACCCGAGAGGGTCGCTTGGGCGTGGCCGGCAGCGGGATTCGTCATGGAAGACCTCGGATCGTTGGATTCTCGGAACGACGCGGCGCGCACGGTGGCGCGCCGCGCACGCATCAGCGATAGACCACGAAGGCCGCGCCCTGGCTCTGGGAGTAGTTGTCGTAGGCCACGAAACGCACCATGTGGTCGGGGAACTCGCGGTGGCAGGACTCGATCTCCGCCAGCACGGCGTCCACCGACTGCTCGCCGAACATCGGCAGTTTCCACATGTACCAGAAGCTCACTTTCGCGAGGGTGCCCTTCTCGGTGTGCTCGATCGCCGGGTTCCAGCCCTGCGCGATGGCGTAGGCGATCTGCCGACGCACCTGGTCGGGGGTCATCTGGGGCAGGTAGGAGAAGGTCTCGTACTTGTTGGTTGCTTTGTAGGCTTGCACGTTAGCCATGATGGATTCCTTGTCAGAAAGACGAATGCGGGAGCCGGACGGCCTCGATCAGCGGTGGGCCACGTCGAGCTTGTCGACGGTGTCGAACTCGAACTTGATCTCTTTCCAGGTCTCCATGGCGATCTTCAGCTCGGGCGAATGCTGGGCCGCGGCGGTGAGGATCTCCTTGCCTTCCTTCTCCAGCTGACGGCCTTCGTTGCGCGCCTGCACGCAGGCTTCCAGCGCCACGCGGTTGGCCGCGGCCCCGGCCGCGTTGCCCCAGGGGTGCCCCAGGGTGCCGCCGCCGAACTGCAGCACCGAGTCGTCGCCGAAGATGCTCACCAGCGCCGGCATGTGCCAGACGTGGATGCCGCCGGAGGCCACGGCGAAGGAGCCGGGCATCGAACCCCAGTCCTGGTCGAAGAAGATGCCGCGCGAGCGATCCTCGGCGACGAAGGATTCACGCAGCAGGTCGATCCAGCCCAGGGTCGAGGCACGGTCGCCTTCGAGCTTGCCGACCACGGTTCCGGTGTGCAGGTGATCGCCGCCCGACAGGCGCAGGATCTTGGTCAGCACGCGGAAGTGGATGCCGTGGTGCGGGTTGCGGTCGAGCACCGCGTGCATGGCGCGGTGGATGTGCAGCAGCATGCCGTTGTCGCGGCACCATTGCGCCAGACCGGTGTTGGCGCAGAAGCCCCCGGTGATGTAGTCGTGCATGATGATCGGAGCGCCGATCGACTTGGCGTACTCCGCACGCTTGAACATCTCGGCTGGCGTGGGCGCCGTCACGTTCAGGTAGTGGCCCTTGCGCTCGCCGGTCTCGGCCTCGGCCTTCAGCGTGGCTTCCTGCACGAAGTCGAAGCGCTGCTTCCAGCGCATGAAGGGCTGGGAGTTGACGTTCTCGTCGTCCTTGGTGAAGTCCAGGCCGCCGCGCAGGCATTCGTACACCGCGCGCCCGTAGTTCTTCGCCGACAGGCCCAGCTTGGGCTTGATCGTGCAGCCCAGCAGCGGACGACCGTACTTGTTCATCACGTCGCGCTCGACCTGGATGCCGTGGGGCGGGCCGTTGCAGGTCTTCACGTAGGCGATCGGAAAACGCACGTCCTCCAGGCGCAGCGCGCGGATGGCCTTGAAACCGAACACGTTGCCCACCAGCGAGGTGAACACGTTGACCACCGAACCCTCCTCGAACAGGTCGATGGGGTAGGCGATGAAGGCGTAGAAGCAGGTATCGTCGCCGGGGACGTCCTCGATGCGATAGGCGCGACCCTTGTAGTAGTCCAGGTCGGTCAGCAGATCGGTCCACACCGTGGTCCAGGTGCCGGTGGAGGACTCGGCGGCCACCGCGGCCGCTGCTTCCTCTCGGTCCACGCCGGCCTGCGGCGTGATCTTGAAACAGGCCAGGAGGTCGGTGTCGAGCGGGGTGTACTCGGGCATCCAGTAGGTCTGCCGGTACTCCTTGACGCCAGCCTGATAGGTCTTCACTGCCATGTCGATGACTCCTTTGCGATGATGGGGCGAAAGCGGTCCTTCGAGGGACCGGCCAGCCCTTCGGCGCATTCCGGCCCTGCTGAAGATGGCGTAACCATAATCGCCCACTGAAATAAGGGCAATTTACATCTGCAACAGGTCTCTTAAATTTTATTAACCAATTTCCAGGGCGAACTCAGTCACGGAACTTGACCAGGCGCCCGACCTGGATGTCCGACACGAACACCACGCCCGAGTGGGCCTCGAAAAAGGGCTGGAAACCTTCGAGCAGCGGGTCCACGAGTTCGGCCGGCACCGCCGCGATGATCATGATCAGCACGTCGTCTTCGTTGAACATGAGGTGGCCTTCGTACAAGCCGTGGCTACCCTTGCCCGACAGGTTGCCGACGATCGTGTAGCCCTTGACCCCGGCCCGGTCGAGCAGGTCGGTGGCGAACTCGCGGTGCGCGCCCTCGAGGATGATTTCCAGCTTTTTCAGCGGGTAAAGCGTCACGGCGTTCATGCGGCGATTTCCTCCGGCGGGATGGCGGTCAGCGGGGGGCGCTCGGTCCAGCGCCCGTGCTCGTAGACATGCGGCTTGTAGCCCTGCGTGGGGTCGAGCACGATGGCGCGCACCCAGCCTCCTTGCACCAGGTTCTTCACTTTCACGACGCTGTTGAGCGCGCGCGCGGCCATGTCCAGCGGCGCCTCGATCAGCGCCACCAGGCGCATCGGCTCGTGGTAGGGGCGCCCGCCGCGCATCACCGTCTGCATCGGCAAGCCGGTGCGCAGGTCGCCCAGGTTGCCGGTCATCACGCCGAAGCGTCCGGCCACGTTGTGGTAGGCCTTGCTGCCGCTGCCGAAACGGTCGTTGTCGACGGTGGAGAAAAAGTGCTCCAGGTTGATCCATTGCCCGACCACTACCGGGGCCGACAGCAGGTTTTCCAGCAGGCGTCCCTTCGGATCGCAGCGCCAGTCGTAGGACAGCAGGAAGGAGCGTCCCTGCAGATCGGTGCCCTGGGTCAGGCCGCGCCGGCCGACCACCGCGTACACGTTGTTGGCCAGGCCCCATTCCGGACGGGTCTGCGCCCAGTCCACGGCCATGCGGCGGGCGATGCGCTCGGCACGCGCCGGGCTCGTGTCTCGCCGTGCGTCGAGCAGGCGCGGCACTCGCTCGGCGGCCGCCAGGCGCGAGGCCGCGCGCAATCCGTTGCGCAGGCGCTCGAGATACACGAGGTGACGCGGCGGCAGCAGATCGACGTCGTGCAATTCCACCTCGTCGGTCGTCGTGGTGTGGATGGCGGGCACGAACCAGGTGTCCTCGGGAATATCGATGCCGCGCTCTCGCAGGCGCTCGCGCACCTCGGACTTGTTCGCCATCTGCGCCAGCACGCGCGCGTTGACCAGCCCGGGTGCGCCGCCGCAGGCGCCGCAGTCCAGCGCCGATTCGTAGGGGTTGTTGGTCGTGCTCTGCGCATGCCCGACGACCAGCACGAAGCGCGAGAACGCCCGCGTCAGACCGATCATGGTCAGCGCTGTGTAGACGTACTGGACCTGCTCCTCCAGCGCATAGCCGATGCGCGCCAGGCGCACCATCTGGTAGTTGGCGTAGTCCGGGTCGACGCGATAGACGTCGCGCAGGCGCTGCACGAAATCGGCCTCGCGCACGGCGTCGATGTCGAACTCGGCGCGTAGCCGGGTGGCGCCGTCGCGCCTGCGCAGCGCGGTCTCGCGCAGTTCGCGGATCAGCTCGTCGTCCACCCGCTCGCGCTCGATGCCCAGCTCGGCGCGCAAGGCCCTCACGATCATCGCGCGCTGCAGGGTGCGGATGATGGAGTCGGCGTGCTCCCGGCTGAGCTTGTCCAGCAGCAGCCGGGTCGGCGCCCGCGCCGCCTGCAGGCGCCCGCGCCAGCGGCTGTAGCCCAGCGGCGCCATCGTCTTGCCGAACAGATCCAGGCCGAACAGCACCCCCAGCGCCTCCACGGTCACGTAGGGCGACAGCAATGAACTCTTCAACTCGTGCAGCACATGCCCCAGGGTGCCGAGGAGGTCCTCGTTGTCCGGATGCAGTGCCGACGGCAGTTCCAGCACCAGGTTGCGCGGCGTGACCACGGCCGGACACAAATGGGTCTCGCTACCCTTGCCGTAGCCCAGGAAGCCGACCGGAACCCCGAAAAAGCCGGCGATGCCGAAGGTCTGGTAGTCCCCGATGCGTTCCAGGTTGCGCCGGTAGGGTTCCGAGCGCACGTCGATGCAGAACAGCGCCTGCGCGAACGGGCGCTTGCCGGGCACCGGCTCGGCCGGCACGCGCAGTCCCTGCAGCAGGCGCGAGATCGCGCACGCCTCCATCGCCTCGGTCCACAGCAGGCCCTCGCGGGTCGAGAATTCGCGCAGGCCCTGCATCAGCCCGCGCAGCGCATCGGCGTCCAGACACGCGAGTTGCCGCTCGGCGGCCTCACCGCCCGCGGCGCGCGCCAGTTCGCGCAACTCCTCGGCCTGGGCGCGCGCGCGCTGCTCGCGCCATCGCGGCCAGTAGGCCGCGAGCAGCGCGGCGCAGCGTGCCTCGTCGTCGCGCGCGACGGCATCCTCGATGCGATGCGCCCAGGCCGGCACGACCTCGCCGCTGTACAGCGCATCGCGCAACACCGCCGAGGCCGTGCGCGCGTGCAGCAGCTCGCGCAGCTCGCCCAGGCTGGCCGGGGTGCGGCGTTGACGGCGGCTTTCCTGCAGCAAGGCCAGGCCCAGCAGCAGGCGAATCGCCAGCAGGTCGACGATATCCGCCGGATGCTGGCGTGCCCAGTGGTAATGCTTGGCCGACGAGCGCCAGCGCACGAAGCCCGTCCATCCATGCAAACGGGTGAGTTCACGCGTGAAGTAGGCCGACCAGTGCTCGGGCTCGATACCCAGGGCGTCCATCACCAGCACCACGGCCGCCTCGGCGTCCACCGCCTGATCCAGCAGCCGGCGCAACTGCAGTCCGCGCACGAACATGCGCGCGTTGCGCCGCGCCAGTTCGCTCCACGCCGCGAACAGGCCTCGTTCGCGCCCGGGCATGCGCCACGAGGACTGGTCCTCGTCGAAAAAGTCCAGGCAGCTCTTGACCAGCAACTCGTCGAGTTCCCCGGCCAGGCGGGTTCCCCACAGCGCGTCCACGCATTCGGGCAAGGGGCGCGAAACCGGAAAGCGCGGGGTCAGCCAGTCGCGCAGCGCCTGCGGCGACGGCGCCGTGTCGTCGAGGGGATCGCCGCGCAGGACCGCCGTCACGTCCTGCGGCATGGCTCCGGGCACCAAGGCGTCGCGCTCGTGCGGCGCGGCGCACAGCGCGCGCAGCCAGCGCGCCCAGTCGACGCCGGGGACCTCGGGCAGGGCCTGCGCGGCGCGCGCGATGCCGTCCGCCAGGGCCTCGTCGTCGACCTTGCCGGCCGCCTGCCAGGCCTGGTATTGCGTGCGCGGCAGGAACATGCGTGCGTGAAAAATGGACGCGCCTTCGCGCACCGCCCGTTCGAAGGGCATGTGCTCCAGCCCGTACAGCGGGTTGTGGTGGATGAAGGTACGCATGGGCCAGAAGTACGGCACCGGCTCCCCCGCCACGTAGGCGGTGGCTCGCACGCGCAGCCGCTGACCCAGACTCAGGACATTCACCATGTCGCGCTCCCCAGCAGGCCGGCCAGCACGAAGGCCGCGCCGGCCAGCCACCATGCGGCCAGCGCCAGGCGCCCCAGGTCGGGCGCGCGCGGCGCCGTCCACGGATCGCCGAAGCCGGCCCTGCGCCACAACAAGGCGCCGGCCCAGCTCCACGCCAACCAGGTCAGCATGACCCCGGCTGCCATGCCGGGTCCCAATTGGCGCAGCAGGCCGACCAGAGCCAGGAAGCCCGGGAACGGCGGCAGCGCCAGCACCGCCAGCAGGCACGACGCCAGCGCCGCCCCCCATCTCGGATAGGCGGCCACCAGATTGCCGCGCAGTCCGAGGTAGGCCGCGCCCACCCGGCGCTGCATCGCTGCGGCCAGCAGGGTCAACAGCACGGCCGGCACCACCAGCGCTGCCGCCAGGCCGAGCAGGCCGCCGCCGCTGATGCCGTGCGACCACGCCAGCCAGACCAGTGCGCTGGCCGACACCGCCTGCAGGCGCGCCCACACGAACAGTTCACGCACCCCCAGCAGGCGCCATGCATACAGCAGCGCGCTGCCCAGCGCCAGCCACTGCAGACCCGAACGCCAGGCTGGCGGCGGCGCAACGCGCGTCAACAGCAGCGCGCCAAGGGCCGGCAGCACCAGCAAGCCGAGAGCGCGCAGCGTCGGCGCGCGCGCGGCATCGAGCAGCGCGCCGCCGAGCATGCTCAGCGGAAACAGGCCTGGCAGCAGCAGGGCCGCGGCGACCATCAGCAGCATGCGTGGCTCCTCATATCCAGCGCAGCGCGAGATTGACCCGATGCGCCGCGCGCTCGGCGAAGCGCGCCATGAGCGCGTATACGTCGATCAGGTAGAGCTCGCGCGAGAACAGGGCGTAGAGATTCAGATAGATCGCGTTCCACAAGGAACCGCGCCGACCCTGCAGGGTGAGCGACTGGGCATAGAAGGTAAGCAGCCAGGCGCCCACCAGCACCAGCACGAGCAGCACGCTCATGAGGTCGAAGGCCACCAGGTTGATGCCCGCCGCCGCGTACAGGGCGTCGCGCAGGGCCGGGTCGGGGTAGAGGAAGCGCTCGAACAGATGGCCCACGACGGTGTAGCCGGCCACCACCACCAGCAGCGACAGGAACACCAGCGCCATCGACCGCCAGGGGTTGTCGCTGGGCAGCTTGTAGATGGAGAAGAACATCTGCGCGCCCGTCACCCAGCCGAAGAACAGGAGCACGACGGCCCCCTGCTTGTGGAAGAAGTCGGCCGCCACCAGCCAGTGCGACAGACCCAGCACCAGCGCCGGCACGAACACCGTGATCGCCGCCGCCAGCAACCACGGCAGGCGCGCCGTCTGTGCCGGCCGGTGCTCGACCACGAAGGTGTAGATGTCGTCGGGCGGCACGCCGTCGTCGTGGCGGGCCTGGCCGATGACACCGCCGGAATTCAGGAACAGCGTGGCCTTGAACAGCCCGTGAGCGATCAGGTGGTAGACGGCGAGCGAAAACGCGCCCACGCCGCACTCCATGATCATGAAACCCATCTGCCCCATGGTGGAGTAGCCCAGCGATTTCTTGATGTCGTTCTGCGTGAGCATCAGCGCCGAGCCGAGCAGCGCGGTCACCAGCCCCACCACGAAACACAGGTGCAGCACGATGGGCACGTGCACGAACAGCGGAGCGAAGCGGTTGAGCAGGAACCCGCCGGCGTTGACGATGCCGGCATGCATCAACGCCGACACCGGCGTCGGCCCGTCCATCGTGTAGGGCAGCCACACGTGCAGCGGGAATTGCGCCGAGCGCACGAAACCCGCGAAGGCGATCAGCAGGCCGGCCGCCGGCAGCACCGGAACACCGCCCAGTTGCAAGGAGGGATGCGCCGCGATGCGCTCGAACAGCACGGGCAGCTGCCAGCTTCCGTAGGCCTGGCGCAGCAACAGCGCGCCGGCCAGCAAGGTCGCGTCCCCGATGCGATTGACCATGAAGGCCCAGAAGGCGTAGCGCCCCGGCGCCGCGCGCGAACGGTCCTCGCCGAGCAGGAAGAACAGCAACTGGCCGACCAGCAGCCAGGCGGCGACCAGGCTGAGCAGGTCCCCGGCACTCACCAGCAGCAGCAAGGCCGCCGTCATCAGGTCGAGCAGACCGAAGAATCGCCCGTACCCGGGTTCGTCGGCCATGTAGTTCAGCGCGTACACATGCACGACCAGGCTGATGCAGGAAACCACCAGCGCCAGCGCCAGGGTCAGCGGATCCAGCAACAGGAGCATCGGGGTGTGGGACAGGCCCGTCGCCGGCATCGCGCCGGCGCTCAGATAGCGCACCAGCAGGACCGACCACGACAGTGCGCTGAGCGCCACCGCCGCGATGCTGGCGCGCGCCGCGCCGCGTGCGCGAGCCGGCGGCGCCGTCAGCGCGGCAACGGCCGAAGCCATCGGCAGGGCCAGGGCGGTCACGACAGTGGCATCGATCCAGGACATCGGCGCTGGGCCCAGGGTGTGGTTGGTCGGCGGGTCGGTTCGTGGCAGGACGCGAAACCCTCCGCGCCCCACCGCTCGGGTGAGGTGCCGACACCCGAGGGGGCTTCCCAGCGGGATCGGCGAACACATCCTAAATTCGCATTTTGATAAAGAAAATTAACAATTTCTATTCCATGATTAAAAACTTCTACATTGAGAACCATGCAGGGTCCGCGCGGGTGAGGTGGATCGCGCGCGGCTGACGCGGGTGCAAGCGCGCCGCCGACGGCCGCGCGCGGCTACCATGCGCAACGGAACCGACCATGCAAACCCTCGACCGCCTGCGCGCAGGAACCCGTCGCGGCGGCATCCTGCTGTGGATGCTGCTGGCGGCCTACGTCTGTGCTCCGCTTGCGTCGGCGATGCAGCCGAGCGCGCGCACGGTGATGGTTCCCTTTTGTGCCGCGCGGGGCGTCTTGGCCGGCCACCAGGCTCCGGTCCCGCGCAGCATCACGCTGCGCTTTGCGGGAGCCCACGCGGGCGCCTCCGGCGGCCTCGCGTTGCCGGCGCCCACGCAGTCCAGCCTGCGCGCGCGCGTCCCCGAAACGCGTGTCGTTGCGCGGTTCCGCACCGCGCCGAAGGCCGTCTCGCTCACCCGGCTGCCGCCATCGCGCGCACCGCCGGCGCCCGCCACCCCGTCCTGAAATCGCGTCTTCGCCCCCACCGGCTCGCCGGCCCACCCGAACCCCGGGTACGGCGCCCGCCGGCGGTGCGGCTTCGCACGTCCAGCCGGCCGCGGGGCCACCGGTGCATGTCCCGGTGCAGCGCTTCGGCCCGCGAGTTGCAGGCTTTCCCAGGCTTTCGCATCTTCCGTTCCACGATATCCAGGAGTTCACCATGCCCTTGCTCCCCCCTGCCTCCACGCTTGCCCGCCGCGCCTGCCTGAGCCTGCTCGCCGGCGCCGCGCTCGCCCTGAGCGCGCCAGCCTTCGCCCGCACCGACACGCCGGTGCGCGTCGACGACGCCTGGATTCGCTGGCTACCCGCCGGGCTGCCCGCCGGCGGCTACATGACCCTGCGCAACGACTCGGCGCGCCCGGTGGCGCTGGTCGGCGCATCCAGCCCCGACTACGAGGAGGTCATGCTGCACCACAGTGTGATGAAGGACGGCACCATGCAGATGCTGCCGGTGTCCAGCGTGGAGATTCCCGCGCACGGCGAACTGCAGTTCAAACCCGGCGGCTACCACATCATGCTGATGAAGGCCCGCCACGAAGTGCACCCGGGCGACCAGCTGCCGCTGACCCTGCGCTTCGCCGACGGCGAGCAACTGCGGGTGCGCTTCGAGGTCCGCAAACCCGGGGCCACCGGCTACGCGCCGGCGCACGGCAGCATGCCCGGCATGTCGATGCCCCAGTCGGGCAAGTGAGCCATCGGCCGCGGCGAGCGCCGCGGCCGACCAGCTTCAGCGCGCGTCGCGCCAGCCTTGCTGGCGCTTGCGCGTCAGGGCCTGGGCCAGCGCCAGCGGCACCGGCTCGTTGCGGCGCCGTCCCCGGCGCTCCAACCCGAGCGCGGCAATCACCTGTTGCGGATTCGGCGCGCGCCGGGCGCAAAGCCGCGCCGCGGTCAGCCGGATGTCCTGCGCGCTCGCGCGCGCGATCAGCCAACGCAGCTGCGCGGCGTCGCGCGCGCTGTCGATGCGCACGCCGAAGCTCAGCAGATCGTCGTCTATGGCCTGCGGGTTCATCGTCGGGGCCCCCGAAGTATTCGGGATCCCGGCGCGGCCGACGCGCGGCCCCCGGGATCGGGACAGAAGCCGCACGATACCACGGCTGGGCGACCGCGCAATGAACGTCCGGAGCCCCCGGCGCCGCCGCGCTTCAGCTCCCGAGGGTCCCGGCCCGGAACTCGCGCGGGGTCTGTCCATAGCGCGCCTTGAACAGGCGGCTGAAGTGCGCCGGCTGGCGAAAGCCGCAGCGATAGCACAGCTCGGCGATGCCGTGCGCACGTTCGGCGGGGCTGGCCAGCAACTCGCGGCACTTGAGCAGACGTTGTTCGAAGATCGTCGATTCGACTGAAATTCCAACCTTTCCAAGAATCTTGTACAGGTAGCGCGTCGATATTCCACATCCTTGCGCAATAGCCTCGGCATCGAGCGCGGGATTGGACAGGTGCAAACGGATATAGGCCAGGATACGCGTGCGGTGCGCGACACTCACGCTGCTGTCGGCCTCCGAAGCCTGTCCCTGCTCGCCCCGCAACAGGAACATGGATACCAGGTCGATGAATTGCTCGCAGATGGCCGACAGCTCGTCGTCGCGCCACGAATCGAGATTGTCGAAAATCTGGCTGAAATAGGTGCGGAGCATGGATCCCTTCAGGGACCCCGCGAGCTCCATTTTGCAGAACGAGGGCAGATTCCTGCTGCGCAGCAACAACGCCGAGCTGGGAATGGAGATACTGAGACTGCGGAAGCCGCTTTCCCCGTGGGCCAGCGCCTTGTACGGAAGCCCCTGGTTCATCAGATACACGCAGCCCGGGGCGACGTCGAAGCTCTCGCCGCGGCGCTCGACGGTCAGCGGCCCCGACACCGGCATGCCGAAGGTATAGAACTCCTCGCTCAGGCAGGAGGCGTTGCCCCGCGTGCGCTCGATGTTCTGGCCCGCGTAGCGCAGGTCGTTGAACTGCAGCCCGGCGCGGCGCTGGTAGCGCAGTTGTCCGGTGAAATGCCGGTCCCTCGGCTGCACCTCGAAGGGGCCGAAGGCGTCGGCCATGGCGGCGCGCCAGCTGTCGCAGCGATCGATTCCGGCGATCGCCAGGCTCGTGTAGCTCATGAGTTCGTCCTCCTCGCCCGCGGTCTCTTGACCCAGGCTGCCCGTCTTCTTGCACTGCCCTGCACTGTGCCGGCAAACCGCTTGCGGCGGACTTTTCGAAGCCTACACTCGGCCCGCCTTGGAGACATCGGCATTAACCCGCGAGCCCGTTCGATGAAAACAGAGGGACACCCAGGTTCAAAAACATTTCCCGCAGACGCGGAGCGCCCCTTCGGGTCGAATTATCTGCGCTGCGGAAACCACGAGATTCATTATCTCGAATGGGGCGAATCCCGCCATCCTGCCATCGTCATGTGGCATGGGCTCGCACGCACCGGACGGGATTTCGACATAATCGCGTCGCGATTATCCTGGAATTTTCGTGTCATCTGTCCGGACACCCTCGGACGCGGTCTGTCGCAGTGGAGCTCCGAGCCCGCGCGCGACTACTGCATGGACGCCTACGTGGAGCTGGCCACGGCCCTGGTCGAGGGCCTGGGGCTGCGTCGCCTGCACTGGATCGGAACCTCCATGGGCGGGGCCATCGGCCTGCGCGCGGCGGCCGGCCCGCTGCGCGAGCGCATCGCCACGCTGGTGCTCAACGACATCGGGCCGACGCTGCCCCGGGTGGCACTGGAGCGCATCCGCGACTACGTCGCGAATCCACCCCGCTTCGACACGGTCGCCGAGCTCGAAGCCTGGATGCGCCAGGCCTACCTGCCCTTCGGCTGGCAAAGCGACCCCCAGTGGCGAAGCATGGCCGAGCACTCGCTGCGGCGCCTGCCCGACGGGCGCCTGACCCTGCACTACGACCCGGCGATCGCCTCGCAACTCAGCGCGCGCCCCGACGACTACGAGCTGTGGGCCGCCTACGACTCGCTGCGCCAGCCGGTGCTGCTGCTGCGCGGCGCCGATTCGGACCTGCTGACCCCGGAAGTGGCGCAGGCCATGACGCGCCGCGGACCGCGCGCCAGACGAGTGGATTTCGCCGGCTGCGGACACGCGCCGGCGCTCAACGTGGACGCCCAGATCCACGAAATCGAACGGTTCCTGCATGCGCAGGCTGCCGACGGCATCACCCTGACCTCCAGGAGACAAACCCCATGAAGATTCGCCTCATCGCCTGCGCCGTCGCCGGCGCCTTCGGCCTCGCACCCCTGGCCAGCGCCAGCACCGGAGTCCAGCTCTACGGCACCATCGACCTCGGCGTGACCCACTTCACCGGACTCGCTCCCGCCTCGGGCGGCGCGCCCGGCCAGACGGCGAGCACCACCGGCCTGAGTTCGGGCGCCCAGTCGGCCTCGCGCATCGGCATTTCCGGCAGCGAGGACCTGGGCGACGGCCTGGTCGCGCTGTTCAGGGCGGAGACCGGCTTTTGCGCCAGCGGGGGCCAGCTCGGCGCCGGCGCGGCCGGCTTCGCGGGGCGCGCGACCACCGGCGACAGCGCCTACTGCAGCGGCACCGGATTCATGGGGCGCCAGGACTACGTCGGACTGGCCGGCGGCTTCGGCACCTTCCTGGCCGGACGCCTGATGAACCTGGCCTACCTGAACGAGAAGGCCGCCGACCCCTTCTCGATGGGCATGACCGGCAACTACAACAACATCAACACCGAACTGTCGGGCGCCGCGCTGGAGACCAACCAGACCCTGGCCTACGTGTCCCCCGTGTTCCACGGCTTCAATACGACGCTGGGCTATGCCTTCAACGTGCTGCCGAACGACTACATCGTCCCCGGCACCCACGAGCAGCAAAACGCCGTGAAGACCTGGGTGGCCGGAGTCAACTACCGTTCCGGCGGCGCCTTCGCCGCGGTCGACTTCCAGTTGCTGGACGACTTCGTCGCGCCGCCCGGCGGCAACGGGCTGCAGACCGGCGCGCTGAAGATGTACCAGGTGTCCGGGGGTTACGACTTCGGCGTGGTCAAGCTCAGCGCGCTGTACGGGCACACCCAGATGGATTACTCCACCGGCGACGACACGTCCTGGCTGCTGGGCGCGAGCATCCCGGCGGGCCCCGGCGACATCCTGGCCTCGCTCGACCGGAGCAAGTTCGGCATGGACGACCCGGCGGCGCCGAGCGCGCGGCAATACGCGATCGGCTACACCTATTCGCTGTCCAAGCGCACTAACCTGTATGCCTCGTACGCTCATGTCAGCAACGACGTCGGCTCGACCCGCGCGGTCGGCGACGCCACCGACGGCTTCACCGGCGTGTCCGGCCAGGACTCCACCGGCATGGCCGTCGGCATCCGCCACGATTTCTGAATCCCGCAGAGGAGACATCGCATGAAGACCTTGCACAAAACCCTTGGCGCGCTGCTCGCGGCGCTGCCCCTGCTGGCCCCCGTGGCGGCCCGCGCCGCGGCGGCGCCGCCCATCCAGATCGCCCACGTCTACGGCAAGAGCGGCCCGCTGGCCGTGTACGGCGACCAGATCCAGCGCGGCCTCGAACTCGGCCTGGACTACGCCACCCAGGGCACCGGCGAGGTGCTGGGGCGCAAGCTGGTGCTGCGCGTGTTCGACGACCAGGGCAAGGCCGGACGCGCGCGCGCCCTGGTGCAGCAGGAAATGGCCGACCCGCAGGTCGCGCTGGTGACCGGCCCGGTGAACTCCGGCAACGACCTGGCGGTGCTGCCGCTGGCGGCGCAGTACCACAAGATCATCCTGCCCGAGGGCGTGGCCGACTCGATCACCGGCAAGGACTTCAACCCCTACGTGTTCCGCATCGGGCGCAACTCCTCGCAGGACGCCATCGCGCAGGCGCTGGCGCTGGGCGGCAAGGGGGTCTGCGCCTCCGTGCTGGCGCCCGACTACGCCTTCGGACACGATGGCGCGGCGGCCTTCAAGACCGCGCTGCAAGGCGTGGGCGGACGCGTGATCTCGGAGGAATTCCTGCCCGGCAACACCACCGACTTCACCGCCGGCGGCGAACGTCTGATCAACGCCCTGAAGGGCGCCAGCGGCTGCAGCTCCAAGGACATTTTCGTGATCTGGGCCGGCGCGGCCAACCCCTTCGGCGGCCTGCAGGCGCTGAACCCGCAGGCCGCGGGCATCCACATCACCTCGGGCGGCAACATCCTGCAGGCGCTGGCCCTGTACAAGCCGGTGGTGGGCATGCAAGGGGCCGCGTACTACTACTTCAAGCTGCCCCACAATCCGGTCAACGACTGGCTGGTGGCCGAACACTTCAAGCGCTACAAGTCGCCGCCCGACTTCTTCACCTGCGAGGGCTTCGCCGAGGCGCAGGCCATCGTGGCGGCGCTGCGCAAGGCGGGATCGACCTCCACCCCGGCATTGATGAAGGCGCTGGCGGGCCTGCGCTTCGAGTCGCCCAAGGGTGAGATCACGATTCGCCCGCAGGACCACCAGGCGATGCAGGACATGTACCACTTCGAGGTGGTGCTCGATCCCGCCGCCACCTTCAGCGGCGGCGTGGCGCTGAAACTGGTCAACGTGATTCACGCGAGCCAGATGCATGTGCCCATCGAGAATCGCTGAGCCCGGCGGGGAGGCTCCGGCGGCCATCGAGGCGCGCGGCCTGACCGTGCGCTTCGGCGGCCACGTGGCGGTGCGCGAGGTCTCGTGTGCCCTGCCGCGTGGCTCGCTCACCGCCATCGTCGGCCCCAACGGGGCCGGCAAGACCACCTTCTTCAATCTGCTGTCGGGCCAGATCCGGCCCACCGCGGGAACCATCCGTCTGTACGGGCAGGACGTCACCGCGCTGTCGGCGGCGCAGCGCGCGGCGCTCGGCATCGGGCGCGCCTTCCAGCTCACCACGTTGTTCCCGGCGCTGAGCGTGCTGGACAACGTGCGCCTGGCGCTGGCGCGGCTGCGCGAGCGCAGTTGGCGCCTGCTGGATATCGCCGCCGACGACGCCCCGGGCATCGAGCAGGCGCGGCACTGGCTCGAACGCACGCACCTGCTGCAGCGCGCGCACGAGCCGGCGGCGCAGCTGTCGCATGGCGACCAGCGCAAGCTGGAAGTGGCCATGCTGCTGGCCATGCGCCCGCGCGTGTTCATGTTCGACGAGCCGACCGCAGGCATGAGCGTGGACGAGGTTCCGGTGATCCTGGAACTGATCCAGGAGATCAAGGACGACCCGATGAACACCGTGCTGCTGGTGGAACACAAGATCCAGGTCGTGCACAGCCTGGCCGACCGCATCCTGGTGCTGCACAACGGCGAGCTGCTGGCACAGGGCGAGCCGGCCGAGGTGATGGACTCGCCGCTGGTGCGCGAGGCCTACCTCGGCGTGGCCGGAGCACGTTCGTGACCGCGCTGCTGCAACTGCGCGACGTGCACACGCACATCGGCAAGTACCACATCCTGCACGGCGTCGACCTGGAGATCGAGGCCGGGCGCATCGGCGTGCTGCTCGGGCGCAACGGCGCCGGCAAGAGCACCACGCTGCGCACCATCATGGGCCTGTGGCGCGCCGCCTCGGGCAGCGTGCGCTTCGACGGACTCGAGCTCAGCCGCCTGGCGACGCCGCAGATCGCGCGCGCCGGCATCGGCTACGTGCCCGAGGACATGGGCATCTTCGCCGGGCTCAAGGTGCGCGAGAACATGCTCGTGGCCGCGCGCTCGGGACCGCTGGACGAGGCGCGGCTGGAGTGGATCCTGGATCTGTTCCCGGCCCTGCGCAAGTTCTGGGACACCCCGGCGGGCGCGCTGTCGGGCGGCCAGAAGCAGATGCTGGCCATCGCCCGCGCGCTGGCCGAGCCGCGGCGCCTGCTGCTCATCGACGAGCCCACCAAGGGCCTGGCACCGGCGGTGATCCAGCACATGATCGACGCCTTCCTGGAGCTCAAGCGCAACGCCATCACCGTGCTGCTGGTGGAGCAGAACTTCCATTTCGCGAAATCCCTGGGCGATACCGTGCACATCCTGGACGACGGCAAGGTGGTGTACCGCGCGAGCATGGCCGAACTGGCCGACGACCAGCAGGCGCAGCGCCGCCACCTGGGACTCGGGCTGGGAGAGCACCAATGACCCCGGACCACCGCGCGCGGCTCGCCCGCGTCTCGCCCTGGTTTCCGCTGGCGGCGATCGTGCTGTTCGGGGTCCTGGGCATACCCTGGTCCACCTGGATCACCCTGAGCGTGGCCGGACTCGGCATGGGCATGATGCTGTTCGTCATGGCCACCGGGCTGAGCCTGAGCTTCGGGCTCATGGACGTGCTCAACCTCGGCCACGGCGCGCTGATCGCGATCGGCGGCTTCATCGGCGCCACCGCGGTGAGCGGCTACGAGTTCGGCATCTGGCCCGCGCTGCCCTGGCTGCATTGGCAC
>JAKBNS010000044.1 GCA_021830925.1 Pseudomonadota bacterium | reverse complement strand
GCAGCCGCTCACCCTGGACACGCATTGCGCGTCGGGTGCGGTGCGTTATGCGCTGGAAATGCCCCTGGGCTGGTTCGCCGCGCACCAGGCCGGGCCCGGTGCGCGGGTGCAGGGGTTGCCGCGGCCCGATTGATGCCCGGGCCGGCGGGCTTCAGGCCAGCTGGCTTTGCGCGAACTTCCAGTTCGCCAGCTTGTCCAGGAAGGTGGTGACGAAGTCGGGACGACGGTTGCGGTAGTCCACGTAGTACGCGTGCTCCCACACGTCGACCGTCAGCAGCGGCTTGTCGCCGGAGGTCAGCGGGGTGGCGGCGTTGCTGGTGTTGACGATGTCCACACTGCCGTCGGCCTTGCGCACCAGCCAGGTCCAGCCGGAACCGAAATTGCCCACCGCGGACTTGTGGAAGGCCTCCTTGAAGGCGGCGAAGCTGCCCCACTTGGCGTCGATTTTCGCGCGCAGTTCGCCGGACGGCTCGCCGCCGCCCTCGGGGCTGAGGCAATTCCAGAAGAAACTGTGGTTCCAGACCTGCGCGGCGTTGTTGAACACGCCGCCGGCCGGAGCCTTGCGAATGATGTCTTCCAGGCCCAGGGACTCGAATTCGGTGCCCTTGATCAGGTTGTTCAGGTTGGTCACGTAGGCCTGGTGGTGCTTGCCATGGTGAAACTCGAGGGTTTCGCGCGACATGTGGGGCGCCAGCGCATCGAGGGCGAAGGGCAAGGCGGGTAGTTGATGTTGCATGAGGCGGCCTTTCGAGGTTGGAAGGGTTGAACAGGCGCGCGCCGCCGCCCGCAGCGGCTTGCGGCGAGGCGCGGCAACGCGGAGTCTTCGATTCTAGGAACAATCGCCCGGATCGGTACCCGCACCCGCGCGCAGGGGGTGTCCGACCGGACGCACCTCGCCCAGGCCCAGGCTCGCCGCGTGCTCGGCCGTGGCCAGCACGATGGTCTGTCCGGCCCGCAGCTGCGCGGCATCCTGCAGCACGGAGCCGTCGTCGCTCCACGCCAGGCAGTAGCCCCGGCGCAGCGTGGCGCTCGGGTCCAGCGCGCGCAGGCGGGCCTGCAGGCCCAGCACGCGCTGCTGCTGGCGCGCGCGCAATTGGGCCAGCCCCTGGTGCAGGCGCCGCTCCAGGCCGTCGAGCGCGGCGGCCCGCCGCGCCAGATCCTGGCGGGGCAGCGCCCGCAGGCGGGCCTGGCCGAGTTGCACACGCTGGGAGCCGCGCTGCAGCGCCGCCGTCAAAGCCTGGCGGCGGCGCGCCTGCAGGTCGCGCAGATGCAATTCGGCGTCGCGCAACACCCGCGACGGCGGCGGCAGGCGCAGCTGCAACCGGTCCATGCGCTGTTGTTCACGGCCCAGGCGGACCTGCAGCGCGTGGCCCAGCGCGCGCGCCGCCCGGCGCAGCCCCTCCAGCAACTCCTCGCGCGGCGCGGCGCACATCTCGGCCGCGGCCGTGGGCGTGGGCGCCCGCATGTCGGCGGCGAAGTCCGCGATGGTGAAATCGGTCTCGTGCCCGACGCCGCTGATCACCGGAAGGCTGGACTGGGCCAGCGCGCGCGCCAGGCCCTCGTCGTTGAAGGCCCACAGGTCCTCCAGCGAGCCTCCGCCACGCACCAGCAGCAGCACGTCGACCTCGGCGCGTTGCTGGGCCGCGCGCAGCGCGCGCACCAGCTCGCCCGGTGCCGCCGCCCCCTGCACGCTGGCCGGGTAGACGATCACCCGCACCTGCGGGCTGCGCCGGCGCAGCGTGACCAGCACGTCGTGCAGCGCGGCCGCCTTCGGCGAGGTGACGATACCCACGCTGCGCACCACCTCGGGCAGCGCCCGCTTGCGATCCGCCTCGAACAACCCCTCGGCGCGCAAACGCGCCTTCAGGCGCAGGAACTGCTCCATCAGGGCGCCCTGGCCGAAGCGCCGCACCGACTCCACCTGCAACTGCAGGTCGCCGCGCGGCTCGTAGATCCCGACCTGGGCCCGCAGCTCCACCTGGACCCCGTCGCGCATCTCGAAATCCACCAGCGCGGCCCGCTGGCGGAACATCACGCAGCGCAACTGGGCGCTCTCGTCGCGCAGCGCGAAATAGCAGTGGCCGCTGGAGGCGCGGGTGAAGCCGCTGATCTCGCCCTGCACGCTGACCACGCCGAAGCGCGCCCACAAGGAATCGGCCAGCGCCCGCGCGAGCGCGGCGACGCTCCAGGCCTCGCCGCCGCGGGCGTCGCGCGAAGGCGTCACCATGCCCACCCCGCGCTCCACCCGCCGCGCGAACCCAGGCGGGGCGCGGCTGAGCAGCCAATCTGTCCACACGAGCCAGCAAACCCGCGGCTCGCTGGCGGGGCTGCCCGCAAAGCCTTCCGACTCCATGCAAGTAGTTGATTATTCAACGTATTTCCATGTTCAAAAATTGGTCACAAGAAATCAGCGCCTTGATTTTGCGAGACTTGCCGGGCATCGCCACGCCTTACCCACATTGTTATCCACAGATTTTCGGGATAACCGTCGCGCCACCTGGAGGGCACGCACGCCGCGCGCATTACCATCCGGGAGCACATTGTCGATCTCCACGGGGTTCCATCTTGCTGAGCATTGTCGAAGCCGCGGGCTGGCCGATCTGGCCCTTGATCCTTTGTTCCATCACCGCGCTGGGGGTCGTGCTCGAGCGCCTGAACGCGCTGCGCGGGCCGCGGGTCATCCCGCCGCGCCTGCTGGAAGAGGCGCTGGCGGTGTCGGCGACCGCCCTGCCACCGGCCGACACGGTGGACAAGCTCGAGCGCAATTCCCCGCTGGGGGCCGTGCTCGCCGCCGGTTTCCGCGGCGCGCGCCGACCCCATGCCAGCCCGGAGAGCCTGCGCGAGGACATGGAAAACGCCGGACGCGCGGTCATGCATGGACTGCAGCGCTATCTCAACGCGCTGGGCACGGTCGCCTCGGCGGCTCCCCTGCTGGGCCTGCTGGGCACGGTGGTCGGCCTGATCGAGATCTTCGGCTCGCAGACCGGCGGCAGCGGCAATCCGCTGCTGCTGGCCCACGGCATCTCGGTCGCGCTGTACAACACGGCCTTCGGCCTGATCATCGCGGTTCCGTCCCTGATGTTCTATCGGTACTTCCGCGGCCGCGTGGACGATTTCGGCATCGAACTCGAACAGGCGGCGCGCCGCCTGGCCACGCACCTGCAGCCGCACATCGAGTCCGGCCGCTCGACGCGCGTCTGACGGAAGGCCCTGGCGATGAATTTCCAGCGTCCGCGCCCGGAGGAACCGGAGATCAACCTGATCCCGTTGATCGACGTGCTGCTGGTGGTGCTGATCTTCCTGATGATCACCACCACGTACTCCAAGTACACCGAACTGAAGATCCAGTTGCCGGTCGCCGACGCGAGCGCGGCGACGTCGGTACCGCACAGCGTGGTGGTCGGGGTCACGGCCGACGGCAGCTATGCCGTGGCGGGCAGGCCTCTGCGCGGGCGCGACGTGCCCGCGCTGGTGGAGGCGCTGCGCGCCGCCGCGCAGGGCCGCAGCGACGTCACGCTGGTGATCAGCGCCGACGCCCAGAGCACCCAGCAGTCGGTGGTCAACGTGATGGAGGCCGCGCGCCTGCTGGGCATCAGCCGCCTGACCTTCGCCACCCAGCGCGGCTCGTCGTGACTGCGGTAGCGTCCGGCTGGCCGCGCTGGTGGTTGCGCCGCGGACTCGTGGCCTGCTGCCTGCTGCCGGCGGCGGCGCTGTTCGCGGGAGTCGCCGCGCTGCGCCGGCTGGCCTGGCGACGCGGCTGGCTGCGCGCCTGGCGCGCGCCGGTACCGGTAGTGGTGGTGGGCAACCTCAGCGCCGGGGGCAGCGGCAAGACCCCCGTCGTGCAATGGCTGGCGCAGACACTGCGCGACGCCGGACACCACCCGGGCATCGTCTCGCGCGGCTACCGCCGGCGCCGCGGCGCGCCCGAGCCCATGGCCGTGGAGCCCGACACCCCCGGCGAAGACAGCGGCGACGAACCCCTGCTGCTGCGCCGCATGTGCGACTGCCCGGTATGGGTGGGCGCGGATCGCCCCGCCGCGGCGCGCGCGCTGCTGCGCGAACACCCC
>JAKBNS010000184.1 GCA_021830925.1 Pseudomonadota bacterium | reverse complement strand
TCACCAGTAGTCTGCCCGGCGAGGGCAAGACCTTCACGTCGGTGAACCTGGCGATCAGCATGGCAAGCGAACTCGATCGAAAGGTCCTGCTGGTCGACGCCGACGCCACGCGCATGGCGGCCGCCGATCGCCTTCGCGTGGCGGGCAAGCGCCGCGGCCTGATCGACCTGCTGCTGGACCCGTCGCTGGAACTGGCGGACGCGGAACTGGCCACCAACGTGGAAGGCCTGAGCTTCCTGCCGGTGGGAACCCAGAACGAACTGGCCACCGAGATCTACGGCAGCGCCGCGATGAACGCGCTGCTGGAGCGCCTGGCCGCGCATGCAGAGCAGCGCATCGTGGTATTCGACGGGCCGCCGCTGCTGCACGCCGCCGAGGCGCGAGCGTTGGCCCCGCAGATGGGCCAGGTGGTGCTGGTGGTGCAGGCCGGCAAGACCGCGCAGGGCTCGGTCCAGCACGCGCTGAACCTGCTCGAGGACTGCCCGCTGGTGCTGACCCTGCTGAACCAGGCGCGCGCGCCGGCGGCATCCTCGCCGTACGGCTACTACGCGTATTGAACCCGCATCCCGATGGGTTGCAGCGGGGCGCGCCGGGCCTGAACGATCCAATGGGGGACACGGCTTGACGCCCATGCGCCTGGACGCTCGCGGACGCGAGCTCTTCGTACTGCATCAGGCCGCGCAAGGCGCATCGAGGTCTCATGCGGTGCTGCTGTGCCCTCCCTTCGGCCAGGAGGCGATCCGGGCGCACCGCTTCTACCGCGTGCTGGCCGACCGACTCGCAGGCAATGGCTTCGACGTGCTTCGCTTCGACTACTTCGGCACCGGCGACTCGGGCGGCGACGACGAGGATTTCGACTTGCCTGGCGCGGTGGCCGACACGCGATTCCTTTGCGAGTGGGCTCGCCAGCGCCTGCATCCCGCCCGGGTGTCGTTGGTGGGCCTGCGCCTGGGTGCCGACATCGCCATGCTCGCATCGGCGCGTAGCGGCGGCGCCGTCGCCGAGCTGATCCTGATCGAGCCCGTGGTCGACGGCGCCGCCTACGTGGAGCAGATGCGACAGGTCCAGCGTCGCGAGTTGGCCCAGGTATTCGGTTCGCGCTGGGCCCTCGATGCCGCGCTGCGGGAGCGCAACCAGGCATCCCCGCAGGACGAGGAGGTGCTCGGCTTCGGCCTGGGCGCGACGCTGCAGCGGCAGTTGCGCGAGCAGCTTGCGCCGCGGGCGGCCTGGGCCGGAAGCTGCGGTCATGCGCTGGTGCTGGCGCGCGAGCGCGCCGCCTGCGCGCACTGGGTCGAACAGGCACGTCCGGCCGTGCTGGACCTGCGCGAGGCGGATTCGGACGTGGACTGGGCGACGGACAGCGCGGCCAACACCTCGATCGTTCCGGTGCGCTGGATCGAGCAGGTGCTGCGCTGCCTGCGCGGGGAGCCGGTCCATGCGTGAGATCACCCTGGCCTTCGGCAGCGACCGCGGGTTGATCGGAACGGTGTGCCTGCCGGACGACCCCGCTCGCGCCGACTTCGGCCTGGTTCTGTTCAACGCCGGCGTCGTGCATCGCGTGGGCCCGCATCGCATCTACGTCAAGCTCGCGCGCGAGCTCGCCAGCCGTGGAGTGGCATCGATCCGGTTCGACCTGCACGGCCTGGGCGACAGCCTGCGCGGCAGCGCGTCGATCGGACATGCCGAGCAGGTGGTCGACGACCTGCGCAGGGCGATGGACGAACTTCAGCGCCAGAGCGGGGCGAGCCGGTTCACGCTGCTCGGATTCTGCTCCGGCGTTCCGCAGAGCCGCGACGCGGCTCTGGCCGACTCCCGCGTCGACCACGTGATCCTGTACGACGGATTCAACGTCCCCACGCGGCGCGCGCAGGTGCGCTACATGGCGCAGCGGCTGAGGGCCCATGGCTTTGGCGTGGAGGCGGCGCGCCTGTGGCTGCGACGCCTCGTCGAGCATGTCGCCTCGCGTGTGCGCGGGCGCCCTGGCGAGCAGGGTGGCGCCGGGGGCGTGGAAAAACTGGCGCCGGCGCTGCGCACTCTGCGCGAACGGGGCGTTCAGGTGACCGTGCTGCACTCGGGGGCGGACTTCAGCGCGGTGAACTACCACGGGCAGGCGGCTGAGTTCTTCGGGTCGGCCGTGGCCGGGCTGCGTTTCGGCTTCCTGCCGGACGTGGACCATGTGTTGACTTCCCGCCAGGCGCAGCGCAGCTATATCGACTGGATGCTCGCCACGCTGCTGCCGGACGGCGTCGAAGGCGGGCGCGCGCGATGAGTGCGTCGGTCTGGTTCTGGGCGGCCGGTGCGCTGCTGGCCTACACCTATGCCGGCTATCCCTTGCTGGTGGCCTTGCTGGCCCGGCTGCGGCCGGGCTTCGACGCGAGGCTCCTGGACGATGCCGAGTTGCCGCGCGTGACCGTGGTGATGGCCGCGCACAACGAGGCGCGCCGACTCACCGAGAAGCTGCGCAACCTGCGCGCGCAGGACTACCCGGCGCGGCTGCTCGAGGTGCTGGTGGTGTCCGACGGATCGAGCGACGGCAGCGAGCATGCGCTGGACGGCCAGCCCGGGGTGCGCACCATCGCCTACGCGCAGCGCCGGGGCAAGGCCTACGCGCTGAATCGTGCCATGCAGGAGGTGAGCACCCCACTCGTGGTGCTGTGCGACGTGCGCCAGGAAATCGAGCCGGGAGCGGTGCGCAGGCTGGTGTCGGATCTGGCCGACCCCGCGGTGGGCGTGGCCGGGGGCGAGCTCTCGCATCGTCCGGGCGCCGTCGGCGCCGGGCGCAGCATCGGCCTGTACTGGCGCTACGAACGCTGGATCCGGCAGTCCGAGAGCCGCCTGCACTCGACCGTGGGCGCCAGCGGTGCCTTGTATGCGATGCGCCGCGCCGACTGGCGGGATCTTCGCGAAGGCACCATCCTGGACGATTTCGAGACACCGATGCAGGTGGCTCGAGGCGGCAAGCGCGTGCTGCTGGATTCGCGGGCGCGGTTCTGGGACGACGTGCATGACGATCCGGCCGACGAGCGGCGCCGCAAGATCCGCACCCTCAGTGGCAATTTCCAGAGTTTCGTGGCGCTGCCCTGGCTGTTTCTGCCGTGGGCGAACCCCTTGTGGTTCCAGTTCGTGTCGCACAAGGTGATGCGCCTGCTGGCGCCCTATGCGATGGCCGTGTGCCTGGCGTCGAGCCTGCTCGCGGGCGGTGCGCTGTACGGCGCGCTGGCGCTGGCGCAACTGGGCTTCTACGCACTGGCGGCGACCGGGCGTTGGTGGCCGGCGTCGCGTTCCAGCCGGATCGTCGGCTTCGCGCATGTGTTCTGCGACATGAACCTGGCCGCGGTGATCGCCCTGCTGCGCTTCCTGCGCGGCCGCATCGATGCCCGTTGGGAGAAGACATCGTGAGCTCCTTGGTGGTCCTGATGTATCACGCGCTGTGGCGCGATGCGGGCGAGCTCGAGGGCATCGACGCGCCCGACCGTCCCTACGCGCTGGACCAGGCGCGATTCGCGCGCCAGCTCGACGCCCTGCGCGCGCATCGCGTCGCGGTGGTCGACCCGACCGCCCTCGCGCGGCCGGACCGCCCCCTCGCCGGCGTCGTGCTCAGTTTCGACGACGGCCACGCGAGCAATGCCCTGCTGGCGCTGCCGCTGCTGCGTGAACGCGGCATGCGGGGCGTGTTTTTCGTGACCACCGGTTTCGTGGGCACTCGCCCCGGCTATTGCAGCGTGGCGCAGCTGCGCGAAATGGCCGCGCAGGGCATGGAAATCGGCGGGCACGGGCACACGCACCGCTTTCTCAGCGACCTGTCCGACGCGGATCTGGTCGACGAGATGCAGCGTTCGCAAGGCCTGCTCGCCGAGTGGCTGGGAGCGGCGCCCTCGCAGATGTCCTTTCCCGGCGGGCGCTATGATCGGCGCGCGCTGGACGCCGCCGCCCGCCATGGCTTCGGGATTCTCCATGGATCCGTTCCCGGAAAGGTCGCGCCGGGCCCGCTGCCGCGGGTCCTGCCGCGCATCGCCGTGCGTGCCGGCATGTCCGAGGCGGCGTGGCTGGCCCATGCCCAGGGGCGG
>JAKBNS010000163.1 GCA_021830925.1 Pseudomonadota bacterium | reverse complement strand
GGCCTCGGCGCGGGAGGAGATGTCGAGCTTGCGGTAGATCTGCTTTACGTAATCGGCCACCGTGTGACGCGACAGCGCGAGCTGCTGCGCGATCTCGGGCAGCGTATAGCCCTTGCCCACGCGTTGCAGCACCTCGGTTTCGCGCTCGGTCAGCGCGACCTCGGGTTCCTCCACCATGCCCGGGCGCAACGGCTGTACGGGCACGAGGCCCGGCGGGGGCGACGCCGGCGCCGCGGGAGCCGTCGACACCGGGTGGTGCTCGCTGACGGCCGCGAAATGCTTGAGCATGCGCCGGGCCACGGAGGAGCTCAACGGGGGCTCGCCGTCGCGGATGCGACGCAACTGCGCCACCAACTCGATCTCGGGCCGGTTTTTCAGCACGTAGCCGAAGGCGCCGGCCTGCAGCGCGGGGAACACGTGTTCGTCGTCGTCCCACAGGGTGATGATGACGGCGCGCGCATCGGGTTGCGCCGCATGCAACAGGCGCAGCGCATCCAGTGCGCTGCCGTCCGGCAGCGTGAAATCGATCAGGGCCAGCTCGACGCTGCGAGACAGCATCAGGCTCTCCGCCTGCGCCAGCGTTCCGGCCTCGCACACCGGCAACTCGGGTTCGACCTGCGCAAGCAGCTTCGCCATCGCGACACGCGACTCGGCAAGATGGTCCACGATCAGGGTACAGCGCAGCTTGCTAGACATCGATTTGCCCGACCAGACACAGAACGAGATATCTGGAGGTGATAGAAGCTTGCTAGGTTACACAATTCGTGCGACCTGCGACGAAACCAATCGTTGGGCCGAGCCGAAGGACCGGGCTTCGGGGCTGGCGCGAGGAGCTTGCGATCCGCGGCGCGGTGCCGCAAGCCGTCGCCTTGCTCCGACCCGGCCGGCTCCGGGCGGAGCCATGTTGGCGCACAATTCAGCAAAACTGTATCAGCATCAAGCCTTGCTGCAGGCTTTGCGCACACGCCACCCACCTTGATCGTCAAACAACGCTTCACTCCTCCCGACAACGTCCGCCTCGGCCACCTGTGCGGCCCGGTGGACGAGAACCTGCGGCAGATCGAGATCGCCTTCGACGTGGCGATCCGCCACCGGGACCACGAATTCTCCATCGAGGGCGCCCGTGCGCGCTCGGCGCAGGCGCTGCTGCAGGCGCTGTGGCTGCGCGCGACCGAGGCGCTGAGCCTGGACGACATCCAGCTCGAACTCACGCAGGCGGCGCAGGGGCAGGAGCCCAAACTGGGCGCCGAGCCGGGCGAGCCGGTGCTGCACACGCGGCGCGCCGGCCTGCACGGGCGTACCGCGCGTCAGAGCGAGTACATACGGCACATCCTGGGCCACGACCTGAGCTTCGGGCTGGGGCCGGCCGGCACCGGCAAGACCTTCCTCGCGGTGGCCTGCGCGGTGGACGCGCTCGAGCGCAACGCGGTGGAGCGCCTGGTGCTCACGCGACCGGCCGTGGAGGCCGGCGAGCGCCTGGGCTTCCTGCCGGGAGATCTGGCGCAGAAGATCGACCCCTACCTGCGACCGCTGTACGACGCGCTGTACGACCTGCTCGGCTTCGAGAGCACCCAGCGCCTGTTCGAGCGCGGCACCATCGAGATCGCCCCGCTGGCCTTCATGCGCGGGCGCACGTTGAACAAGGCCTTCATCATTCTGGACGAGGCGCAGAACACCACCGCCGAGCAGATGAAGATGTTCCTCACCCGCATCGGATTCGGCTCGCGCGCGGTGATCACCGGCGACCTCAGCCAGATCGACCTGCCGCGGGGCGTACCCAGCGGCCTGGCGCAGGCGGCCCGGATCCTGCGCGGCGTGCGCGGCGTGGCGCTGACCGAATTCACCAGCGCCGACGTGGTGCGCCACCCGCTGGTGGCGCGCATCGTCGAGGCCTACGAACGAGCGCAGGCCGTCGAGTCCGGCGCCGACGCCACAACCGCCCGCCCCCGCCGGGGCCGCAGCGCGTCGTGAGCGCGCCGGCCAAGCAGGCGCGCGGCAGGCGCGCGGCCCCGCAAGAGGGCGCCGCACGTCCGGCCTCGTCCGCCGCGCCCACCCTGGAACTGTCGGTGCAGTTCGCCAGCCGCGAGCATCGCGCGCAATTGCCCCGCCATCTGCTGGCGCGCTGGGTGCGCGCGGCGCTGCGCCGCGGCCCCGACGCGCGCCGCGCCCCGGCGGCACCGGACGGCCCGGCCCGCATCACGCTGCGTTTCGTGGGCGCCGAAGAGGGGCGGCGTCTGAACCGGGAATTCCGGCGCCGCGACTACGCCACCAACGTGCTGACCTTCGCCTACGAGGCCTGGCCACCGGTAGCCGACATCGTGCTGTGCGACAGCGTGGTGGCCGACGAGGCGGCGGCGCAGGGCAAGGCCCTCGCATCGCACTACGCGCACCTGGTGGTGCACGGTGTGCTGCACGCGCTGGGCTGGGACCACCTGCGCGAGGCGCAGGCGCTGCGCATGGAACGGGCCGAACGAGACATTCTCGCCATGCTGGGCATCGGCGACCCCTATGCCGAGGGCGGAGGAAGAGGCGATGCCTGAGTCGATATCCGTGAAGGCCGCGTCCCGCGGCTCGCTGCTGGCGCGCGCGCTGTCGCGTGCGCACTGGCTGGCGCCGCCGCTGGGCGGACTGCTGGCCCTGAGTTTCGGGCGCGAGCACGCGGCCGGGCTGGCGGTGGTGGCGCTGGCCGCCTTCGCCGCCCTGCTCTGGCACACGCCACTGCCGACGGCGGGCGCACGCGCCCGCCGTGGCGCGCTGCTGGGCCTGGGCTTCGGCCTGGGCTGGTTCGCCGCCGGCATCTGGTGGCTGTACATCAGCATGGCGGTGTACGGCGGCATGCCGGCGCTGCTGGCTGGTGCCGCGGTGCTGCTGTTCAGCCTGTACCTGGCGCTGTACCCGGCGCTGGCCTGCGCGCTGGCCGCGGCGCTGGCCGCACCGGCCGGACGCGGTGCGTGGCCGTTGGCGCGCGGCCTCGGCGCCGCGCTCGCGCTGGCGGGGGCCTGGACCCTGGGCGAAGTCCTGCGCGGCACCGTGTTCACCGGTTTCCCGTGGCTGGCCGTGGGGTACAGCCAGGTCGGCGGGCCGCTGGCCGGGGTCGCCCCGCTGCTGGGCGGCTACGGGGTGGGCTTCGTCACCGTGCTGGTGGCCGGGCTGCTGGCCCTGGCCAGCCAGCTCAGTCTGCGCGGCACGGCGGTGGCGGTGGCGCTGCTGCTGGGCGTCGCGCTGGGCGCCGCGCGCGTGGGCGAACTGCGCTGGACCCATGCCGACGGCGCGCCGCTGCGCGTGGCGCTGCTGCAGGGCGACGTGGCGCAAAGCCAGAAGTTCCGTCCCGAGAGCCTGGCCCCCACGCTGCGCCTGTACGGCGGCTGGCTGGATCGCTTGCAGGCCGATCTGATCCTCACCCCGGAGACCGCGCTGCCGGTGCTGCCCGAGGAGCTGCCGCCCCACTACCTGGACGACCTGCAGCGAACCCTGCGCTCGCACGGCACCGACGCGCTGGTGGGCATTCCGCTGACCCGCGGCGCCGACGGCTACACCAACAGCGTGATCGGACTGGGCGACGCCCGGCCCTATCGCTACGACAAGGCGCACCTGGTGCCTTTCGGCGAATTCATCCCCTACGGATTCCACTGGTTCGTGCGCCTGATGAACATGCCGCTGGGCGATTTCGCGCGCGGCAGGCTCGACCAGCCCTCGTTCGAGGTGCGCGGCAGGCGCATCGCGCCCACGATCTGCTACGAGGATCTGTTCGGCGAACAGCTCGCGCAACGCTTCGCCGTGCCGGCGCAGGCTCCGAACGTGATCGCCAACCTCACCAACCTGGCCTGGTTCGGCGACACCATCGCCTTGCCCCAGCACCTGCAGATCGCGCGCATGCGCTCACTGGAATTCCAGCTGCCCAGCATCCGCGCGACCAACACGGGCGTCACCGCGATCATCGACGCCCGCGGTCGTGTCACCGGCCAGTTGGCGCCCTACACCGCCGGCGTGCTGCTGGGCAGCGTGCAGCCGGCCGCGGGGGTCACGCCCTACGCCTGGCTGGCCGCGCGCCTGGGCTACGCGCCCATCGTGCTGCTGGGCCTGCTGGCGCTGGCGCTCGCGGCGGCCGCGGCACGCGCGCTGCCTACAATTCGCGACTGACCCTGCCCGCCGCGTGGTCGACGCGGCGCGACGCCAACCGCCCCGGGCCCAGCCAGTTTCCATCGTCATGCTCACTTTCCAGCAAATCATTCTTCAACTGCAGACTTACTGGGCCGAACAGGGCTGCGCCTTGCTGCAGCCCTACGACATGGAGGTCGGCGCCGGCACCAGCCACACCGCCACCTTCCTGCGCGCCATCGGCCCGGAACCCTGGAACGCCGCCTACGTGCAGCCCAGCCGGCGCCCCAAGGACGGACGCTACGGCGACAACCCGAACCGCCTGCAGCACTACTACCAGTTCCAGGTGGTGCTCAAGCCGGCACCGGACAACATCCTGGATCTGTACCTGGGCAGTCTGCGCGCGCTGGGCCTGGACCTGAACCGCAACGACATCCGCTTCGTGGAGGACGACTGGGAGAACCCCACGCTGGGTGCCTGGGGCCTGGGCTGGGAGGTGTGGCTCAACGGCATGGAGGTGACCCAGTTCACCTACTTCCAGCAGGTCGGCGGGATCGACTGCAAGCCCATCACCGGCGAGATCACCTACGGGCTGGAGCGCCTGGCCATGTACCTGCAGGGTGTGAGCAGCGTGTACGACCTGCTGTGGGCCCAGACCCGCGTGGCCGGCGAGACTCGCGCGCTGCGCTACCGCGACGTGTTCCACCAGAACGAGGTCGAGCAAAGCGCCTACAACTTCGAGCACAGCGACGCCGCGTTCCTGCAGCAGGCCTTCGCCGCGCACGAACGGCAGGCGCGCGAACTGATGCAGCGGCAACTGGCGCTGCCCGCCTACGAGCAGGTGCTCAAGTGCGCGCATTCCTTCAACCTGCTGGACGCCCGCGGCGCCATCTCGGTGACCGAGCGTGCCGCCTACATCGGGCGCATCCGCAACCTGGCGCGCGGCGTGGCGCAGGAATACCTGGACAGCCGCGCGCGTCTGGACTTCCCGCTGGCGCCGCGCGAGTGGGCCGCGCAATGCGCCGCCGAACTGGCGCAGAAAAAGGCCGCCTGAAGGATTTCGTCGAACGCCCGGGCCCGACGCGCCCGGCGCGCCGGCACCTGTTGTCGAACCCGCTCCCATGACCGCCGCAAACCTGCTTGTCGAACTGTTCGTCGAGGAACTCCCGCCGAAGGCGCTGGCCCAGTTGGGCCGCGCCTTCGCCTCCGGCCTGAGCGAGGCGCTGCGTGCGCAGGGCCTGCTGCTCGACGCTTCCGTCACCACCACCTTCGCGAGCCCGCGACGCCTGGGCGCGCACGTCACCGGGGTCCTGGCCAAGGCGCCGGACCGCGCGCTGCGCGTCAAGCTGATGCCGGCCTCGGTCGGCCTGGATGCCGACGGCCAGCCCAGCGCCGCGCTGCGCAAGAAGCTCGCCGCGCTGGGCCTGGACGACGCCGCGGCGTCGCGCGTGATCGCGCAGGGCGAGGGCAAGGCCAGCACGCTGTACATCGATACCGTGTCGCCGGGCGCCGCGCTGCCCGAGGGGCTTCAGCGCGCACTGGACGACACGCTGGCGGAGCTGCCCATCCCGAAGCTGATGAGCTACCAGCTGGGTGACGGCTGGAGTACCGTGCGCTTCGTGCGTCCGGCCCACGGCCTGGTCGCGCTGCACGGCGCCGAAGTGGTGCCGATCCAGGCGCTGGGCCTGCGGGCCGGCCGTCGCACCCGCGGTCACCGCTTCGAGGCGCGTTCCGAATTCGTGGAACTTGCGCATGCCGACGACTACGAGCGCGAACTGCGCCAGCAAGGCGCGGTGATCGCCAGCTTCGAACGGCGCCGCGAGGCCATCGCCACGCAACTCGAGCAGGCGGCGCGCGAGATCGGAGGCGGCCTGCGCCCGCTGCAGGATGAGGCGCTGCTCGACGAGGTCTGCGCCCTGGTGGAAAAGCCCCGCGTGCTGGCTTGCCGCTTCGACCCCCAGTACCTGGAAGTGCCGCAGGAGTGCCTGATCCTGACCATGAAGGCCAACCAGAAGTATTTTCCGCTGCTCGACGACCAGGGTCGGCTGAGCAACCGGTTCCTGGTGGTGAGCAACATCGACCCGCAGGACCCCTCGGCGGTGATCCAGGGCAACGAGCGAGTGGTGCGCCCGCGCCTGGCCGACGCCCGGTTCTTCTACGACCAGGACCGCAAGAAGACCCTGGAACAACGCGTGGAAGGCCTGCAGCGCGTGGTCTACCACGCGCGCCTGGGCAGCCAGGCCGAGCGCGCGCGGCGCGTCGAGCACATCGCCGCCGCGCTGGCGCAGCGCCTGGACCCGGCGCTGGTGCCCGGGGTGCGCCAGGCGGCCGCGCTGGCCAAGGCCGACCTGCTGACCGAGATGGTGGGCGAATTCCCGGAGCTGCAGGGCATCATGGGGCGCTATTACGCGCTGCACGACGGCCTGTCGGCGGACGTGGCCGAGGCCATCGAGGACCATTACCGTCCGCGCTTCGCCGGCGATGCGCTGCCGCGCGGCGCGACCGCGCTGTGCCTGGCGCTGGCCGACAAGCTGGAGACCCTGTGCGGCCTGTGGGGCATCGGCGAGCGCCCCAGCGGGGACAAGGACCCCTTCGCGCTGCGCCGCCACGCGCTGGGAGTCGTGCGCATGCTGATGGAACGGGCGCGCGAATCGCGCGACTGGACGCTGGACGACTTGCTGCGCCTGGCCTGCGAGGCCTTCGCCGGCGTGCAGGGCTTCCAGGACCCCTCGGCGGCGCTGCGGGAGTTCATGTACGAACGCATGGCCAACCTGCTGCGCGAGCAGGGCTACGCCTCGCGCGAGGTGGAAGCCGTGCTGGGCTTGCAACCGCAATGGCTGGGCGACGTGGTCGCCCGCCTGGACGCGGTGCGCGCCTTCGCCGCGCTGCCGCAGGCGCAGGCCCTGGCCGCCGCGAACAAGCGCGTGGCCAACATCCTGAAAAAGTCCCCGGCATCGGGCGGCCCGGCGCTGGATGCCGCGATGCTGCGCGAGCCGGCCGAGCAGGCGCTTGAGCGCGCGCTGCGCGAACTGCAGCCGCGCGCCCAGGCCGCGCAGGCCAGCGGTGACCACACCGCCGCGCTGCAATGCCTGGCCGCGCTGAAGGCGCCGGTCGACGACTTCTTCGACCACGTGATGGTCAACGTGGAGGACGCCGCGCTGCGCGCCAACCGCCTGGCCTTGCTGGAACAATTGCAGCAGGCCATGCGCCAGGTCGCCGACCTCGCCTGCCTGGCTGGCTGAATGCACGTCCCTGGGGGGGAACGATGAAGCTGCTGATCCTCGATCGCGACGGCGTGATCAACGAGGACCGCGACGACTACGTGAAGTCGCCGCAGGAGTGGGTGCCGGTGCCGGGCAGCATCGAGGCCATCGCACGCCTGCACCGCGAGGGCTGGCGCGTGCTGGTGGCCACCAACCAGTCGGCGCTGGGCCGCGGATTGTTCGACACCAGCACCCTCAACGCCATTCACCTGAAGATGCAAAAGGCGGTGAGCGCCGCCGGCGGGCGCCTGGATGCGATCTTCTTCTGCCCGCACACGCCGGAAGACCACTGCGAATGCCGCAAGCCGCGTCCCGGGTTGTTCCGCGACATCGCCGCACGCTTCGGCCTCGCCGACCTGAAGGGCGTGCCGGTGGTGGGCGACACGCTGCGCGACCTGCAGGCGGCGCAGGAACTGGGCTGCGCGCTGCACCTGGTGCGCACCGGCAAGGGTGAGCTCACGCTGGCCGGGGACAAGCCGCTGCCCGAGGGCACCCAGGTGCACGCCGACCTGGCGGCCTTCGCGGACTGGCTGATCGCCCAGCCGGCCAACGCCTGAACTCGCGGGAATGGGCATGCGCACGATCGTGTGGTGGGTACGCTCCGCGCTGTACATGGCGTGGCTGATCGTCACCGTGGTGCCCTACGGGGTGGCCGCGGTGCTTCTGTCGCTGGTGCTGCGCGGGCGTCCCCTGTACCGCTTCTGCGTGGGCTGGGCCTGGCTGGCGCTGTGGGGCTCGCGGGTGCTGTGCGGCATCCGCTGGCGCGTGCAGGGGCTGGAAAACCTTCCGAGCGGCCCGGCGGTGGTGCTGGTCAAGCACCAGTCGGCCTGGGAGACCCTGGCGCTGCCCCTGCTGCTGCCACGCGCGCTGAGTTACGTGTTCAAGCGCGAACTCCTGATGGTGCCCTTCTTCGGCTGGGCCCTGGGGCGCCTGGACATGGTGCACATCGACCGCAAGCGGGGAGCGCAGGCCCTGGCGCGCATGCAGGAACGAGGTGCGCAACTGCTGCAGGAGGGGTACTGGGTCGTCATGTTCCCGGAAGGAACGCGTACTCCGCGCGGCGAGCAGGGCCAGTACAAACAGGGCGGCTCCAGGCTGGCCCAGGTCACCGGAGCTCCGGTGGTGCCCATCGCGGTCACCTCCGCGCGCTGCTGGCCGCGCCAGGCCTTCATCAAGCGTCCTGGCCTGATCGACGTGTCGATCGGCGCGCCCATCGATCCGCGGGGAATGGAGACGGCGCAGATCAACGCCCGCATGCAGGCCTGGATCGAAGCGGAAATGCGCCGCCTCGACCCCGAGGCCTACGCCCCCGCCGCGCAAGCCTGAACCCCGGCTCCGCTGCGCGTCGATGCCCGCACGCCTGGACTCCGCCACGCAACAGTTCGATCTGTTCGGCGTGTTCGACACCGCCGCGCCCGCCGCCGGGCGCGCGCAGCGCCGCTTCGTGCATGGGGCGCACAGTTTCAGCTACGAGCTGCGCCGCGCATCGCGCAGATCCATCGGCATTCGCATCGACGAATCCGCGGTGCGGGTCAGCGCACCGCGCTGGGTCAGCCTGGGCCAGATCGAGCAGGTGCTGGCCGACAAGGCGGACTGGGTGCTGCGGCAGTTGCAGTTGCGCGAGCAGCGCCTGCGAGAGCAGAGCTGCCTGCGCGTCGACTGGGTGGACGGAGCCCGCCTGCCCTGGCTGGGAGGCGAGCTCCGCCTGTGCCTGGCCGGACGCGCGCAAGGCGTCGCGCGCCTGGACGAAGCGCGGGGCGCGCTGCTGCTCCCGCTGGAGCCTGGCTGCGCCGCCGAGACCCTGCGCGCGGCCACGCAGGCCTGGATGCGGGAACACGCGCTGGAACTGTTCACACGGCGCGCGCACGAGTTCGCGCGGCGCCTGGGGGTGCGGGTCGTCGCCGTGGGCCTGAGCTCGGCGCGCACGCGCTGGGGCAGCGCCGGCGCCGACGGCCGGCTGCGCCTGCACTGGCGTCTGCTGCACTTCGCCCCGCACATCGTGGACTACGTGGTCGCGCACGAGGTCTCGCACCTGCGCGAGATGAACCACGGTCCGCGCTTCTGGGCCGCCGTGTCCGAGATCTTTCCCGACTGGCGCCGCGCGCGCCAGGAGCTTCGCGCCAGCGTGCTGCCGCCCTGGTGAGCCGGCGGCGGGGGCACGGGGTTGCCGCCACTCCGGCGAGGGCTGTCGCAGGAGCCCCGCGCCACCCGTAGGCTACGGCGGGTTGCATGCCCGCGGCGCCGAATTTGCGACAATCGGGTTTTTGCACGTTTCGCACAGCCGGGCCGCGGGCCCCGCTGCACGCTCGACGCCGTCACGACGAACCTCTAGAACGCCATGTCCATCGACCTGATTTCCGTCGCCCACGCCGCCTCGGCCGCCCCGCAGGGAGGCGCCGAGTCGACCCTGTTGAACGTGCTGCCGCTGGTGGTGATGTTCGTGATCCTGTGGCTGGTGATGATCCGTCCGCAGATGAAGCGCCAGAAGGAAGCGCGGGCGATGATCGCCGCCCTGGGCAAGGGCGACGAGATCGTCACCACCGGTGGCCTGGTGGGGCGCGTGACTCGCCTGGGCGAGAACTACCTGTCCCTGGAAATCGCCAGCAAGGTCGAGGTGCAGGTGCAGCGCTCGGCGGTCAGCACCGTGCTGCCCAAGGGCACGCTGAAGTTCGAATCCTGATCCGCGCGCGGCCCGGCGCCGCGCAACACCCGAACGTAAGCGCCGCGGCCGAGCCGCGGCGCCGGCCCCCGCCATGAACCGTTACCCGCTGTGGAAGTACCTCGTGATGGCCGCCGTGCTGGTGGTCGGCTTCGTGTACGCGCTGCCGAACCTGTACGGCGAGGCCCCGGCCGTGCAGATCACGTCCGCCCACGCCGGGCACGACCAGCCCGACCTGGCACTGCTGCAGCGCGGTGAGTCCGTGCTGGCCAAGGCCGGCATCCATCCCGACAGCGCCGCCATCGACGGCGCCACGCTGAACTACAGCTTCTCCGGCACCGACGTGCAGCTGCGCGCGCGCGAGGTGCTGGCGCACGCGCTGAACACGAATCCGCAATCGCCGTCGTACATCGTCGCGGTCAACCTGCTCAGCCGCTCGCCGGCCTGGCTGACGGCGCTGCACGCCCACCCCATGTACCTCGGCCTGGACCTGCGCGGCGGCGTGCACTTCCTGCTGCAGGTGGACATGCAGGCGGCGCTGGAGAAGAAACTCGATTCGATCGCCGGCGAGCTCAAGTCCTCGCTGCGCGACAAGGACGTGCGCTACAGCGAGCTCAAGCGCGTCGGCGACGCCGTGCAGATGCAGTTCCACGACCCGGAGATGTTCCAGGCCGCGCTGCCGGTTGTGCGCGCCAATGCGGGTAACGCGCTGATCACGGCCGACGCCGCCGCCGGCACCATCGCGCTGCGTCTGAGCCCGGCGACCATCCAGCAGACCGAGGACTACGCGATCAAGCAGAACATCACCACGCTGCACAACCGGATCAACGAGCTCGGCGTGGCCGAGCCGGTGATCCAGCAGCAGGGCAGGGACCGCGTGGTGGTGGAGCTCCCCGGCATCCAGGACACCGCGCGCGCCAAGGACATCCTCGGCCGCACCGCCTCGCTGGAAGTGCGCATGGTCGACGACAGCCCGGCCGCGCTCAGCGCGCTGGCCGGCAAGGGTCCGGCGCCCGACGGCGACCAGAAGCTCTACGACCGTTCCGGCAACCCGTTGATGGTCAAGGCCGACGTGCTGCTCACCGGCCAGGAACTGACCGACGCGCAGCCCGGCTTCGATCCGCAGACCAATCAGCCAGCGGTGTTCCTGACCCTGGATTCGCGCGGCTCGCGCATTTTCGCGGACCTCACCCGCGCCAACGTGGGCAAGCGCATCGCCATGGTGCTGATCGACCGCCACCAGGCGCAGGTGGTGACCGCCCCGGTGGTGCGCAGCGAGATCGACGGCGGGCGGGTGCAGATCTCCGGCAGCATGACCGTGCCGGAGGCCAACGATGTCGCGCTGCTGCTGCGCGCCGGCGCGCTGGCCGCGCCGATGCAGATCATCGAGGAACGCACCATCGGCCCGAGCCTGGGGCGCCAGAACATCGCGCAGGGCTTCCATTCGGTGACCTGGGGCTTCCTGGCCATCGTGGCCTTCATGTGCGTGTACTACCTGCTGTTCGGCGCGGTCTCCTCGATCTCGCTGGCGGTGAACCTGCTGCTGCTCGTGGCGCTGCTGTCGATGCTGCAGGCCACGCTGACCCTGCCGGGCATCGCCGCCATGGCCCTGGCGCTGGGCATGGCCATCGACTCCAACGTGCTGATCAACGAGCGCATCCGCGAGGAACTGCGCAACGGTGCCGGGGCGCAGGCGGCGATCGCCGCCGGTTACGCGCGCGCCTGGGCCACCATCCTGGACTCGAACGTGACCACGCTGATCGCCGGCCTGGCGCTGCTGGTGTTCGGCTCCGGCGCGGTGCGCGGCTTCGCCATCGTCCACGTGCTGGGCATTCTGACGTCGATGTTCTCGGCGGTGTTCTTCTCGCGCGGCCTGGTCAACTTCTGGTACGGCCGACGCCGGCGCCTGCAGTCGGTGTCGATCGGGCAGGTGTGGAAGCCCGCCGCGACCAAGACCGACAAGGCGCCCGCGGGCAAGTCCTGACCTCCGCGCGCGCCCAGCCTTCGACCAGGAGATCCTGATGGAGTTCTTCCGTATTCGCCGCGACATCCCGTTCATGCGCTACGCGCCGGTGCTGAACGTGATCTCCGCCCTGCTGTTCATCGCCGCCGTGTTCTTCCTGGTCACGCGCGGGCTGCACCTGTCGATCGAGTTCACCGGCGGCACCGTGATGGAGGTGCACTATCCCCACGCGGCCGACCTGGATACCGTGCGCGCGGTTCCCCGGCGCCTGGGCTACGGCGACGTGCAGGTGCAGACCTTCGGCAATGCCCGCGACGTGGTGATCCGGCTTCCACTGCGCGCCGGCCAGAGCAGCGTGGCGCAAAGCGAGCGCGTGATGGCCGGACTGAAGGCCGCCGATGCGCAGGCGCAGCTGGCGCGCACCGAGTTCGTGGGCCCGCAGGTCGGATCCGAACTGGCCACCGACGGGCTCAAGGCGCTGGCCTTCGTGATCGGCGGCATCATGCTGTACCTGGCTCTGCGCTTCGAGTGGAAATTCTCCGTCGCTGCCGTCATCGCCAACCTGCACGACGTGATCATCGTGCTGGGCTTCTTCGCCTTCTTCCAGTGGGAGTTCTCCCTGCCGGTGCTGGCCGCCGTGCTCGCGGTGCTGGGCTACTCGGTGAACGAGTCGGTAGTGATCTTCGACCGGGTGCGGGAGAACTTCCGCAAGTACCGCAAGTACAGCACGGTGCACGTGATCGACAGCGCGATCACCAACACCATCAGCCGCACCATCATCACCCACGGCGCGACCCTGGCGATGGCCTTCTCGATGTTCCTGTTCGGGGGGCCCGCGCTGCACTATTTCGCGCTGGCGCTGATCATCGGCATCTCCATGAGCATCTACAGCTCGGTGTTCGTCGCCGCGGCGATCGCCATGTGGCTGCGGGTCAAGCGCGAGGACCTGCTCAAGTCCGGTCCCGGGCGCCCGAAGAACCCCAACGACCCGAACGCCGGCGCGGTGGTCTGAGCCCTCCCCGCCCGCGGCCGGTGCCGCGGGCGCGGCGTGACCACGTCACGCCTTTGTCACGCCCCTGTCACCAAGGCGTGCGAGCCTCGTTCCTTTGCAAGGAACGCGAGGTCTCGACATGCTCCCCACGGCCCCTGCGCCCGAAGGCGTCGATGCCGACCGCACGGACACCAAGCACTCGGTGCTGTACGTCGGCTTCGGGCACGGCGCCCAGCGTCCGCTGGACAACTCGCAATCGGCCGATCCCGACACCGCGCTGAGACAGCTGGTCGACGGCAGTTCCTGGGCCGCCATGCTGCGCTGCGCGGAACAGGCCCGCGCGGCCACCGACTGGATCATGCGCGTGCGCCATCACCCGGCGTCCTCGCAGGCGGTGCTCATGGCCCTGGTGGAGGACCCCGGCGGCCCGATGGCGCTGCAGGCCCTGCGCGCCGGCGCCGATGTCGTGGTCGGCCTGCGCTTCGTCACGCCCGTGCTGCAGGCGCAACTCGCCCGGCTGCGCGAACGCGTGGCCCCGGTGCCCGCGGGGTGGCTCGGCGTAGCCCCCGGTAGCACGCTGGACGCGCAGACCCGCGAGCTGCGCTGCGGCGAACGACGCGAGTCCCTGCAACCTCAGTTGTTCCGCCTCATGTGGGCCCTGTGCGAACGGCCCGGGCGCGTGCTCAGCGCTGCCAGCCTGCGCGTGGCGCTCGACATCCCGGCGCGCGCCGACGCGCAGGCGCTGCATACCGCGGTGGGCCGGCTGCGACGGGTCCTGCGCCCGCACGGACTGGACGGCCATGTGCAGACCCTGCACGGCAGCGGCTACCGCTGGACGGGCGTGGCGCCCTGCGCGCCCGGAATCATTTCAGCCCGGAAACATTCCTGAACAACTCCGACGGCCGCGGTGAGGAAACGGACAGGTTCACGCAACTTGATCATCACGCGCGACCGATGCAATGGAGTCCAGGCTCGCAACCCTGGTTTCGCGAGTCGACGACCGCGGCCAACGAGCCCCCGAATTCCATCGCCATCCGGAGCATCCATGAATCACCGCACCAACCCGCCTGCGTTGCGTCGCAAGCTGCTGTCCCACGCCGTGCTGCTCGCGTTGTACGCCTCGCCCGCCGTGGTCTATGCCCAGACCGGCGCCACCGACCTGGGCACCGTGCAGGCCGGCGCGCAGGCCGCTGGCGGCACCCGCGCGACCAAGACCAGCCAGGAACGCAAGATCAGCAAGAAGCAGGTGTTCGAGTCCGGCGCCTCCACCACCGTGCTCGACCGCCAGCAGATCCAGGCCGCCGGCGCCTTCGGCGGCGCGGGGCAGGCGCTGCAGATGGCCCCCGGCGTGGCGGTCAGCGGCTACGGCTCGACCGGCAGCACCAAGAACCAGATCAGCGTCAACGGCATCAAGCAGGGCTGGGGCGGGTTCAGCGGCTCGCAGATCGACAACGGCTCGATCTCCATCACCTTCGACGGCGTGCCCATGGCCAACGCGTCGACCGGACTGTGGCAGAGCAACCTGGTGCCGCAACTGGGCATGATCCAGGGCATCGGCGTGACCTACGGCCCCGGCGAGCCGGCGGACCGCTGGTTCAACAATGTCGGCGGCCAGATCGCCTTCGTGCCGGTGCAGCCCTCCGACAAGTTCGGCGGCTCGGCGGGAGTGAGCTTCGGCAGCGACAGCGCGCGCAACCTGGATTTCGTGCTCAACACCGGCAAGCATGACGGCTGGGCTACCGTGATCGCCGGGGGCACCGGCTCGTCCGACAGCTACCGCACCGCCAGCGACGGGTTCGACAGCCACGGCAGCAACGAGGCCTTCTACCTGAAGACGCGCAAGCAGTTCCAGAACGGCAACTTCTCCCTCGGACTGTACAACTCGCGCAGCACCGCCTTCCGCCCCTTCGCGGTGCCCACCCAGACCATCCCCGGCCTGACCCTGGACGGCACGGCCAACACGCCGCTGTACAGCCAGCAGGCCTCGGGCTTCTACAGCACGATTCCCGGCTCGGTGTGGAACAAGAACGACACCAACGAGATGCGCATCGTGTACGGCAAGCTCAACGTCGGGCTGGACGACAACACGCGCCTGCACAACCTGATGTGGTACGAACTGGAAAAGCGCATCCACGACCACTACAACAACTACGGGCTGACCTCCCCGGGCAACCTGTACGAGCACAACAACCCGCGCACCAGCAGCTACGGCGACAAGCTGTGGGTGGACGTGGCGCTGCCGCACAACCTGGTGTCGGTCGGCGGCTTCGTGCTCAAGAGCACCTACAACACCCGCAACGCCTTCTTCAACCCGGCCGACCTGGTGGGCACGTCGACCACCATCTACGGTAGCCAGACCACGCCGAACGCGAAATACCGCAGCGACTACTTCGATCAGACGGACGTGGCGCTGTTCGCGCAGGACAAGATCAGCCCCACCACGCGCCTGGACGTCACGCCGGGCATTCGCCTGATCCAGTTCGACACCGTGTACTCGCCCAGCGGCGCGTCGGACTTCCCCGTTTCCTACCTGTACGCACCCGGCAACAACCAGGCCAAGCTGCCCGGCTCGACGGCCAGCCACCACAAGATCGAGCCGTCGATCAGCGCCAACTACCGTGCCCTTCCCTGGCTGGCCGCCTTCGGCAATTACTCCGTGGCCTACAAGGAGCCCCAGGTGGGCGGCGGCGGCGGCCTGTTCCAGAGCACCGCGCCGATCTACAACCTGGAAAAGAGCACCGACTACAACCTGGGCATCAAGATCCACGTGCGGCGCGCCGAGTACCTGCACGACTTCCTGATGTCGGTGTCGTACTACCACCTGCACTTCCAGAACCAGTACATCCCGCTGAGCGACGCCAACGGCAACTACATCGGCGACGCCAACGGCGATTCCACCTATCACGGCGTCAACCTGTCGCTGTCCGACGAGGTGGCCTACAACCTGAACGTGTTCGCCAACCTCAACTTCGAGAAGGCGAGCTTCGACAGTTACGTCACCGGAGGCACCAGCTACAACGGCCTGCCGGTGTCGAACGTGCCCGACAAGACCTTCACCGTCGGCGCCAATTACAAGCTCTACGGCGGCGGCGTGCTGTGGGTGCCCGGCGTCAACTACCAGTACACCGGCGCGCAGTACATGTGGAGCGACCAGAGCAACTCGCCCACCAACCAGAAGGCGCCCGCCTACGGGCTGTGGAACCTCACGCTGGACGGCACCGTGCCCATGCATGACGGCACCATCAAGGACCTGAAGTTCCACCTCGGCGTGCTGAACGCGACCGACAAGCAATACAACAACAGCGAATTCGTCAGCTACTCCGGCGACTGGTTGGGCGGCAACACCACGGGCACCTACGTGCTGGGCATGCCGGGCGCGCCGCGCACCTTCTACGCGGGGGTTTCCGCCGACTTCTGACGTCCCTCGGGGCCGGGTTCGCCCGGCCCCCCCACGGGGACCTTCGTTCCCCGAGAAAACAGGAGTACCGCTCATGATCTCCATTCAGACCATCACCGATGCCGCGCAGAAGTCCGGCGGCATTCTCTACATCATGGCCCTGCTGCTGCTGGTGGCGCTGGCCGTGGCCATCGAGCGCTTCTGGGCGCTCGGGCGCAT
>JAKBNS010000173.1 GCA_021830925.1 Pseudomonadota bacterium | reverse complement strand
TGCCGGCGCTGCCGGCGGGCGCGGATGGGCCGCGCGCAAGGCTTCGTCCCGTGCACGCGCGGCGAGATTGGCGCGCACGCGCTCGCGCTCCTGCTCGGCCCGTTGCTCGCGATCCAGCAAGTCCAGCTTGCGCTGGCGCTCGGCCAGTGCACGATCCAGCCGGCGATGCCGCGTGGCCGCCTGGTCCAGACAGGCGAAGACCTGGAAGCGGTGCATGCAACCCGCGCGCTCGGCGGCATAGTCCCGTGCCAGGCTCTGACGCTCGGCTTGCAGCCGCTCGCGCTCGAGCTGGCGTGTCCGGAAGCCGGCCTGCACCTGCGAGGCCGTCGGCGCCGGAAGGCTCAGTGGGGCCGATGCGATCGGCCGCGACGACGCGCCGGGAGTCGGTGCCTCCCCGGCACGCGCCGGTCCCGCCAGCAGGACCAGGCACGGCAGGCAGGCGAGCAAGGCGGCGCGAAGCAGGCGATTCATCAGGTCAGTGCGGTATTCACCTCGCGCCGCTGCCGCTCCAGGTACGCCGGAGTCTGCATCTCCAGCAGGCGCGAGACGGTACGCTCGAATTCGTAGGCCAGAGTCCCCGCAGCATACAGCGCGCCCGGCTCGACTTCGGCCGACATCACCAACTTCACGCCGCGGTCGTACAGAACGTCCACCAGCAGGGTGAAGCGCCGCGCCGCGGTGGCCATCTCCGGCCCCATGCGCGGCACCCCGCTGAGCAGCAGGGTGTGGAAGCGCGTGCTCAGCTCCAGGTAGTCGTTCTGCGAGCGCGGGGTGTTGCACAGGGTCTGGAAATCGAACCATGCCACTCCGCCCGAGCGGCGCAGCGCCGGCAGGGTACGCTGCTCGACCACCAGCACCGGGTTCTCGTCGCCGCCTTCGGCCAGGCGTTCGTAGCTGGCGCGCATGGCCTTTTCGGCCGCCTCGCCCAGCGGATGGTGGTAGACGGTCATGCCGCGCAAGGCCTGTTGCCGGTAGTCGATTCCGGCATCCACGCGCAGCACGTCCATGTGCGCCTTCAGGCGCTCGATGGCCGGCAGGATGCGGTCGCGGTGCAGGCCGTCGGGGTACAGGCCGTCCGGATGGAAATTGCTGGTGGCCATCAGCACCACGCCGTCCTCGAACAGCCCTTGCAGCAGGCGGTCGAGGATCATCGCATCGGTCACGTCGCTGATGTGGAACTCATCGAAGCAGATCAGGCGAAAGCGCCGCGCGATGCGCCTGGAGAGCTCCTGCAGGGGATTGGCCGTGCCCTGCAGCCCCGCGAGCTCGCGTTGCACCTCGCGCATGAACTCGTGGAAATGCAGCCGGGTCTTGCGCACCACCGGAACGGTGGCGTAGAAGGCGTCCATCAGGAAGCTCTTGCCCCGCCCGACCCCTCCCCACAGGTACACGCCGCGCGGCAGCTCGGGATGCACCAGCAGGCGCCGCACCGCGCTGGAGCGGCGCGACTTGTAGGCGGTCCATTCGTCGTAGGCGAGCTGCAGGCGCTCGATCGCGGCGCGCTGCGCCGCGTCGGCCACGAAGCCGCGCTCGCCCAGGTACGCCAGGGCGTGGTCGGTGACGTTCATCGCGTGGGCACGCGGTGCCGGCACGCGCGCCTGCATCGCGCGCGGAGGCCGGCAGCCGGCTTCAGAAGTTCAGCGCCCGTCCGTCGGTGGCCAGCGCGGCTTCCTTCATCGCCTCCGACAGGGTCGGATGGGCGTGGCAGATGCGCGCGATGTCCTCGGCGCTGGCCTTGAACTCCATGGCCACCGCCGCCTCGGCGATCAGCTCGGAGGCCATGGGCCCGATCACGTGCACGCCCAGGATCTCGTCCGTGCTCGCGTCGCTGAGCATTTTCACGAAACCCGTGGTGTCGCCCAGCGCGCGCGCGCGGCCGTTGGCCATGAAGGGGAAGCTGCCGGACTTGTAGGCGCGCCCGGCGGCCTTCAAGGCCTGCTCGGTCTGGCCCACCCAGGCGATTTCCGGGCTGGTGTAGATCACCCAGGGCACGGTGTTGAAGTCCACGTGGGGCTTCTGCCCGGCCAGGCGCTCGGCCACCGCGACGCCCTCCTCCTCGGCCTTGTGCGCCAGCATCGGGCCGCGCACGACGTCGCCGATGGCCCAGATGCCGGGCACCTCGGTGCGGCAATCGGCGTCGACCACGACGAAGCCGCGCTCGTCGGTCTTCAGCCCCACCTTGTCCAGTTGCAGGCCCTCGGTGTGGGGCACGCGGCCGATGGACACCATCAGCGCATCCACCTCCAGGGTCTGCTCGGCGCCCTTGGCGTCGGCGTAGCGCAGCTTCACCGGGCCGTTCTTCGCCGCCGGCTTGACCTCGGCGATCTTCACGCCGAGCTGGATGTCCAGGCCCTGGCGCGTGAACTGCTTCATCGCCTCCTTGGCCACCTGCGCGTCGGCCGCGCCGAGGAATTCGGGCAGGGCCTCCAGCACCGTGACCTTGGCCCCCAGGCGGCGCCACACCGAACCCATCTCCAGGCCGATGACCCCGGCGCCGATGATGCCCATGCGCTCTGGCACCTTCTGCAGGGCCAGCGCTCCGGTGTTCGACAACACGCGTTTCTCGTCGAAGTCCAGCCCCGGCAGCGCGCGCGGGCGCGAGCCGGTGGCGACGATCACGTGGCGCGCGCGCAACGTGGCCTTGTCGGCGCCCGACACCTCGATCTCGAAGCCGCCGTCCACCTTCGCGGCGAAGGCCGCGCGGCCGTGCAGGAACTTGACCTTGTTCTTCTTGAACAGGTAGAGGATGCCGTCGTTGTTCTGGCGCACCACCTGCTGCTTGCGCGCCAGCATGCGCGCCAGGTCGAGCTTGACCGAGCCCACCTCGATGCCGTGCTCGGCCATGCCGTGGCCGATGTGCTCGTAGTGCTCGGAGGACTGCAGCATCGCCTTCGACGGGATGCAGCCCACGTTGGTGCAGGTGCCGCCCGGCGCGGGGCCGCCATCCTCGCGGCTCCAGTCGTCGACGCAGGCCACCGAAAGGCCCAGCTGGGCGGCGCGGATGGCGGCGATGTAGCCGCCGGGGCCGGCGCCGATGACGATCAGATCGTGGTCCATCGCGCGCCTCACAGGTTGAGCAGGAGACGCGCCGGATCTTCCAGCGCCTCCTTCATGGCCACCAGGCCCAGCACCGCTTCGCGGCCGTCGATGATGCGGTGGTCGTAGCTCATCGCCAGGTAGTTGATCGGGCGGATCACGACCTGCCCGTTCTCCACCACCGGACGATCCTTGGTCGCGTGCACGCCCAGGATCGCCGCCTGCGGCGGGTTGATGATCGGGGTCGACAGCATGGAGCCGAACACGCCTCCGTTGCTGATGGAGAAGGTGCCGCCGGTGAGGTCCTCGATGGCCAGCTTGCCGTCGCGGGCCTTCACGCCGAACTCGGCGATCTGGCGCTCGATGTCGGCGAAGCTGAGTTGGTCGACGTTGCGCAGGATGGGCACCACCAGGCCACGCGGGCTGCCCACCGCGATGCCGATGTCGAAGTAGCCGTGGTAGAGGATGTCGTTGCCGTCGACCGAGGCGTTGAGGATCGGGTATTTGCGCAGCGCGTGCACCGCCGCCTTGACGAAGAAGCTCATGAAACCGAGCTTGACCCCGTGCTCCTTCTCGAAGCGGTCCTTGTGCGCGTTGCGCAGGTCCATGACCGGCTTCATGTTCACCTCGTTGAAGGTGGTCAGGATGGCGTTCTCGGACTGCGACTGCACCAGGCGCTGCGCGATGCGCGCGCGCAGCCGGCTCATCGGCACGCGCTGCTCGGGCCGCTCGCCGTAGGCCGAGAGGTCCACGCGCGCGTCCACCTGCGGCAGCGCCTGCGGGGTGTTGAACGGGGCGCTGGCTGCCGCCGCGGCGGCAGCCGGCGCCGATGCCTTCGCCGCGGTCGCGTTCAGCGCGTCGCCCTTGGTCACGCGCCCGCCGCGGCCACTGCCCGCGACCGCGCCGGGATCGATGCCCTGCTCGCCCAGGATCTTCGCGGCCGCGGGCATCGCCACGCCGGAGGAAGTCGCGGCGGGAGCCGGTGCGGCGGCGGCAGCCTTGGCGACCGGCGCGGCAGCGGCCGGCGCGGGAGCGGCCGCTGCCGCCGGTGCCGCGGAGGCCT
>JAKBNS010000088.1 GCA_021830925.1 Pseudomonadota bacterium | reverse complement strand
CGCGCTTCCGATGGCCGGGTGCGCTTGCCCGCGTCGCCCCATGGGACATGTCGCGCGGGGGCATTGCCGGAATTCGATCCCGCATAGGCTGCGTCGCTAGTTAGTGCATACGCGACCGAGCATGCCGCCATGCCCAGCCTGCTGCTTTCCCAGTACCCGACCACGACCCGACGTCTTTCCCAGGACCTGGGCGTACCCGACGACTGCATCCGCGAAAGCCGAGGTCGCGAACCCGAACGCCTTCACGCCCACACGCCCTACCTGCTGGGGGCTTGCCACGACTCCAGCGAGCACGCCATCTGCTCGATGCTCGAGCCGCACGGTCGCGTGCTCACCGAGATGTGCCGCGAATTGGGCGAGTCCGCCACCCTCGGCCTGGCGGATCTGAGCTCGGAGCTGCGCCGCTATGGCCTGGCAGGTGTCGGCGCTGGTGCGGATCTCACGAGAAAGCGCAGGGCCGCCCCAAGTTTTCTCGCCCCCACGGGGGGGCGGGCTGGGCGCAGCCCGGCCCTGGGGGCACTCTACAGTGGACGCATCGGCCGATTCGTCGAAGCCGTTCAGGAGCATCAAACCAACATGCTGGCCTATCACCAGGCCACGCGCAAAGGAGCCAGCGCCGATGCGGCGGCCGCCGCCGAAGCGCGCAGCAAGCTGGTGCGATCGGGCTCCGACCTGAACCAGCGCTTCGCGCTCGAGCTCGACGCCACGACCAGGCGTCTGCGCCCGCGCCAGCGCACGCTGATGTCCGACCGGCACCAGATGCCCGAGCTGGTCCGCAAACCCAACTCGGTCGCGCAGCTCAACGTGGGTTCGCACATCGAGGCCAGTCGCCTGGTGCAACTGAGCCGCAACACCCGGATCGTCGGCCGCACGGTGGTGATCGTCGACCTCGGGCTTCGCGCCGACGAGGTCTTCGAGGCCTACGAAGCCGGCGAGGACTGGCAGCGCAAGGCCGTCGTGGAGTCGGCTGGCTTCATCCTCAGCGCCGTCGAGGGAACATTGCTGACACGCGCGGCCTTGATCTCGCTCCAGGTCATCCTTGCCCCGACCCCTGCCGGCTGGGCCCTGATCCTCGGAACAGGCTTGGCTGCCACTGCATTTGTCGCTTCCGGATCCAGCCTCGCGGACCATTTTGCGAAGTACGTCGCAGAGCTTAGCTTCGACGCATTCCATTCGCACCGGACGCCCTCGCCATGAGATCGCTGGACTTCGAACTGTTTTGTGCCTTGGGAATCATGGCCACCCTGGCGTGGACCACCGTGGCGTTCGTGCTCCTGTGGCTGGTTACCGTGCGCCGTCTGCGCCGCAATCCGCGGACCCGCCATTGCCTGGGACTCGACATCTGGCCAGGATGGCAGATCATGAACGTAGCGTCCACGCTCTCGTGGCCCAGGGCCATGGGCCGCTACTTCGACTCCCGCCCGCTGGCCGAGTTGCGCGCCCAGTCGCAGACCCTGTACGCGAATACCTCCTCGCTGGACCGTTGCCTCGCACGTGCCTGCTACTGGCCCCAGATCCTGATGATGGTTTGGATGGTGGTCTTTTGCTTGTACGACTGGCTCAGTGGCCAGCGACACTTCATTTGAGCGCTACCACCGTGCCACCCACAAGGGGGCCAGGAACGACACGGCCGCGGTCACCGAAGCGCGCAGCAATCTGGTGCGATCGGGCTCCGACCTGAACCGGCGCCTCGCCCTCGAACTCGACGCGTCCACCAGGCCCCTGCGCCAGCGAACCCTGACGTCCGACCGGAAGCACGCGAATACCTCGTGCCTGGACCGCTGCCTCGCACGTTCCTTCTACTGGGCGCAGATCCTGCTCCTTGCGTGGCTCGTGGCGGCTGACATGTACCTCTTGCTCACGTGAACCGACAACGCGCTTGGCTCGCTCGTCGAGACCCCGCGGCGCCGAGCGTTGGCCAGAGCACCATCCCCGTACGCGCTGCTTGCCATTGCGAAGCAAGGGGAATGCCGGAATCTCGCCCGGCCTAGGCTGTTTGCATCGGCGCCGCGATGCGCCGCGCAACCAGGCCCTGTCCATGCCCACGCTGTTGATCTCCCCCCATGGCACCGACCTGCATACGCTGCGGCGGTTCAACGACGTCCCCGAAGGCAGTGTGGTCGACCGCTGGGGACGTGAGCCCCGCGTGCTGTCTCCCAAGGAGCCCTATCTGCTGGGCTCCGATGACGGCCGCGATGAAAGCGTCTACCTCAGCCTGCTCGCGCACCATGCGGGACCGCTGTGCGATCTGTGCCAGGACTTCGGCGGCCCCACCGTGGTGGCGCTGGCCGACCTGGTCGCCGAGATCCAGGCCGACCACGACGGCCCGGACGCGTTGAGTTACGCGCAGGCGGCAACCGGCATCTACAACGGCCGCAGGCGCCTGTTCCAGCAAGCCCTGGATCGCCAGCAAGGCGCGCTGCTGGACCATTACCGCGCCACCCACGGCAAGGCTGCCAAGGGCGTCTCCCCGGCCCAGACCCGCGAAGCCCTGCTGCGTTCGAGGCAGGAACTGAACACCGCCTTCCGCTTCGAGATCGACAGCGCCCTCGCCCACTCGCACCGACGCTCGCGCCTGTACGTCCCCGGCCGAGTCAGCGTGCCTGATCGCGTGAGGGAGACCCGGAAGGTTTCGCGTCTGGACGTGAGTTCGCTCCGGCAGGCCGGAAACCTGGGCCGGCTCGGCAAGATCTCCAAGCGTATTGCCCCCGGTCTGCTGGCTCTCGACCTGGGGCGGCGCATCCTGCATGTCCGCGAAGTGCGCAACGCCGGAGGCGATTGGCAACGCGAAGCCTTCGTCGAGAGCGTCGGGTTCGCAGCGTCCGCCAATATCGGATCCAGGCTTACAGGCGCTTCGGTTCTGGCGACCGGTGCGACCGCGATCGCAACGAGGTCGCCCTCGATGACGCTTGTCGTGGGCTACGGCGCAGTGGTCGTCACTCCATACGCCGTCGACTTTACAGACGAAGGCGCAAAGGCAATCGCTGGTCTGGTTTATGACAAGGTCGCTGCATTTCTGAGGGACCGGTCATGACGGAGCACGATGTCCTGTTTGTATTCGGGTCTGCATCCTTCGTCCTTCTCATGTGCGGCAGCGTGTCGATGCTCGCCTTCGGTCTGATCACGGTTCGCCGATTGCGCAAGCTACCCGAGGTGAACAACTCGCTGGGCTGGCAACCGCTGCCGGGCTTCGGGGCGTTCAATGCAGCCGCCGCGCTCACGGATTCCAGGACAGTCACGCGAGTGATCGTCGTCACGCCGTTGCGCAGATTGTTCGCCGACCGAGAGGCGATCTACAGGAACACGGCCCCGTGGGAACGCCGACTGGCGCGCTTCGCCTACCTCAATCTGACGCTGAATGTCCCGCTGATATTCGTCTGTGCATCCATCAATCGCTGGGGTGTCGTGCACGGACTGGCGGCCTTTGCCGGCGTCACGGCCACGGCCCTGCTGGCCCTGGCCGCCCTTCCCAGCGCACTGACGGTCGGCGAGGTGCTTCGGGTCCGACGCGTTGCGAAGTTCGGTCGCAACAAAATCGACAAATGGTGGGACAAGGTGCTGGACGACCTGCAATGAGACGTCCATGACAGGGCTCGCGCTCCACCCGCTGAACCTGCAGGGCCTGTTGCTCCGCGGCTTCGGCATCGCCTTCCTGGCCTGGGTCGGCCTGTTCGTCGTGTTCGGCCTGTACACGGTGCGACGCCTGCATCGATGCCCCGAAACGCGGGACCGCATCGGCGTGGAATTCGTCCGCGGCTGGACCGTGGTGAACGTCGCGATGGCCTTGTCCTGGCCGCGGCGCGTGGTGGATTACCTGGACCGCCACAGCCATCCCGTCGTCCACTTCCACGCCGCCACCATTCGCGCCCACACCACGCGCGCGGACCGCGTGCTGGGGCGCGCCTGCTACGCCGCGCATGTGCTGAGCGTGCTGCTGTTCCTGGCCTGGGCGGGCGTGCAGGCGACGGGCTGAGGCCTTCGGACCCGTCCGGCCCGCTTTGCCAGCAGGCTGTTGAAGGAACGGAGGGGGGCGCGTTGGCGCGAAATCGGGATGATGGGCGTGCGCCGGATCGCAGCGCGGGCTGGGCGCCCGCGCAAGATCCGGGGTGCGGCCAGCGCCCGATTCCGCGCCAACCCTTCGGG
>JAKBNS010000215.1 GCA_021830925.1 Pseudomonadota bacterium | reverse complement strand
GGTGGCGTTGCTGAAGGCGCTGGGCATGCGCCGACGTACCGTGCTGGCGCTGGTGGGAGCGGAACTCGCGCTGCTGGGCCTCAGCGCGAGCCTGCTCGGCAGCCTGGCCGGACTGGGCCTGCAAGCCTTGTTGCTGGGTCTGCTGCGCCGCCTGGTGGACGCGGGCCAGCTGGGTGCGCCCGGTTGGCAGCCGGCCGCGCTGACCCTGCTCAGCATGGGCACCCTGCTGCTGGCCTTCGCGCTGCCGGCGCTGCTGCGTCTGGCCGGCGTGCCGCCGTTGCGGGTGATGCGCAGCGAGGCGCTGGCTCCCAGCGCCGCGGCGCGCCTGATCGGGGCGCTGGGGCTGGCCATGTTCGCGCTGGTATGCCTGTTGCTCGGCGGGCGCGGCTGGCTGGGGTGGATCGCGCTGGGAGCCTTCGCCGCGGCCGCCGCGCTGCTGGCCGCCGTCGCGGCGCTATTTCTGCCGCTGCTGCGCGCGACCGGCGAGCGCGGGCGCGGCACGCTGGCGCTCGCCGCGCGCCAGCTGGGCGCGCGCGGCTGGGGCGCGGTGGCGCAGATCACCGCGCTGGGCCTGGCGTTGATGGCGCTGCTGCTGGTGGGCATGCTGCGCGACGGGCTGCTGGCGGGCTGGCAGGCCTCGCTGCCGGCCAACGCGCCCGACCGATTCGTGATCAACGTGCAGCCGCAGCAGGGCACGGCCTTTCGCGATGCGCTGGCGCGCGCGGGCATCCGCGGCTACGACTGGTACCCCATGGTGCGCGCGCGCCTGGTGGCCGTGAACGGTCGCGCGGTGTTCGGGCGCGACTATCGCGACGAACGCGCGCGCCACCTGATCGACCGCGAGTTCAACGTGTCCACCGCGCCCACGCTGCCGGGCGACAACCGCATCGTGGCCGGCGACTGGGCGGCCACCGCGGCCCCCGGCGCGCGCGAGCTTTCCCTCGACCAGGGCATCGCCACCACGCTGGGGTTGAAGCTGGGGGACCGCTTGCGCTTCGACATCGCCGGCGACACCCTGGAGGCGCGCATCGGCAGCCTGCGCAAGGTGGACTGGGCCTCCATGCACGCCAATTTCTTCGTGCTGGCGCCGCGCGCCATGCTGGAGCGCCAGCCCTTCACCTACCTGGCCGCGTTCCACGAGGGGGCCGACGCATCGCCCGAGCTCGACGCCGAGCTGGGACGGCGCTTTCCCGACATCACCATCATCGACCTGGCCGAACTGCTGGGCCAGCTTCGCCACCTGCTCGCGCAGGTGGGCAGCGCCGTGCAGTGGCTGTTCGGCTTCGCGCTGGGCGCCGGGCTGATCGTGCTGGTGGCCTGCCTGTTCATCGGGCGCCGCGAGCGCGAGCACGAGACCGCGCTGTGGCGTGTGCTCGGGGCATCGGACGCGCTGCTGCGCCGGGTCATGGCCGCCGAACTGCTGCTGGCGGGGGCGCTGGCCGGGCTGCTCGGCGCGGCCGGCGCGATGGCGGCCGCCTGGTTGCTGGCGCGCAAGGTGTTCGAGTTCGCCTGGGTGCCGTCGCCGGGCTGGTTGCCCCTGGGCGTGGCCGCGGGCGCTGTGCTGGCGCTGCTCGTGGGCTGGCTGAGCCTGCGCCGCGTGTTGCGCGAGCCGCCGCTGCGCCTGCTGCGTAGCGCCGATTGAGGCCCTGGCGCCGCCCGGCGCGTTGACCCCGCGCAACGCCTCGCGCGCCCCGCGCGCGACAATTCCCCTTTCGTCCACGGTTCCATTCGCATCGATGTCCTCCGAAGACCAGCCCCAGGGCCCCACGCCCTATGACCAACTCGGCGGCGAGCACGGCGTGCGCGCGCTGGTGGATCGTTTCTACGACCTGATGGACCTGGAGCCGCGTTTCGCCGCGCTGCGCGCGATCCACCCCACCACGCTGGAAGGCTCGCGCGACAAGCTGTTCTGGTTTCTCAGTGGCTGGTTGGGCGGGCCCGACCTGTACCAGCAGCAATTCGGGCATCCGCGTCTGCGCATGCGCCACTTCCCCTACGCCATCGGCGTGGCCGAGCGCGATGCCTGGCTGGACTGCATGCGCCAGGCCATGCAGGAGCAAGGTGTCGAGGAGGCCCTGCGGGCGCGCCTGCAGCAGGCCTTCGACGGTACCGCCGACTGGATGCGCAACCGCGCCGAGCCGGGCCAGGGCGCCGCCTGAAGCGGCATCCCGGCGCGAAGCCGGCGTTCACAGCTGGGTGCGCAGGCTCCAGATCTCCGGGAACAGCACGGTGTCGAGCATCTTGCGCAGGTAGCTGACGCCGCCGGTGCCGCCGGTGCCGCGCTTGAATCCGATCACGCGCTCGACCGTGGTCAGGTGACGAAAACGCCACAGACGCATCGCGTCCTCGATGTCGGCGAGTTTCTCGCCGAGCTGGTACAGATCCCAGTGCGCCTGCGGGTCGCGATAGACCCGCAGCCACGCCTGCTCCACGCGGGGGTCCGCGGCGCGCGGTTGGGTCCAGTCGCGTTCCACGACCTCCTGCGCCAGCTCGATGCCGCGGCGCGCCAGCAGGCGCAGTGCCTGGTCGTACAGGCTGGGCGCGCGCCATGCGGCCAGCACCCGCGCGTGGGTCTCGGGCCGGTGCGCATGGGGCTGCAGCATGGCGCGGTTCTTGTTGCCCAGCGCGAACTCGATGCAGCGGTACTGCCAGCTCTGGAATCCGCTGGAATGGCCCAGATAGGGGCGAATGGCCGTGTATTCCGGCGGGGTCATGGTGGCCAGCACGTCCCAGGCATGCACCAGTTGCTCCAGGATCTTCGACACCCGCGCCATCATCTTGAAGGCCGGCGGGAGCTGGTCGCGCTCCAGGTTCGAGCAGGCCGCGAGCAGTTCGTGCAGCAACAATTTCATCCACAACTCGGAGGTCTGGTGCTGCACGATGAACAGCATCTCGTCGTGCTCGGGCGAAAGCGGGCGCTGCGCGTCGAGGAGTCGCTCGAGCTGCAGGTAGTCGCCATAGCTCATGTCGCGCGAAAAATCGAGTTGCGCGCCTTCGGCGGCGACGATGGTTTCGCCGCGCGACGGCGCGGCGGCTTCGTGGTGGGGGCAGGGCATCGATGGACTCCGGCGGGCGCGGGTTTCAGGTCACCGCGCCCTTGCGCGCGAAGCGCGGCTCGCGCCAGGCCGCGGATTCGAGCACTTCGGCCAGCGCCTGCACCGCGTCGAACACGTCGACGTAGCGTAGGTACAGGGGCGTGAAGCCGAAGCGCAGCAGATGGGGATGCGCGGCGCTGCCGTCGCCGGCGCGGTAGTCGCCGATCACCCCGCGGTCGATCAGCGCCTGCATCAGCGCGTAGCCGTCGAGCGAGCCGTCGGCGGGCACCGCCAGCGACACCTGGCTGCCGCGCCGCGCGGCCTCGGACGGGCCCGAAGGGGTGCAGACCGCTGTCCGGCAGACGTTCCCGCACCAGATCGACAAACAGTTCCGTCAGGGCCACCGACTTGGCGCGCAGCGCTTGCATGCCGCCCAGCGGCTCGGCCGCCAGCACGGTGTCCACCCCGCATTCCAGCGCGGCGATGCCCAGCACCTGCGGCGTGCCGCACAGGTAGCGCGCGATGCCCGGCGCGGGCTCGTAGCCGGGTTGGAACACGAAGGGCGCCGCGTGTCCCATCCAGCCCGACAGGGGTTGCCGGAAACGCTCCACGTGGCGCGCATGGACCCAGCAGAAGGCCGGCGCGCCGGGGCCGCCGTTGAGGTACTTGTAGCCGCATCCCACCGCGAAATCCGCCTGCGCCCCGTTCAGGTCCACGGGCACCGCGCCAGCCGAGTGCGCCAGGTCCCACAGCGCCAGCGCCCCCGCCGCGTGCGCCTGCGCGGTCACTTCGGCCATGTCGGCCATGCGCCCGGTGCGGTAGTTGACCTGGGTGAGCATGAGCACCGCCACGTCGTCACGCAGGCGCGCCGGAATCTCGTCGATGTCCAGCAGCTCCAGTCGCATGCCCTGCTGTTCCACCAGGGACTCGGCGATGTACAGGTCGGTGGGGAAGTTGCTGCGCTCGGACACCACCACCCGGCGCGACGGCGAGTCCGCGCGCGCGATGTGCAGCGCGGCGCTCAGCACCTTGTACAGGTTCACCGAGGTGGAGTCCGCCACCACGAGTTCCCCCGCGCGAGCTCCCACCAGGCGGGCGATCTTGTCGCCCAC
>JAKBNS010000190.1 GCA_021830925.1 Pseudomonadota bacterium | reverse complement strand
CTGGTGTTCCTGATCATGCGATTCCTGGGGGAAATGCTGGTCGAGACCCCGGTGTCCAGTTCCTTCAGCTATTTCGCCGATCGCTACTGGAGTCGCTTCGCGGGCTACTTCTCCGGCTGGAACACCGTGGTGCTGTACGTGCTGGTGGGCATGGTCGAGCTCAGCGCCGCCGGCAAGTTCGTCCAGTTCTGGTGGCCCTGGGTTCCCGGCTGGGTCACCGCGGCGTTGGGGCTGCTGGCCATCACGGGGCTGAACCTCGCCAGTGTGCGCGCCTACGGCGAATCGGAGTTCTGGTTCGCGATGATCAAGGTGGTCGCGGTGCTGTCCATGATCGGCTTCGGCGCATGGCTGCTGGTGGCGCACCATGGCAACCCGGAGGCGGGTCTGTCCAACCTGTGGGCGCACGGCGGTTTCATGCCCAACGGCGTGTCCGGCCTGATCATGTCCCTGGGCCTGGTCGCCTTCGCCTTCGGCGGCATCGAGATGCTGGGTTTCGCCGCGGCCGAAACCCGCGACCCCTCCAGGGTGATCCCCAAGGCCATCAACCAGATCGTCTACCGCGTGCTGCTGTTCTACGTCGCTTCCAGCGTGGTGCTGCTGTCGCTGTACCCATGGCCCGGCCTGCTGCGCGCACTGCAGGCCGGGGGCGGAACCTACAGCAGCAGCCCCTTCGCGCTGATCTTCTCGGTCATCGGCGACAGCCTCGCCGCGAACCTGCTCAACCTGGTGATCCTGACCGCCACCCTGTCGGTGTTCAACGGCGCCGTCTATTCGACCAGCCGCCTGCTCTACGGCATGGCGAGCCAGGGCAACGCGCCCGGCTGGTTCGGCGTGGCCGACCGTCGCGGCGTGCCGGTGCGTGCGCTGGGCGTCGTGTGCCTGGCCACGGCGGGCGCCGTGCTGATGAACTACCTGATTCCCCAGCACGTGATCGAGGTGCTGATGTCCCTGACCACCGCGTCGCTGCTGCTGCTGTGGGCGGTGATCGTGCTGACCCACCTGCGGTTTCGCCGCACCATGCGCGAGGACGGCGTGCGCACGGGCTTTCCGGCCCTGTTCAGCCCCTGGAGCAATTACGCCTGCCTGGCCTTCATCGGGCTGGTGGGGGCCGTGCTGTTCGCTTCGCCCGCCACGCGCGCATCGGTGTGGGCCATTCCCGCATGGGTGCTGGTGGTGTGGCTGACCTATCGGGCCCGCGAACGCCTGCACCGGCGTGCGGCCGTGATAGGCGGCGGGGCCTGAGCCGCCCGCCGCCCCGGCAGCCGCGGGCGCGCCCACGGACGGTGCCGTCGCCGGCGAGCCGCCCGTGGCGAAGCTTCAGTCCGCCTTGGCCGTGCCCAGCACGCCGCGGCGAACCTGGTCGCGCTCGATGGACTCGAACAGCGCCTTGAAGTTGCCCTCGCCGAACCCTTCGTCGGCCTTGCGCTGGATGAACTCGAAGAACACCGGCCCCAGCAGGGTCTGGGAGAAGATCTGCAGCAACAGGCGCTTTTCCCCGCCGGCGGTGGATCCGTCGAGCAGGATGCCGCGCGTGCGCAGTTCGTCCACCGGCTCCCCGTGACCGGGCAGGCGCTCCTCGAGCATCTGGTAGTAGATGTCGTTGGGAGCCGTCATCAGCGCCACGCCGCTGGCGCGCAGCGCGTCGACCGTGGCCATCAGGTCCTCGGTGAGCAGCGCCACGTGCTGGATGCCCTCGCCGTTGAACTGCATGAGGAATTCCTCGATCTGCCCGTTGCCGCCGGCTTCCTCGTTCAGCGGAATGCGGATGCGCCCATCCGGCGCCGACATGGCGCGGCTGGTCAGTCCGGTGTACTCGCCCTTGATGTCGAAGTAGCGGATTTCCCGGAAATTGAAGATCTTCTCGTAGAAACCGGCCCAGAAGGCCATGCGCCCTCGGTACACGTTGTGGGTGAGGTGATCGATGAACTTCAGCCCGTGGCCGCGCGGATGGCGATCGCATCCCTCGACCCACTCGAAGTCGATGTCGTAGATGCTCTTGCCGTCCTCGAAGCGGTCGATCAGGTACAGCGGCGCGCCGCCGATGCCCTTGATGGCGGGCAGGCGCAGTTCCATCGGCCCCGTCGGGATCTCCATCGGCTGCGCGCCCAGTTCCAGCGCGCGCGCGTAGGCCTTGTGCGCGTCGCGCACCCGGAAGGCCAGGCCGCAGGCGCTCGGCCCGTGCTCGGCGGCGAAGTAGGCCGCCGCGCTGCGCGGTTCGCGGTTGACGATGAAGTTGATGTCGCCCTGGCGCCACAGCTCCACGTCCTTGCTGCGGTGGCGGGCCACGCGCGAGAACCCCATGTTCTGGAACAGGGGTTCGAGCACGCCGGGGGTGGGGGAGGCGAATTCGACGAATTCGAATCCGCACAATCCCATGGGATTGTCGAACAGGTCAGGCATTGCAGGCTCCTGCGAAAACACATGAAAGTCGTGCACGCGCCGCGCGACCGCGCGGTGCGGGGAATCAGCGCATCGCCCGCGGGGGCGCGCCCGGCCTGCCGCGCACGCTGCGCGCCAGGTGGATTCCGACGATCAAGGCCTGAATGCTCATGAATTCGTGATGGGTGCGGGGGCGAGATTACCACTGCCCGAAAAAAACCCCGGCCCGCTTGTGCGCCGCGGTTCCGCGCTCGACCATGTCGTCGCTGATGGTGGTGCGCCGCTTGCGCCGGGCCAGCCAGTCCAGCACGCGCCTGCGCATGGCCTCGCGCACCGCCTCGGTCGACGCCTCGCGCCCCAGGTCGCACATTTCCTGCGGATCCTCCTGCAGGTCGTAGAGCTGTTCCGCTTCGTCGAGCCAGTAGACGTAGCGCCAGCGCCCGTCGCGGCAGGAGAAGCCCTTGGCGTTCTGCGGGGTCTTGCCCAGCAGGCGCCGCGCGTCCTTGAAACTGTAGTCCAGTTCGGAAAACACCGCATCGCGCCATTGCGGCGCCGGGGACCCGGGCTGCGCCGCATCGAACAGCAGATCCTGCAGGCAGCGGCCCTCGATGCGGTGCTGCGGCACCTGCAGGCCCAGCGCGTGCAGGATGGTCGGCACCACGTCCACGCTTTCCACCATGCGCTGCTCCACGCGGCCGCGGCTGACGTCGGCCTCGGCCGAGGGGTCGACCACGATCAGCGGCACGCGCTGGATCATGTCGTAGAACAGTTCCTTCTCGCCCAGCCAGTGGTCGCCCAGGAAGTCGCCGTGGTCGGAGCACAGGATGACCAGGGTGTCGCGCAGCACGCCCAGGCGGTCCATGTGCTCGAACAGGCGCCCGAGGTGGGCATCGAGCTGCTCGATCAGCCCCTGGTAGGCCGGGCGCACCACGCGCACGCACTCGTCCAGCGAGAAGCTGCGGCTTTCCTCGCTGGCGCGATAGGCCTCCAGCACCGGATGGGCATTGCGCAGTTCCTCGCGCGTGCGCAGCACCGGCAGGCACTGGTCGGCCGTGTAGGCCGCGTGGTAGGGCGCCGGCGCCATGTACGGCCAGTGCGGCTTGACGTAGCTCAGGTGCAGCACCCATGGACGCTCGGCCATGGCGCCGATGAAGCGCATGGCCTGGTCGGTCATGTAGGCCGTCTCGGAATGCTCCTCGCGCACCCGCGCCGGCAGGTGCACGTTGCGCATGTGCCAGCCCGATTGCACGCGGCCCTGCGCGTCCAGCCCGGAGATCACAAAATCGGTCCACGGATCGGCGCTGTCGTAGCCGTGCGCGCGCAGGAAGGCGGGATAGCCCGATTCCTCGCCCGGCGTGTGGTGCCCGTCGTAGCGGTCGAGTTCGTGGAACCCGCCGCGCTCCAGCAGGTGGCCGAGTTCGCTGTGTCCGTCCAGGTGCAGGCGTCGCAGCCCGTCTTGGTCGGGCATCACGTGGGTCTTGCCGGCCAGCGCCAGTTCCAGCCCGGCGTCGCGCAGGTATTCGCCCAGCGTGAGCTCGCCCACCGACAGCGGGACGCGGTTCCAGGTGGCGCCGTGGCTGGCCGCGTAGCGCCCGGTGTAGTAGCTCATGCGCGACGGCCCGCATACGCCGGAGTTGACGTAGGCCTGGTCGAAGCGCACGCCGCGGCGCGCCAGCGCGTCGATGTTCGGGGTGCGGATGTAGGGATGACCGTAGCAGGCCAGGTGATCCCGGCGCAGCTGATCGGCCATGATGAACAGTACGTTGCGGACCACCTTCGGGCTCCGTTGCGGTTCTGAGGACTCGGGGGTCGCCGACCGGCGCGCCTAGGCGGACGTCGTGTTCGCGGCGTCCCCGGCTTGGCGGGCGCCGATGACCCGCGCCAGGAAGGAGCGGGTGCGCTCGTGGCGGGGGTTCACCAGGATGTCGCCGGGCGGTCCCTGTTCGACGATCACGCCCCCGTCCATGAAGGCCACGCGATGGCCGACGTCGCGCGCGAAGCCGATCTCGTGCGTGACCACGATCATGGTCATGCCTTCGCCGGCCAGTTGGCGCATCACCGACAGCACCTCGTCCACCAGTTCGGGGTCCAGCGCCGAGGTGGGCTCGTCGAACAGCATCACCTTGGGCTGCATGGCCAGCGCGCGCGCGATGGCGATGCGCTGCTGCTGTCCGCCCGAGAGCTGGCCCGGATAGGCCTGCGCCTTGGCCGCCAGGCCGACTCGCTCGAGCAGTTCCAGCGCCCGCTGGCGCGCCTGCGCGGCCGGCTGGCCGCGCACCCGCATGGGCGCCTCGACGATGTTCTGCAGCGCGGTCATGTGGGAGAACAGGTTGAAGCGCTGGAACACCATGCCGATGTCGGCGCGCTGGCGGCACACTTCGCTTTCGGGCAGCTCGTACAGGCGTCCGTTGTGGGCTCGACAGCCGATCAGGGCTCCGTCCACGCGGATGGCGCCGGCCTGGATGGTCTCAAGGTGGTTGATGCAGCGCAGGAAGGTGCTCTTGCCGGACCCCGACGGGCCGATCAGGCACATGACCTCCCCGGCCGCCACTTCGAGGTCGATGCCCTTGAGCACCTCCAGGCGCCCGTAGCGCTTGTGCACGCCCTGCGCCTGCACCATCGGGCGCGGGGCGGAGGACTCATGTGGATTCATGCAGGCTCCGGTGGGCGCGGCCGAGCCGGCGCTCCAGCAGGTGCTGGCCCGCGCTGGCCACGGTGGTGACCAGCAGGTACCAGAAGGTGGCCACCAGCATCAGTTCGATGGTGCGCAGGTTGGCCGAGGAGATGTTCTCCGCCGCCGTCAGCAAGTCGCCGCCGGCGATCACCGACACCAGCGACGTGGCCTTGAGCAGGGAGATGAACTGGTTGCCCGCCGGCGGCACGATCACGCGCAGCGCCTGCGGCAGGATGATGCGCCGCAGCGCCAGGCCGCGCCGCATGCCCAGCGCGGTGGACGCCTCGTACTGTCCGCGGTCCACCGACAGCAGCCCGGCGCGCACCACCTCGGCCATGTAGGCGCCTTCGTTCAGGCCCAGCGCCACGATGGAGGCGACGAAGGGGGTCAGCACCGCGTTGGTGGAGAACGGCCCCAGATGCGGGAACAGCAGCGCCAGGTTGCCCCAGACGATGATCTGCACCAGCAGCGGGGTGCCGCGCAGCAGCCACACGTACAGCCGGCTGCCCATGCGCAGCACCCAGCTGTCGGACATCAGTCCCACCGCCAGCAGGGTGCCCAGCACGAGCCCGACCAGCTCGGAGGCCAGCGCGATCAGCAGCGTGGTGCGCAGCCCGGCCAGGATGGCCGGCGCGAACTGGTAGTGCGCGATCGCGGCGTGGTCGATGTTCGGATTGCGCCAGACCGACACCGCCAGCAGCACGAAGGCCACGGCGCCGACGGCGCTGGCCACCCACAGCCCAGGGCGACGCAGGGGCACCACCCGCATGCGGGCGAGGTCGATGGATTCCGTCATGATGCGCGGCGCGGTGAGGCGCCGCGGCCTCCGGGAGTTTGCGGGCTCAGATCTTCGCGCCGGCGTTGACGGCGGCCGACTTCACCGCGCCGCCCTGCACGCCGTACTTGCTCAGCACCTTCAGGTAGCTGCCGTCGTCGATGGTCGCCTGCAGCGCCTTGCGCAGTTCGTCGCGCAGTTGGGGCTTGTCCTTGGGCACCGCGATGCCCAGCGGAACCTGCTGGTACTCGGGCCCGGCTACGTCGAACAGCTTGCCGCCGCCGGCCGTCTTGGCCAGATAGACCATCACCGGCGAATTGCCGAAGAAGGCCGCGACGCGACCGATCTGCACCTGCATGCGCGCGTCCGAGGGCTGCGCGTACTGCATGTTGGTCACTGCGGGCTTGCCGTGGGCGGCGCACCATCCGTCGGCCTGCTTGACCAGTTCGATCTGGATCGAGCCCTGCACGGTCGACACCGTCTTGCCGCACAGGCTGTGCAGGTCCGTGACGTGCTCGGGGTTGCCCTTGCGCACCAGCAGCTTGGTGCCGAGGTTGAAGAAGTCGACGAAGTCCACCAGCTTCTCGCGCTGCGCGGTGTCGTTCATCATCGTGAAGGCCACGTCGATCTGGTGCGACTGCATCGCAGGGAACAGGTTCGGGAAGGCCTCCGGCTTGAACTCGATGGGTGCCGGCAGATGCTTGTTCATCGCTGCGGCCAGGTCGACGATGACCCCCTTCAAGGTCTTGCCGTCGTCGGCGTAGGCGATCATCGGCGGGCTGTTGGTGATGCTGCCGGCGATGATCGGCTGGGCGGCCACGGCCGTGCCCGCGTGCCAGGCGCCGAGGCCCAGCAGCGAGGCGGCCAGGGCGGCGCGAAGTGTTCCGGGTTTGTTCATGGTCTGGTCTCCTCTCCTGGTTATGGGTGGGAGCCAGGCAGCGTCGCGCGCAAGCCCCATGCCGGACGATTCTAGGGAGGACTCATGCGTTGTTCGAATCAATCCCGGAAATGCATCAGGGTCTGCCCGGAGTGGGGCCGAATCGATGCCAACGGGGGGGTAGTCGTGCTGAAATAGGGCCCGAGTCACCGCTGCCGCGGCGGCCGTCACCCTTGCATGCCATGTCCGCCGAGATCCGTCGACTGCGAAATCCCGAGAACCTGGACGACCTGCTGAACTACCGCCTGTTCAGGCTGTACGCGTCGGCGACGTCCCCGGTCACCCGCCTGATGGAAGGCAAATGGGGAATTTCGCGCCGGGAATGGCGTCTGCTTGCCGTGCTGGCCGCGGTGGGCCGGGCCTCGCCGTCGGAACTGGCCGAGCGCTCGCACCTGGATCGCCCGCGCACCTCGCGCGCGATTGCCAGCCTGGTGGCCAAGGAACTCGCGCAGCGCGCGGTGACCGCCGACGACGCGCGGCGCGCGACGGTGTCGCTGACCCCGGCCGGGACGGCCTTGTTCGAGGAGGTGTTCCCGCAGATCGCGCGGCTCAACGCGCGCCTGCTCGAGGCCATCGACGACGATCTGGTGATGGCGCTGGACCGCGCCTTGCGTGCCCTCACCGTGCGCGCCGACGAGCTGGGCATCAGCACCGAGCCGGAGGTGCGCGCCAACCGGCGCGCCGGCGGCTCGCGCCGCGTGCGGCCGATTCCTGGCGATGGGTACTGACGGCCCCCTTCGTCGCCGGGCGCGAGCCCGGCTCCGTCCCCCCGAGGGGGACGCACCCCGCCTTGGGGCGGCCCTGCGGCGGGTGTGCTCTTGGCAGCGGGGCGAGGTGCAGGAACTGGCTGCGTCAGGCGGGCTGGATAGCCGCTTTCGGCGGCACGGCAGCGGGGCGGGGCGCAGGAATGGGGCGCGTCGGGCGGGGACGCGCCCCGGCCAGCCTTACACGCGGCCCTTGTACTCGCCGGTGCGGGTGTCGATCTCGATCTTGTCGCCGATGGCCACGAAGATGGGCACGGGGATTTCCGCGCCGGTGGAGATCTTGGCCGGCTTGAGCACCTTGCCGGAGGTGTCGCCCTTCACGGCGGGCTCGGTGTACATCACCTCGCGCACCACGGTGGTGGGCATTTCCAGCGAGATGGCCTTGCCGTCGTAGAACACGACTTCCACCGGCATGCCGTCCTCGAGGTACAGCAGCGCGTCGCCGAGGTTGTCCTTTTCGACTTCGTACTGGTTGTACTCGGTGTCCATGAACACGTACATGGGATCGGCGAAATAGGAGTAGGTGCACTCCTTGCGCTCGAGCACGATGGGATCGAGCTTGTCGTCGGCCTTGTACACGAGCTCGGTTCCCCCGCTGGTCAGCAGGTTCTTGAGCTTCATCTTCACCGTGGCGGCATTGCGCCCGCCGCGGCTGTACTCGGTCTTCTGCACGACCATGGGATCCTTGCCGACCATGATCACATTGCCGGCACGGATTTCTTGAGCGAGTTTCATAGACTTTGAAAAAGTTTCGGGAAAAGTCAATCGATTATTTTAACAGGCCGGCGGACTTCACGGTTTGCCGGAGCCAACCGTGCTCGCGGAGCCGTGGCTCAGGCCGCCGGCGGCGCCGCCGCGGCTGCGGGCTCGCCCCGCGACGCCGGCACGCCCAGGGCCTGCAGCAACTGACTCGCCAGGTCGGGCTGCGCCGCCAGGCGCTCGCACCAGGAGCCCGCGTGGGCGCGGATGTCGGGCAGCGCCGCGCAGAAGGCCTGCCAGGCCGGCACCAGCTCCCCTCCGTCGTTCCAGGCCTCGGACAGCCCGGTGACGGCGTCGCGCACCGCCGGCTGTGCGTCCCGCAGGTAGCGGCGCAGGAAGGCGTCGATCTTCTCCAGGTGCGCCTGATCGTGCTGCGGATAGGCGTGCCAGACCAGCGGACGCGCCGCCCACTGCGCGCGCACGAAGGAGTCCTCCCCGCGCACGATGCACACGTCGGCCGACCAAAGCAACTCGTCGAAACGTTCCTGCGGCACGAAGGGCAGGGCGCACAACGTGAGGCTGCCGCGCACCGTGCTCTGGCCCGTGCCCAGCTGCATGTGCAGCCAGGCGTCCACCTCGGCGCGCATGGGGCCCGGGCAGATCCACAAGGTGGTGGGGCGGCTGGCCGAGGCCATGGCCTGCAGCCATCCCCCCAGCCCGGCGCGGGCGTAGCTGAACAACAGTACGGTCAGCGCATGCTCCGGCGGCGGCGGCAGGCCCAGCGTGCGCAGCGCGATGCGTCGCGCACTGGGCAGGCGCTCCCAGGAGGCGCGGCGCGCCAGCAGGCCCCGCTCGCGCAGCAGGCCGCCGGTGCCGGCGCCGAAACCGGGGAAGAAGAACAGCTTGTCGATGCCGCCCGGCTGCGGCGACGGGCGCAGGTGCGCGCCTTCCACCCAGGCCTCGGCGCTGAGGTGTTCCAGGTTCACCCAGCGCACCCGGCGCGGGCCCAGGCGCTGGATGCGCTCGATGAAGCCCGGCAGCAGGTGGCAGCCGAACATTTCGACCACCACATCTCCGGGGTCGAGCTGCTGCTGGCGAGACCACGGCAGAATGCTCACCGAGTCGATGGTCTGCTGACCCATGCGCGGCTGGATCTGCGGGCAGATCGCCGCGAAGGTGTTCAAATCGTCGACGAACAGCCGGACGACGCAGCCGTGCTCGTGCGCCAGCTGTCTCGCCAGGCGCCACGCCACGCCGATGTCGCCGAAATTGTCCACGACATGGCAAAACAGATCGCAGTTCAGGGGATGGTTCATCAAAATCAGTCCACACGCGAGCGCGCGTCCGTGACCACCGGTCCGGAACCCGCAGCGCCAACCGGACATCCGGTGTACGACCCGCATTGTCGCCGTTGTTCGCGCCTGGCGGAGTTCCGCGACGAGGTGCGCGGGCGCCATCCGCAGTACGCCTGCCTGCCGGTTCCTTCCTTCGGGCCGTTGTCGGCGCGCCTGCTGGTGGTCGGTCTGGCGCCCGGCCTGCACGGCGCCAATGCCAGCAACCGACCCTTCACCGGCGACGGCGCCGGTCCCCTGCTGTACGGCACGCTGGGCGCGCTGGGGCTGGCCGAGCGCGAGCCGGCGGTGCGCGCGGACGACCCGCCGGCCAGCATCCGGGCCGACGACGGCATGCGCATGCTGGATTGCCGCATCTGCAACAGCGTGAAATGCCTGCCCCCCGGCAACAAGCCGCTGCCGGCGGAGGTGCGCGAGTGCAACGCCTATCTGCGCGCGGAGCTGCAGGCGATGCCGCGCCTGGGGGTCGTGCTGGCGCTGGGCACGGTGGCCCACGGCGCGGTGCTGCAGGCGCTCGGACGCAAGGTGTCGTCGGCGCGCTTCGCCCACGGCGCGCGCCACGACCTGGGCGCGCTGCGCCTGTACGACAGCTACCACTGCAGCCGCTACAACCAGAACACCGGGCGCCTGACGGCGGCGATGTTCCGGGACGTGTTCGAGCGCGCCGCGCGGGAAGCGCGCGCCGCGGGAGCCTGAGGCATGGCCGCCGACGACGCGCTGGCGCGCCAGGTGGCGGCGCTGCCCCACCTGCCGGGGGTGTACCGCTACTTCGCCGCCGACGGCACGCTGCTGTACGTGGGCAAGGCGCGCGACCTGAAGAAGCGCGTGTCCAGCTACTTCCAGAAGGACCACGGCGGCACGCGCATCGGCCACATGGTCTCGCGCATCGAGCGCATGGAGACCACGGTCACCTCCTCGGAGGCGGAGGCGCTGCTGCTCGAGAACAACCTCATCAAGACCCAGAACCCGCGGTTCAACATCCTGTTCCGCGACGACAAGTCCTACCCCTATCTCAAGCTCGGCACCAGCCACGCCTTTGCCCGCATGGCGTATTTCCGGGGCTCGGTGGATCGCAAGAACCGCTATTTCGGGCCCTATCCCAGCGCCTGGGCGGTCAAGGAAAGCATCACGGTACTGCAGAAGGTGTTCCGCCTGCGCACCTGCGAGGACACCGTGTTCGCCAACCGCAGCCGGCCCTGCCTGCTGCACCAGATCCAGCGCTGCTCGGGGCCCTGCGTGGGCCTGATCTCGCCGCAGGACTACGCCGCCGACGTCGAGGCCGCCACCCGTTTCCTGCGCGGCGAGCACGACAGCGTGCTGCGCGATCTTCAGCAGCGCATGGAGCAACTGTCCTCCGAACTGCGCTTCGAGGAGGCGGCGGTGCTGCGCGACCAGATCGGCGCGCTGTCCAGGGTGCTGCAACAACAGAGCATGGAGGTCGACGCCGACCAGGACGCCGACATCCTCGCCGTGGCGGTGCAGGGCGCGCGCGCCTGCGTGAACCTGGCCATGGTGCGCGGCGGGCGCCACCTGGGAGACCGCGCCTACTACCCCAGCCAGCTCGCCGGGCTGGACGAGCTGCCCGAGGGCTCGACCCCGGAGCAGGCGGTGCTCGAAGCCTTCGTCGCGCAGCACTACCTGGACCTTGCCCTGCCGCCGGTGCTGGTCAGCGGCTGCGCGATGCAATCCGAACTCCTGGAAGCCCTGGAGCAGCACCGCGGCCAGCGCTGCCGCCTGGTGCTCAACCCCCGCGGCACGCGACGGCGCTGGCTGGAGCAGGCCGAGCAGGGCGCGCGCCTGGCGCTGGCGCGCCTGCTGGCCGACGAGGGCGCGCAGCATCTGCGCACCGACGCGCTGGCCCAGGCGCTGGGCCTGCAGCTCGACGACCTGGCCACGCTCAGCGTGGAGTGCTTCGACATCAGCCACACCGCGGGCGAGGCCACGCAGGGCTCCTGCGTGGTGTTCCAGCAGCACGCGATGCAACCCTCGCGCTACCGACGCTACACGGTGGAAGGCATCACCCCCGGCGACGACTACGCGGCCATGCGCCAGGTGCTGACCCGGCGCTATTCCCGTGTCGCCGAGAACAGCGGCGAGGGCCTGCCCGACGTCGTGCTGATCGACGGCGGACGCGGCCAGGTGGGCGTGGCCCGCTCGGTGTTCGAGGAACTCGGCCTGGACATCGCCCGCATCGTCGGCGTGGAGAAGGGCGAAGGCCGCAAGGTCGGGCTGGAGGAACTGGTGTTCGCCGACCAGCGCCCCAAGCTCAGCCTGCCGCCCGACAGCCCGGCGCTGCTGCTGGTGGCGCAGATCCGCGACGAGGCGCACCGTTTCGCCATCACCGGCATGCGCGCGCGCCGCGCCAAGGCGCGCACCGGGGGCTCGCGCCTGGAGGACATCGCCGGCATCGGGCCCAAGCGGCGTTCGCGCCTGCTGGCCCGTTTCGGCGGGCTGCGCGGGGTGGAGCAGGCCAGCGTGGAGGACCTGATGACGGTGGAGGGTGTGTCCCGCGAACTCGCGCAGGCCATCTACTCGGCGCTGCACTGAGGCGACCTGCCCGGCGCGGCGCCGGGCTTGTCCCCATGGGGCGCGGAGCGCGGCGATGGAATAATGCTATGCACCATGAACGTGCCGACTCTCCTGACCTGGCTGCGCGTGGCGGCCATTCCGCTGGTCGTCGGCGTGTATGCGCTGCCCGCGCAGTGGCTGAGCCTGCCGGACCGCAACCTCGCCGCGGCGTTGCTGTTCGTGGTGGCGGGACTCACCGACTGGTTCGACGGTTTCCTGGCGCGGCGCTGGAACCAGACCTCCGCCTTCGGCGCCTTCCTCGACCCGGTGGCCGACAAGCTGATGGTCTCGGCGGCGCTGCTGGTGCTGCTGGAGCTCGGGCGCATCGGCGCGCTGGTGGCGCTGATCATCATCGGGCGCGAGATCGCCATCTCGGCGCTGCGCGAATGGATGGCGCGCATCGGGCGCTCGCGCGCGGTCGCCGTGAACTGGCTGGGCAAGGTCAAGACCGCCACGCAGATGGTGGCCATCCCGCTGCTGCTGTACGACGGGCGCCTGTTCGGCGTGCTGCCGGCGGCCTGGTGGGGCGGCTGGCTGCTGGACGTGGCGGCCGCGCTGACCCTGTGGTCCATGCTGTACTACTTCAAGCTCGCGCTGGCGGGCATCAAACTCTCCGAATGAGGTCCCCATGAGCCAGGAATCGTCCTCCTCCGCCGCGCTCGCCCAGGCGCGCCCGTGGCGCATCGCCGTCATCCCCGGCGACGGCATTGGCCAGGAGGTCATGCCCGAGGGCGTGCGGGTGCTGCAGGCCGCCGCCAGCCGCTTCGGCATCGCACTGCAGCTGGAGGAATTCGATTTCGCCTCCTGCGACTACTACCTGCGCCACGGCACCATGCTGCCCAGCAACTGGGAACAGGTGCTGGGCGACTTCGACGCCATCCTGTTCGGCGCCGTCGGCTGGCCCGACAAGGTGCCCGACCACGTGTCCCTGTGGGGCTCGCTGATCCAGTTCCGCCGTGTGTTCGACCAATACGTGAACCTGCGCCCGGCGCGCCTGATGCCCGGCGTGCGCTCGCCGCTGGCCGGGCGCGTCGCGGGCGACATCGACCTGCTGATCGTGCGCGAGAACACCGAGGGCGAGTACTCCGACGCCGGAGGCCGCATGTTCGCCGGCACCGACCGCGAAATCGTGCTGCAGGAAACCATCCTGACCCGCATCGGCGTGGACCGGGTGCTGCATTTCGCCTTCGAGCAGGCCGAACGCCGCCCGCGGCGCCTGCTGAGTTCGGCCACCAAGTCCAACGGCATTTCCATCACCATGCCCTACTGGGACGAGCGCGTGCGCGCCGTGGCCGGCGCGCACGACCAGGTGCGCTGGAACCAGTACCACATCGACGCGCTGTGCGCGCGCCTGGTGCAGCGCCCGCAGGACTTCGACGTGATCGTCGGGTCCAACCTGTTCGGCGACATTCTCAGCGACCTCGCGCCGGCCTTGTGCGGAACCCTGGGCATCGGTCCGTCGGCCAACCTCAACCCCACGCGCACCGCTCCGTCCCTGTTCGAGCCGGTGCACGGCTCGGCGCCGGACATCGCCGGCAAGGGCCTGGCCAATCCGATCGGCCAGATCTGGTGCGCCGCGATGATGCTGGACTTCCTCGGACACCGCGACGCCCACGACGCCATGCTGGGCGCCATCGAGGCCGCGCTGCACCCGGATTCCCAGGCGCCGCGCACCCCCGACCTGGGCGGCAAGGCCTCCACCAGCGATCTCGGCCAGGCCATCGCGGCCGAGGTGGCGCGCGCCTGAGCCGGCCGCGCAGGCCCGCGGCGTTCGCACCACGCGGGCCGCGTGCTCGCGCTTGCCTTGATTGACACGCGCAGCGGCGCTCGCTCTAATGCGTGGGCTGGCGCCGCAAGCCTTGTAATCCGCGGCGCTCGGCGTGATCGCCGCGATGCGAGCAGGGCTTCGGCGGACCCTTCGTCCGCTTCGAAATCCCAACTGCCCGGTTGCGGTGCACCACGAACCGAGCGCAGCGGCCGTCGATAGGCTTGGGGCGTGCGCGCAATTCTCCGGAGGCATCGCGACGTGTCCGCGGGCGGGCGCAACTGCCGTGGCGTCGTGTCGTCGTCAACTCGTTCAACCACACCATCCTCATGCAGGGGGCCAGAGTGAATAAAACAGAACTGATCGAACACATCGCGAAGAAGAGCGATATCTCCAAGGCCGCCGCTGCGCGCGCCCTGGATTCGATGATCGAAGGCGTCAAGGTCACCCTGAAGAAGGGCGGCAGCGTCACGCTGATCGGTTTCGGCACCTTCGCCGTGACCAAGCGTCCGGCGCGTACCGGCCGCAACCCCCGCACCGGTGCGACCATCAAGATCAAGGCCGCCAAGGTGCCGAAGTTCCGCGCCGGCAAGGGGCTGAAGGACGCCCTGAACTGATGCACTAAACTGCGCGCCAGGCTCGCGCGGTTTGCCGGAGCACGTTCGGGTGCTTAGCTCAGTTGGTAGAGCGGCGCCCTTACAAGGCGTAGGTCGGGGGTTCGAACCCCTCAGCACCCACCACCCGCAAGCCGCGCCCCACGCTGGGGCACACGAAGGCGAACCTCGGTTCGCCTTTTGTTTTTGTGCCTCCCGATTTCGTACCCTGCGCCTCCGGCCGCCGAGCCGGGAGTGCCTCCAGTCGCCATGTTCGAATTCGTCCGCAAGCACAACAAGCTCCTGCAGGTCATCCTGTTCCTGCTGATCTTCCCGTCCTTCGTGCTGTTCGGCATCCAGGGCTACAACCACTTCACGGGCGACGGAAACCTGGCGGCCAAGGTCGACGGCATCCCCATCTCGCGCGAGCAGCTCGACGCCGCCGAGCGCCAGCAGGTGGCGAGCATGCAGCAGGCGCTGGGCGGCAACGCCGACGCCGCCGCGCTGGATACGCCGCAGATGCGCATGCGCACCCTGGACGCCATGGTGCGCCAGGCGCTGCTGCAGGTGGCGGTGAACAAGCAGCACCTGCAGGTCGGCGACGACGCCGTGCGCCAGGCCATCCTGCAGATTCCGCAGGTCGCCGCGTTGCGCAACAAGGACGGCAGTTTCGACGTCGCAGCCTTCCGCAAGCTGATCCAGGAACAGGGCATGACCACCGGCCAGTTCGAGGACAGCGTGCGCGGCCAGCTGCTGATGCAGCAGGCGCAGGGCGGACTGGCCGACAACGCGCTGGGCAGCCGAACCGTCGCGGCCCAGCTGGTCGACTGGCGCACCCAGACCCGCAGCGTGCGCGTGGCGCAATTCCAGGCAGCCGATTTCGCGAAGGACGTGCAACCCGATGCGGCCCAGGTGCAGGCCTACTACAAGGCGCACCTGGACGAATTCCGCGTGCCCGAGAAGGCCACCATCCAGTACGTGGTGTTCAGCGCCGCCCAGCTCGAATCCGGCGTGCAGATCACGCCGCAGCAGGAACAGGCCTATTACGACGCGCACAAGGCCGAATTCAACAGTCCCGAGCAGCGCCGCGCCAGCCACATCCTGATCACCCTGCCGCCCAAGCCCACGTCGGCCCAGGTGGCGCAGGCCCAGGCCAAGGCCGAGGCCATCGCCGCGCAACTGCGCAAGGACCCCGCGGAGTTCGCCCAGCTGGCGCGGAAGGACTCGCAGGACCCCGGTACCGCGACTTCCGGCGGCGACCTGGGCTGGTTCACCCCCGACGCCATGGTCAAGCCGGTGTCGGACGCCGTGTTCGGCCTGCACAAGGTCGGCGAAATCGCAGGCCCGGTGCGTTCGCAATTCGGCTTCCATGTCGTGGAACTCACCGGCATCCGCCCCGCCGAGACCAAGACCCTGGCGCAGGCCCGGGCCGAGATCGACACCGCGCTGCGCAAGCAGCAGGCCGACAAGCAGTTCACCGAGGAGTCGGACAAATTCGGCTCCATGGTCTACGAGGACAGCCGCAGCTACGACAAGGTGGCCGCCAGGCTGCACCTGCAGGTGCAGAACGCCACCGACGTGACCGAGCAGCCGCGCAGCGGCGACCCCGCCACTGATCCGCTGGCCAGCCCGGCCTTCGTCAAGGCCCTGTTCGGCAAGCTCAGCGTGCGCGACCGCCGCAACATCCCCTCGCTGCAGATCGCTCCGAACGTGCTGGCCTCCGGGCGCATCGTCAGCCTGCAACCCGCCGCCACGCTGAGCTTCGCGCAGGCGCAGGACCGGGCTCGCCAGATGCTGGTGCAGCAGATGGCCGCGCAACGCGCGATCCAGGCCGGCGAACAGGCGCTGGCGCAGGCTCGGGCCGGCAAGGCCCAGCCCCAGTGGGGCCCGACCCAGCAGCTGTCGCTGGCGCAATCGCAGTCCAGCGTGCCGCAGCCGGTGATCGAGGCCGTGTTCCGTGCCGACGTCGACAAGCTGCCCCAGCTGCTCGGCGTCGCGCTGCCTGGACAGGGCTATGCGCTGGTGTCGGTCGACGCCGTCACCCACGCCAAGCCCGGCACCGAGGAACTCGCAGCCCAGCAGGCCACGCTGAACCAGATCCTCGGCCAGGCCTACGAACAGGCCTACATCGACTCCCTCAAGAAGGAGTACGGCGTGAAGATCTTCTACAAGCCGGGCGAGAACACTTCCGGCTGATCCGCGAACGTGCCTATAATGGCGAGTTTTCCGGTGGTGGCTGTAGCTCAGTTGGTAGAGTCCAGGATTGTGATTCCTGTTGTCGTGGGTTCGAGTCCCATCAGCCACCCCACCCGATGCTAGAAGTGGGCACCCGAGCGGTGCCCATTTTTTT
>JAKBNS010000105.1 GCA_021830925.1 Pseudomonadota bacterium | reverse complement strand
CACTGTGCCGGGGCCGCCAGGCAGGACATGGCCTGCAGCAGCGTGGTGTCGGGGGCGACCAGCAGGGATTCGAAACGTTGGGGACTCATGGCCGAAAGGGGAAGGGCGCGTTGCTCGCGTTGGTTTCAGGCTCGGGCGGCGCGGGTGGCTCGCGCCGGCACGCCCGCCCAGCGCTCGGAGTCCGGCAGGTCGCGCAGCGCCACCGCGCCGGCGCCCAGCACGCTGGCCTCGCCCACGCGCAGGCCCGGCAGAACGCTGCAGCCGGAGCCCAGCAGCGCGGCCGCGCCCACGCGCACGGCGCCGCCCAGGCGCGCGCCCGGTGCCACGTGGGCCCAGGCGCCGACGGTGCAGTCGTGGTCGACCACCGCGGTGTGGTTGACGATCACGCCTTCGCCCAGCAGCGCCAGCGGTCCGACCACGCAATGCGCGGCCAGCAGGCAGCCCGGGCCGACCTCGGCGCTGGGCGACAGCGCGGCGAGGGGATGGATCACGCTGGCGAGAAAGGCCGCGCGGGCCTCGTCCAGCAGCAGCGCGCGGGCCTCGCGGCGCCGCGAGGCGTTGTCGCCGATGGCCACGTGCAGGCCCCAGGGCCGCGGCAGTTCGCGCAGCGAACGCGGTGCGAGCACGCGCAGTCCGGGCAACAGTTCACTGCCCCACAGCGCGGGTTCGCGATCGCAGGCCAGCACCGCGCTCCAGCGTCCGCTGGCCAGCGCGGCGTCGGCGGCCACGCGGCCGTGGCCGCCGGCGCCGAACACCACCAGCAGCGGCGCGCCGCCGGGCGCGGCCGATGCGCCGGCACGGTGTGCGAGGGAAGGGGAGGAGACGGTCACGGCGCGCTTCAGTAGGCCAGGGTCTTGTTCAGCAGGCCCGGGTGCAGATCGATGTCGGCGAGCAGTCGCGCGATGCGCTCGCCGGCATGGCCGTCGCCGTACACATTATGCGCGGACGGGCGCGGCGCCCCGAGCAGGCCGCGCAGTCCCGCGGCCACCGCGTGCGCGATCGGTTCGACGTGCAGCACGCCGTCGTTGCGCTCTCGCAAGCACTGGCGCAATCCAACGTCGAGAACCGGCGTGCCGAAGCTCGCGGCTTCGATGATGCCGGAGGAGGAATTGCCCGCCAGGACCCGCGCATGGCCCAGTGCGTCCAGGTACCGCGCGCGCGGCAGGTGGGTGACGCGGTGCCAGCCGGCGCCGAGCGAGCGCAGCGCCTGTTCGATGTCGGCCGAGCCGGCGTCGGCGTTCGGCGCCAGCCAGAGCACGTCGAAGTCCCTGCCGGCGCCGGCGTCGCGAAGGCCCGCGAGCAACTCGCGGGTCTGCGCGCCCGCCTGCGCGGCCTGTTGCACCACCGGGTGGAACAGCACCAGCACGAATTCGCGCTCCGGCTCCATGCCCAGCGCGCGCAGGGTCTGCTCGCGCGGCGCCAGGGTGTGCCGGGCGACCTCGTCCAGCCCCGGCGCGCCGACCACGAACACGCGTTCGGGCGCCTCGCCCATCGCCAGCAGGCGTTCGCGCGATTCGGCGGTGGCCGCGAAATGGTAGGTGGCCAGCTTGGAGACGGCGTGGCGCATCGGCTCGTCCACGGTGCCCGAGCGCTCGCCCCCGTGCAGGTGCACCACGGGAACCCCCAGGTGCAACGCGGCCGTGGCTCCGGCCAGCATCTCGCCGCGATCGCCCAGCAGCAGCAGCGCGTCGCAGGGCTCGCGCTGCAATTCGGCGGCCACGCCCAGCAGGGTCTGTGCCACCGCGCGAGCCATGCCGGCGCGGTCGCGCGCGGCCACGTCTGTGGGAATGCGCGCGGCGATGCGCAGGCCGCTGGCCTCGACCTCGTCCACCGTGTGTCCGAACTCGGGGCACAGGTGCATGCCGGTCACCGCCAGGCGCAGTTGCAGGCGCTCATGCGCCGCGACCTCCTGCAGGCAGGCGCGCATCAGCCCGAAGTCCGCGCGCGTGCCGCTGAGGTAGAGGATGCGCCGCGGCTCAGCCATGGTCGTCGGGGTCGTCCGCGCCGTCGGGGTCGTCGCGCACGGCGTGCAGGTCTTCCCAGGCCAGCAGATGGCCGGTGTCGAGATCGCGGCGCAGGCGGCGCCCGATCAGCGAGTCGAGTTCGCGCGGTGCGATGCCGTGGCCAGGACGTCGCAGCTGCAGGTGCTCGCGGGCCAGTTCGCTGCCCGCGCGCAGCGCGCAGGCCAGCACCACGCTGCGCCGCGCCACCGCGCGCACTTCCAGTTCCTGCGCTCGCGGAGCCTTGATGCCGTCGCCCAGCATGTCCTGCAGACGCCGCACATCGCGCACCAGCGCGGCGAACTCCGCGGCTTCGCTGGAGGCCGCGTGGTCGGGCCCGGGCAGCCGCCGGTCCAGCGTGATGTGCTTTTCGATCACCACCGCGCCCAGCGCCACCGCGGCCAGCGCCGCCGTGTTGCCCAGGCTGTGGTCCGAGTAGCCCACCGGCATGCCGCAGACCTCACCGAGCTGGCGCAATGCCAGCAGGTTCAGGGCCTCGTCGGGGGCCGGGTAGGCCGAGGTGCAATGCAACAGGACCAGGGGCGCGGCGACCGGTTGCGCAGCGCGCGCGGCGCTGCCGCGCAGCCAGATCTCGCGCACCCATTCGACGGCTTCACGCACCTCGTCCAGCGTGGCCATGCCGGTGGACATGAGCAGCGGAAGCCGCGCCTGCGCCGCCTTGTGCAGCAGCGGGCGATTGGTGATCTCGCCCGAAGGCAGCTTCAGGCGCCGCACGCCGAGCTCGACCAGCTGGTCCACCGCCTGCTCGGAAAACGGCGTGGACATGAACTCGATGCCGCGCTCCCGGCAGCGCGCCGCGATGGTCTGGAACTGCTCGTGGCTGAGTTCCAGCGCGCGCAGCATGGCCAGCTGGTCGGTGTGGCCGGTCTGCTGCTTCTGGTAGCTGGCGGTGGCCGCTCCCGGGCTCACCAGGTCCTCGGCCCGGAAGGTCTGGAACTTGACCGCGTCGGCGCCGGCCGCCGCGGCAGCGTCCACCAGGCCCAGGGCCAGGTCCAGACGACCGTTGTGGTTGACCCCGGCCTCGGCGATGACGAACACATGGGGCCGGTTCATGGTCGGAGCTTTCCTTCGGGTGCGGCGCGCTCGGCCGCCGCGAAATCCTCGGCGGTGTCGATGTCCACCGAGCGCGATGGGGGCATGATATGGGCGGCCACGCGCACGCTCCACATGCCGTGGCGCGCCGCATGGGCCAGCGCGGCGCGGCGCCAGACGTAGATCGAGCCGTTGAGGGTCCACACCGCCGGCGCGGACTGGCGCGTGGCCAGCCCGCCGCCCTTGCTCACCAGCACGCTGCCGTCGCCCTGCAGCTCGACCAGGTTGAAATAGGGGTTGCACCCGCTGTCGAACGCGGTGAGCACCAGCCCGGGCTCATCGGGATCGTCCGCACGGCGCAGGCAGGCGTCGAGGTCTTGCGGGATGCGCAGCGGGGAGGTGGGCTGCAGGTCCACGACCCGCTCGTAGCTGCGCCCCTGTTCGCGCTCCAGGAACTCCAGCAGGTGCTCGATCACCGGCAGCTTGGGGCTGTCGTCGCGCGCCAGCTCGGGCGGGCGCAGGTACGGCACCTCGGCGCCGGCCGCGCGCGCGACCTCGGCGATGTCCTCATCGTCGGTGGACACGCACACCGCGTCGATGGCCGGATGCTCCAGCGCGAAGGCGATGCTGTGCGCGATCAGCGGTCGTCCGTGCAGCGGGCGGATGTTCTTGCCCGGCAGGCCCTTGCTGCCGCCGCGGGCGCAGATGGTGGCGATGGTCTTCATGCGGCTTGTTCCAGCAGTGCCTCGGCCTGGTCGGCCACCGCCGGCGCGGCGGCGGCGGCCCGCGCCCAGCGGGTCGGCCCCGGAGGCTGGGCCAGGGTTTCATCCAGCGCGCGAGGCAGTTGGTCGAGATCGGCCACGCCGCGCGCCACGCCCAGCGCCGCGTAGTCCAGGCCGCGCAGCGCGCCGGGCGAGCAGCGCAGCGACAGCACCGGGCGCCCCGCCACGGCCGCCTGCAGGCCCACCGTGGTGGTCTGCACGACGACGGCATCGGCCGCCAGCACCAGCGCCTCGATGGGTTCGTCGGCGGGGACGCTGAAATGCACCTGCGCGGTGTCCGCGGCGCGTCGCGCGCGGTGCCAGTGGTTCGGATGGTGGCGCA
>JAKBNS010000013.1 GCA_021830925.1 Pseudomonadota bacterium | reverse complement strand
ATCATTTGCCACATAACCCACGAGCCCAGTCGAAGCCCCATGAACAGCCCAGTCGCAGCCCTGCCCCTGACCAAGTCGCGCATGGCGCGCTGGGCAGTGTTCCTGGCGGTGCTGGGCCCGGGACTGGTGGTGATGCTGGCCGACACCGACGTCGGCAGCGTGCTGACCGCTGCGCAGAGCGGCGCGCAATGGGGCTACCAGCTGCTGGCCCTGCAGCTGCTTCTGGTGCCCATTCTGTACGTGGTGCAGGAGCTGACGGTGCGCCTGGGGATCTTCACCGGCAAGGGCCATGGTGAACTCATCCGCGAATGCTTCGGCGCACCCTGGGCCTGGGTGTCGGTGGCCGGCCTGGCCGTGGCCAGCGCGGGAGCCATCCTGACCGAATTCTCCGGCGTGGCGGGAGTCGGCGAGCTGTTCGGCGTGCCGCGTCTGTGGAGCCTTGCCCTGGCCGCGGGCTTCCTGCTGATGGTGGTCTGGACCGGCAGTTACCGCCGGGTCGAGCGCATCGCCATCGCGCTGGGGCTGTTCGAACTGATCTTCATCTGGGTGGCTCTGCGCGCTCCGGTGCATGGCGGGCAACTGGCCCAGGGCCTGGTACAGGTGCCGCTGCACAACCATGGCTGGTGGTACCTGGTGGCCGCCAACATCGGCGCGGTGATCATGCCCTGGATGGTCTTCTACCAGCAGTCGGCGGTGGCCGACAAGGGCCTGCGCCCCGAGCAGTACGGGGCGGCGCGCTGGGACACCGCCTTCGGCGCCCTGATCACTCAGCTGGTCATGGCCTCGGTGCTGGTGGCTGCCGCCGCCGCCCTGTGGGCCGGGCACCACAGCCCGGCGCTGAATACGGTGGCCCAGGTCGCCCAGGCGCTGACCCCGGTGCTCGGCGCCACCCTCGGCCACACCCTGTTCGGCCTGGGGCTGCTCGGGGCCGCCATGGTCGCGGCCATCGTGGTCGCGCTGGCCGCCGCCTGGGGCTTCGGCGAGGTCACCGGCTACAAGCATTCGCTGGAATACCACCCCTTCGAGGCGCCCTGGTTCTACGCCGTGTTCACCCTGGGGGTCATCGGCGGCGCGCTGATCGTCGCCCTGGTTCCCGATCTGGTGGCCCTGTCCATCGGCGTGGAAGTGATGAACGCCCTGATGCTTCCCATGGTCCTGGGCTTCCTGGTGGCCCTGGCCGTCAAGGCCCTGCCCCCCGAGCACCGCCTGCGCGGCTGGTATCTGTGGGTGGTCATCGGCGTGGTCGCCCTGACCTCCGGCCTCGGCGTGTACGGCGGCCTCAGCAGCCTCTGAGCCAGGGACGCTAGGCCTGCGCCTGACGCAGCAGCTGCTTGCGCCTCCAGTGCAGGTACAGCGCCGGAATCAGGTTGGTGCTGCGCACTGCGCTCCAGGCCAGGCCGCCCAGGATCACCACGGCCAGTCCCTGCTCGGGCGCCGCGCCCTCGCCCAGGCCCAGCGCGGTGGGCAGCATGCCGAGCATGGCCGTCGCGGCGGTCAGCACGATGGGCCGGAAACGCACCCGGATGGCTTCGCGCACGGCCTGCTCCAGGGGCATGCCGTCGTTCTCGTTGGCGCGGGCTCGGTCGAGCAGCACGATGGAATGGCGCAGCCCGATGCCCACCAGGGTCAGGAATCCGATCATGCCGGTGGCGTTGAGCCCGACGCCGCTGATCAGCAGCGCGACCGCGCCGCCGGTCAGCGCCAGCGGAATTTCCAGCAGAAGGATGCCGGGAACCAGCAGGCCCTCGAACTGCAGCAGCAGGATGCCCACCATGATCGCGAAGGCCGCCAGCGCCGCCAGCAGCAGGCCGACCGCGGCCCGCTCCAGTTGCGCCGCCAGGCCGCCGAAGGCGATGCGGTAGCCCGCCGGCAGTTTCAGCCCCGCCAGCGCCTTGCGCGCCTGCGCCTCCGTGCTGCCCAGCGGGCCGGTGGGCGTGGCCAGGATGTCCAGCGCGCGGGCGCCGGCGATGTGCCGGATCTGGTTGGGTGTGGGCACCAGTTCGAGTCGCGCCAGCTGCCCCAGCGGGGTCCAGGCGCCGTCGCCGTCTCGGATGGGCAGCGCGGCCAACGCGGCGAGGGAGCGCCGGGGCGCGTCGGCCAGGCGTATGTACAGGCTCAGCGGCACGTTGCCGTCGGGCACGCGACGAATCACCTGCCCGTCTATCAGCGGCCGCAGTTGCGCGTACAGCGCGGCGGGGCTCAGTCCCCGCACGGCGAGCGCGGTCTCGCGCGGCAGGATCTGCAACTGCGTGACGGGATAGCCGTCGTTGTCGAACACGTCGGCCAGCGCCGGCACGCGGCGCAGGCGCGCGGCGATGCGCCGCGCGAGCAGGCGCAGCTCCGGCACACTGGCGCCGAACACGTGCACCACGAAGGGCTGCGGCAGCCCGGACAGGCTTTCGCCCAGGCGCTCGATGGTCGGGGTGTCGACGGCCAGTTGCACCCCCGGCAGGCGGGACTCGCGCTGGATGCGCCGGCCGATGGCGTCGAGCGCGTTCACGCTCACCCCCGGCCGCAGCGCGACCTGGATCTCCCCGGCATAGGCCGGCTCGGTGTAGGTGGTCGACGCCGAGGAGCCGATGCGCGCATAGACATGCGCCACCGCGGGGTCGCGCAGCAGGCGCTGCGAGATGTGTCGCACCGCTTCACGGGTATCCAGCAGCGAGGCCCCGGGCGGCAACGTGAAGGACTCCAGCAGCGCGCCCTCGTTGGGCAGGGGCAGGAAGTCGATGGGCACGAGCACCAGCCCGGCCAGGCTGAGCAGCAAGGCGCCGAAGGTCAACCCCAGGCTCAGGCGCGGCGCCCGCGCGACCCAGTCGAACACATGTTCGTTGGCGCGCTGCAGCCCTTGCATGAGCCGCTGCCCGCTGCCACCGCCGCCCGGATTCGGGCGAGCACCCAGGAAGCCCAGACCCAGCGGAATCAGGGTCAGCGACACCAGCAGCGAGGCCAGCAGCGCCAGGATCATGGCCAGCGAGAAGGGAATGAAAAACAGCCCCACCAGTCCGCCGACGAACAAAAGCGGCAGGTAGATGGCCACGTTGCTCAGCGTGCCGGTGATATCGGGGATCACGATGCCGCGCAGCCCGGCGCGGATGCCCTCCCAGTGCGCGTCGCCGCTGTCCCAGCGATGATGGATGCTCTCCAGCACGATGATCGCGTCGTCGGCCAGCAGGCCCACCGCCACGGTGAGCGCGCCGAAGGTCATCAGGTTCAGGCTCTGCCCCAGCGCGTGCAGCGCCGCGATGGCCAGCGCCAGCGACAGCGGGATGCTCAGGGCGAGCACGACGATGCCGCGCCCTGCCCCCAGCACCCAGAACAACATCAGCACGGCGAGCAGCGCGCCGATCAGCAGGTTGCGCCCGAGGTCGGCGCCGACCAGCCCGACCAGGCGCCCCTGGTCGTAGGTGCGCACCCAGCTCACCCCGGCGGGGAGCTGCGGCAGCAAGCGCTGCATCTCGGCCTGCACGGCGCGTGTGACGGCCAGCGTGGAGGCCCCCGGCTGCTTGATCACGGTCAGCGCCACGCTGGGGCGCCCGTCCAGGCTGACGGCATCGTGCGTGGGCATGGCCTCGCGGCGGACGCTGGCCAGCGCGCGCAGCGGCACCGGGCCGTGCGGGGTGGGCACGGCAATCGCCTCCAGTTGCCCCGCCCGCGTGGGAAGGCTGCGTGCCTCGATCAGCACGTCGTTGTGGCCCAGCGTGAGGTAGCCGGCGGGCTGCAGCAGCACCTGGGCCTTGACGGCGCGCACGATGGCGTCCACGCCCACGTCGTAGCGCCGCATCGCGCCCAGGTCGGGCTGGATCCACAGCGATGCGTCGCCGGCGCCGTAGACATGCACGAATTGCACGCCCGGAATCGCCCGCAGCGCGGGCGCCACGTCGGCCAGCACGGCCCGCTGCACCCGCGCCGGTGCCATGCCGTCGGGGATGCGCGCGGTGTAGTCGGCCACCTCGTTGATGGCGTTGCCCATGATCTGCGCGATCGGATGCGCGCGCGAGGGCAGGCGCGCGCGGGCGCGGTCGATGGCACCGTTGATCGCCTGCAGGTCGGCCTGGGCGCTGCTGCCCTGGCGAAAGCGCACGTCGATCTCGGCCGTGCCGTTGCCCATCACCGAGCGCACGCTGCGCAGCCCGCTCAGGCTCAGGATCTGGCCTTCCAGCGGGTACACCACCAGGTGCTCGAGCTCGGTGGCGCTGGTGCCGGGCAGGTGCGCGGTGACGCTGATCTGCGGAAAGTCGAAACTCGGCAGCACCTCCACCGGGGTGTGCACGAAGGCGTCGAGCGCCCATGCCAGCAGCGCGCCCAGCACGAGCAGCCACAACACCCGACGCCGCAGCAGGCGGGGCACCGACAGGTCGGAGGCCATGGCTCAGTCGGGGGGCGTGTAGTCGCGGGCGATGCCGCGGTGGTACTCGAGGAAGGCGTCGGTGACCACCACCTGTTGCCCCGCCTTCAGGCCGGAGACGATGGCCGTGCGCCAACCCTGCGTCGGGCCCGGCACCACGGCCTGCCGCGTGTCGCCGCCCGGCGCGTGCAGCAGTACCCACCAGCGCCCGCTGTCGAGGATCAGCGCCTGGGTCGGCACCATCACCATGCGCTGCGCGGGCTCCGGCAGGCTGAGCCTTCCCCACTGCCCGTCGCGCCATCCCGGCGGCGCGGCATGCCCCGCCGGCAGCAGACCGATGCGCAGGCCGCCGTCGGCGGCCAGCGCCGGGGAGATCGCGGCGACCCTGACGGGGAACGATGCGTCCCCACCGGCGGGCCGGAAAGTCCCCTGCATTCCGACGTGCAACGGCGCCGCGTCGGCACCGTAGTAACTCGCGCGGATCCACAGGCCCGTGGCCGGCTGCAGGGTCAGCACGGCCTGGCCGGCGCCGACCTGTTCGCCGTCGGCGGCGCGCAACGCCAGGACCGTTCCGGAGGCCGGCGCGCGCACGATGCGCAGGGCCTCGAGCTCCTTCCAGCGCGCGCGCGCGGTGCGCGCGGCGGCGCCGGCCGCGGCCCATTCGGCCTGCGCGGCGTCGAGTTGCTGCGCGGTGGCGAGCCGGGCCTGGAACTGCCGCCGGACGATGTCCAGCGTGCGCCCCGCCGCGGCTTCTCGTGCCGAGGCACTGCGTAGGACCTGTTCACGCGCCACCGCCAGCGCACGCATGCGCGGGCCTCCGATGCGCGCCAGCGCCGCGCCGGCTTGCACGACACTGCCGGGAACCACATCCAGGCGGCTCAGGGTTCCCGCGAACACGGCGCGGACCCGCACGACGGCGATGGGTTCGATCTGGCCGTAGGCCTGCAACTCGGGCACGATGCGCCGCGCCGTCACCGTGATCCATCCCCGAGCGGCCGCTGCCGCGGAGGCTGTGGAGGCGGCGGGAGCCGGGGACGCTGCCGCATGCGCCGCGCCGGGCATGCACCCGGCAAGAAGCAGGCCCAGCAAGCCGCGGCACCACGCCGCCGGGCGACGCATCACACGCTCCATGTCCAGTGGAAAAACGGATGCAGCAGATCGTTGCCGAACAGGGCGCCCAGCACGAGCGCCAGACCGAGGGACACGGCTACCAGCGCCAGCGCGGCCTGCGCGCTCCTCGACGAGTCGGCGCGCGCGGCATGATCCGCGGGCACGGGGGCCAGCAGACGCCGCACGCGCAACTCCAGCGACCGGGCATCGCCCAGCAACGCGGCCTCACCGCCCGGGCGCCATGCGGCGCGCATCGGGTGCCGTGCGAGCCGCGCCCGCCTTGCGGTGGCGAGCACGGCCTCGGCCAGATCGGTGCCCGGCACGCCGCGCCCGCGGGCTTCGTCGTCGCGGGCGTGCTCCACGAGCTCCAGCCAGACCTCGAAGCGTCGGTGCGCCCAGGGCCAGGGCCATTGCAGGTCCGTGACCAGTTGCGCCAGCCAGATGCGCAGGGGATCGCGATGGCGCGCATGCGCGCGCTCGTGCTCGATCGCCGCGCGCAGCTGCGCTTCGTCGAGCGCGCGTGCCAGGTACGGGTCGACCACGATGCGCGGACGCAGCATGCCGACCGTGCACACGGGGCATTCCAGCGGCTCGCGCACCAGCGCCCACCCGGCCCTCAGCGCCGCGCGCAGCGCCAGCAGCGCGAAGGGCAGGCTGGCGCCGATGAGCATGCCGTGGTCGAAGCGGGCGCGCACCGGGTCGGGCTCGCGCAAGGCCCAGCCGCACAGCCCGGCACACACGAACAACATGGGCAGCACCGGAACCCACAGCTGCAGCCAGGCACGGTGCTCCGCCGTGCGCGTGGTCAGGTCGGCGATGTCGCGCCCGGGCAGCAGCATGAACGGCTGCATCGCCAGGCCGCCGAACAGGAGCACCAACAGTGTCAGCAGGATTTCACGCCCCATGGCCGCCCCCCTTCTTGTCGCGAATGGCTCGCTCGAGTTCCTCGAGCAAGGCCGGGTCGACGTCATCCACCGCGTCGACCAGCGCCGCCACCGCCGGGCGCGGTCCCGGCCCGAGGAAGCGACTCAGCAACTGACGTGCCCGCGCGCGCTCGACCGTGGCGCGCTCGGCGGCCGGGGTGTACACGAAGCCGCCGGCCTCGCGCCGACGCTCGACCAGGGCCTTGTCGCGCAGTCGGTCCACGACCTTGGCGGTGGTGGTGTAGACCAGGCCGGCGGGCACGCCCACGCGCTGGTGCAGATCACGCACCGAGGCGCTGCGCAGTTCCCACAAAGCGCACAACACCGCGTATTCGAGGTCGTCGGCAGGCAGGCGGAAATTCGGCATCGGCTCATCTTACGACGTTAGTCGTAGATGGGCCTTGACTGCCTTGCCGGGCGTCTCCTGCCCCGCGCGGCTCAGGCGCGCAGGGCCTCGGCCACGCGCAGCAATCGGGAGCGGACTTCCCGGCCGAGGCCTGCGATCTCGGGCCGCGCGACCATGCCCAGCACGGGCTCGGGATCCATGAACACCACGCTGACCGTGGCATCGGGTTCTTCGCGAACCACCACGTTGCAGGGCAGCAAGGCGCCGATGTCCGGATCGGCCTGCAGGGCCTGGTGCGCGAATTGCGGGTTGCAGGCCCCGAGGATGCGGTAGGGGCGCTGCTCGACCCCGAGCTTGGCCTTGAGCGTGGCCTGCACGTCGATCGTGGTCAGGACGCCGAAGCCCTCCTGCCTGAGCGCATCGGTGACGGCCTGCACGGTGGGCTCGAAGCCCTTCGAACTCTTGACGCTGAACACGTAGGAACTCATCGCGGCACTCCTCCTGGGAACACCTTAGCGCACGGCGCGACGGCCGTACATGGCTTTGCGCTCGGTGCGCGCCTGGGGCTTCCCGTGGCGGGGATCCCGACGTAAGATGCATACCGCGTCGATCTTACGCATCGGCTCGCCGCTCCGCTTTCCGTGCGGGCTCGCGCGCAAAAAGATGCATCGTTAGTCGACCTTCTTACAAGAGCCTTCCCCTTCCATCCGCACCAGGAGTCCCAGATGCAGCAGGTCTTCACCAGAGCGATGGCGCGCAACGTCTTTCTGGGCAGCGCCGCGTTCTTCCTCGTCATCTACATCGTGCTCACGACGCAGACATGGCACGAGATCCCCGTGCGCGACCACGCGGCGCGCATGAGCGCCGCGGTGCGCGAAGGCAAGTACCTGGTCGACGTCAACGACTGCCAGGGCTGCCACACCATCAACGGCGAGGGCTCGTACTTCGCGCCGGAACTGGACAACGTGTACACGCGACGCGGCCCGGACTTCCTGCGGGCCTGGATCATGGCCCAGCCCACCGGCGCGCCCGGCCGGCGCCAGATGCCCAATTTCCATCTGAGCCCCACCCAGGTCGACGACATCGTGGCCTACCTGCAGTGGCTGTCCAACGTCGACACCAACCACTGGCCGCCCAACATCCAGGGCTGAGCCCCGCGGCGTGCACGAGGCCGTCCTTCCCCCACTTCCCGTTTCCATTCCGTCCGTCTCCTCCATGAACCACGCATCCCAGCGGGTCGCCAAGCCGTATTTCGTGGCCGCCCTGTTGCTGTTCCTCGCCCAGATCGTGTTCGGGCTGCTGTCCGGCGCGAAATACGTCGACGGCACCTTCCTCGCCGGCATCTCCTTCAACGTGCTGCGCATGTGCCACACCAATCTGTTGATCGTGTGGCTGCTCATGGCCTTCATGGGCTCGGCGTACTTCATCGTGCCGGAAGAGGCGCAGACCGAGCTCTACAGTCCGCGCCTGGCGCTGGCCACCTTCTGGGTGTTCCTGATCGCCGGCGCGGCCACCATCCTGGGCTATCTGCTGGTGCCCTACTCCGAGCTGGCGCGCTGGACCGGCAACGCCCTGCTTCCGACCATGGGCCGCGGCTACCTCGAGCAGCCGCTGCCGGTCAAGGTGGGCATCGTGCTGGTCGCCCTGTCCATGCTGTTCAACCTCACCATGACCCTGTGGCGCGGGCGCAGGACCTCGCTCAACCTGGTGCTGGTGGGCTCGCTGTGGGGCCTGGCGCTGCTGTTCCTGCCGGCCTTCTACTTTCCCGTCGACACGGTCAAGGACAGCTACACCTGGTGGTGGGTGGTGCACGGCTGGGTGGAGGGCGACTGGGAGCTGATCCTCGGCGCGCTGCTGGGCTTCCTGTTCATCAAGATGACCGGCGTGGATCGCGAGATCGTCGAGAAGTGGCTCTACATCATCATCGCCATGTCGCTGGTGACCGGACTCATCGGCATCGGCCACCACTACTACTTCATCGGCGTGCCCGCCTACTGGCTGTGGCTCGGCTCGGTGTTCTCGGCGCTGGAGCCCATTCCCTTTCTGATGCTCATCGGTTTCGCCTTCCGCATGCATGCGATGCGCCGCCGGGAGCATCCGAATCGCGCGGCCATGCTCTGGGCCATGGGCACCCCCATCATGGCCTTCCTCGGCGCCGGCCTGTGGGGTTTCATCATCACCCTGGCGCCGATGCAGTACTACGCGCACGGCACCAACATGACAGCGGCCCACGGGCACCTGGCCTTTTTCGGCGCCTACGCCATGGCCTGCCTGTCGATGATCTCCTACGCCATGCCCCTGCTGCGCGGACGCCCGGCCAACAGCATGCGCGCGCAGCGCTGGGAGATGACCGGGTTCTGGATCATGGTTCCCAGCATGCTCGGCATCACCCTGTCGCTGACCGGCGCCGGCATCGTCACCATTTTCCTGCAGCGCATGGGCCACGACCCCATGAGCTTCATGGACGTGCAGGCGCGCGAGCAGGTGTTCTTCGTGATCCGGGAGTTCTGCGGCGGCGGTTTCGCGCTCGGCCTGCTGGTCTACCTGGGCAGCTTCCTGGTGTCCGGAGATTACGAATATGCCCGCGACGTCGAGCGCGCGCTGGCGGCCTGAGATGAACCCGGGCGATGCGGGCATCGCCGCCCCGCGCAGCGACGCTCCGTCGGACGGCGCCCTGCCGGGCGACCTGGCGATCTGGGTGTTCATCTTCGCCGAGCTGGCCGTGTTCGCCTTGCTGTTCGCCGCCTTCGCCTTCGCGCGCGCCGCCCATCCGGGAAGCTTCGCGCGCGGGCAAGGCGCGCTGGATCGGGGTCTCGGACTCACTGAAACCCTGTTGCTGATCACCAGCGGCTACTGCGTGGCCCGCGCCAGCCGGGCCGTCGCGCGCGATCTCCTGCCGGCCTGCGCGCGCTGGCTGCGCGCCGCGCTGGCGCTGGGCGCGGGCTTCGCGCTGCTGAAAACCTTCGAACTGCACGCCGACGTCGCCCGCGGCATGTCGCTGGCGGGCAGCCTGTTCGACATGTTCTACCTCTCGCTGAGCTTTTTCCATCTCATGCATGTGTTGATGGGCCTGGTGATCCTGGCCGTGGTCGCCTGGAAGGCGGGCGCCGGGCGCTACCGCGCCGGGGAGCACAGCGGGGTGGAAACCGCTGGCTCGTACTGGCATATGGTCGACCTGCTCTGGCTGGTGCTGTTCTTCCTGCTCTATGTCTCGCATCCATCGTCCTGAACCCCGCCGCGCCGCGGCGGCCGACTGGCCTTGCACGGCCGCCTGGCTGGCGCTGCTCGCCCTCGGCGGCCTGAGCTGGTCCCTCGGAGGCCTGCGCGGCACGCCCGCGCTGGTCGTGCTGGCGCTCGCGGCGACCTTGCTGAAGGCACAGGTCGTCATCGACCACTACATGGGGCTGCGCCGCGTCCGCGGGCGCTGGCGCGCCCTGCTCGCCGGCTGGCTGCTGCTCGTGGCCGTGCTGGTCGGTGCGCCGCTGCTGATCCACTGAACCCGGAGTCATCCATGTCCGCCCTTGCCCTGCAGGCGCACCCTGAACCCCTGCCCTCCTATCAGCCCTCGGGCCAGGAAATCCCCCTTTTCGAGGCTGCGTACCGCCACGGCCTCCCCGTGCTGCTCAAGGGGCCGACGGGCTGCGGCAAGACGCGCTTCGTCGAGCACATGGCCGCGCGGCTGCGTCGCCCGCTGGTCACCGTGTCCTGCCACGACGATCTCAGCGCCACCGATCTGCTCGGACGCCACCTGATCGGACAGGACGGCACCTACTGGGTGGACGGCCCCCTGGCCCACGCGGTGCGCACGGGCAGCATCTGCTATCTCGACGAGGTGGTCGAGGCGCGCAAGGACACCACGGTGATCCTGCACGCGCTGACCGACGACCGTCGCATGCTGCCCATCGAGCGCACCGGCGAATGTCTGATCGCCCCGCCCGAATTCATGCTGGTGGTGTCCTACAACCCGGGCTACCAGCAGTTGCTCAAGGGCCTCAAGCCCAGCACGCGCCAGCGCTTCGTGTCGCTGAGCTTCGATTTTCCCGAAGCCCGGCGCGAGGCTTGCATCGTCGAGACGGAAGCGGGAATCGACGCCGCCACGGCACGGCGCCTGGTGTCCCTCGCGAAGGCCCTGCGTGCCAGCGCCGAATACGACCTGGAGGAAGCGCCGGGAACGCGTCTGCTGGTCAGCGCGGGCAGGCTGATGGCCGCCGGAATCGCGCCGCGCGAAGCCTGCCGCGTGGGCATGCTCGAATGCCTGTCCGACGACCCCGGCGTGATCTCGGCGCTGGGCGACATCGTCGATGCCGTGTTCGAGGCCTAGGCGATGGAAGAACAGGTAGGCCGCTGGGTGCACGGGCTGCTCACGCGCCTGGCGCGGGAGGACTTCCCCGACGCGGCGGCGCCATTCCCGGCTCGCGCGGCCGTGTGGTACCGGGCCTTCGGCGGCGACCCCGCGCTGGCCGTGCAGCGCGGCGGGGATGCCGCCAGCGGCCACGCGCGCGCGCTGTTGCAGCGCCTGGCGGGCTCGGGCGAGCGCGTCGGCCTGGCCTGGGTGGACGCGCAGGCCTTGCGCCTGCCGGCGTCGCTGGCGCGCTTCGCGGGGCGGGCCCTCAACGAGGATCTGTACTTCTGGTGGGTCGCGCTGGCGGCGGCGAGCCGGCCCCACGCCGCCCTGGACTGGTTCGCGCGCAACCAGACCGCCGCGGCACAGTTGCTGCAGGCCTTTCCCGCGCTGCGCCCGCGCTATGAACGCCTGTTGGAGGCCGAACTGGCCAGGCGCCCCGATCCCCGACGCCTGCCTTCGGATCAGGCCGCGCGGGAAGGGGCCATTCGACAGGCCCTGAGCGCGCCGGGCAGCGTGGCGAGCCTGCCTGCGGCCCACATGCCCTGGTACCCCGTGGGTTTGTGGTTACGGCCCGACGTCGAGCGCGATGCGCCGGGGCCCTCGGATACCACGCCGCAACAGGCGCGAACCAGCGGAGCAGGCCGAGGGGATCCGATACGTCGCGAGGCTCGGCGTGTCCAGTCCCCGCGTCAGCGCGCCGGGCTGCTGCTGCCACGCCACGAGACCATTCACACCCTGGCCCAGTACGCCGGCATGGACCTGGACCAACAGGAGCAGGACGATGGCGACGCGAGCGCCGCCGCGGACGATCTCGACAAGCTCAGCGTCGCGCGCGACCAGCGCATCAGCGCCAAGTCGGTGCGCATGGAACTCGAACTCGCTCCCGCCGAGCCTGCGGAACTCGTGCCGGACGGGAAATGGCTGCTGCCGGAATGGGATTACCGCAGCGGCATGCTGCGCCCGGACCGCTGCGTGTTGCGCGAGACCACGCCGGACGTCGAGGTGCTGGCGCATCTCGACGGAAGCTTCCCGCGCAGGCTGGAGCGCCAGCGCAGCAGCCTCAGGCGCCTGTTCCTGAGCCTGCGCCCCCAGCGCGCGCGCATGCGCGCGCAGGCCGACGGCCCGGAGATCGACCTCGACCGCTACCTGCGCCAGCGCGTGGCGGCCGAGCCGCCTACACGGGTACACATCGACCTGCGCGAACAGCGTCGCGATCTCTCCTGCCTGCTGCTTGCCGACCTGTCGCTGTCGACGGATGCCACGCTGGCCGACGGCCGCCGGGTGATCGACGTGATCCGCGACGGACTGCAGCTGTTCGGAGAGACCCTTGCGGGCGCCGGGGATCGCTTCGCCATCTACGGCTTCCAGTCCCGCGGGCGCGGCGACGTGCGCCTGCAGCGGGTCAAGGGCTTCGACGAGCGCCATGGTCCGACCACGCGCGCGCGCATCGCCGGCCTGCGTGCCGGCGACTACACCCGCATGGGAGCCGCCATCCGCGCGGCCACGCAGTTGCTGGCGCGCGAGGCCACGCGCGAGCGCCTGCTGTTGCTGCTCAGCGACGGCAAGCCCAACGACAACGACCTGTACGAGGGGCGCTACGGAATCGAGGACACCCGCCAGGCCTTCCTCGCCGCGCGCGGGCGCGGGGTGCGCCCGTTCTGCGTCACCGTCGACCAGGACGCCCAGGCCTACCTTCCCCATGTGTTCGGGCGGCATCGTTTCACGATCGTGCGCAACGTCGCCGAACTGCCGCGGCGCCTGACCATGCTGTATGCGCAGGCCCGATGTTCGCTATCCTGAGTCCCCATGCGCCTGACCACGATGACAGACTATGCGCTGCGTATGTTGATGTACGTGGCCCAGCATCCGGACCGCCTGTGCACCATCGCCGAGGTGGCGTCGGCGCACGCGATCTCGGAAACCCATCTGATGAAGGTCACGCAGGTGCTCGGCCAGCGCGGCTGGCTGGAGACGGTGCGCGGCAAGGGCGGCGGGATCCGCCTGGGGCGCGCGCCCGCCGACATCAACGTGGGCGCGGTGGTGCGCGACGTCGAACCCGATTTCTACCTGGTCGAGTGCATGGGCGTGGACGACCACTGCCGCCTGAGCCGCGGCTGCCGGCTCACCGGCGTGATCAACGGCGCGCTGGAAAGCTTTCTCGATCACCTGGACGGCTACACCCTGGCCGATCTGCTGCCCGTCTCGCCCGGACAGGCGGTCGCGGTGGCGCTTCCGTCTCCCACGACACGCCGCGGTTTGCGCCGCTGAGAGGCGGCATCGCTCGGTCCCTTGACAGGTGGCTGGCGGGCGATAAGATGCATATTGCGTACTTCTTTTAACCCGGGTCCCGCGCCCGCCCTTCTCCCCATTCCTGCAACGAGGTCCAGCCATGAACGCACCGCATCTGCATCTTCGTCCCGACGCCCTCTACCCCTTCGACGCGCGGGGTATCGCCAAGCGCTTTCGCCACGCGGCGATCTTCGGAGCCCTCGACGCGCTGCATCCCGGCGAAACCATGCGCTTTGTCAACGACCACGATCCGCTGCCGCTGCTGCAGCAACTCGAGGCCCGTTACGGCGACGCGGTCGACGTGGCGTACCGCCAGCGCGACGACCAGGCCGTGGTGATCGACTTCGTCAAGCGCTGAGCGCCGGCTTCGCCCGCCGGCGCCATCCGCGCGCCGGGCGCGCCCAAGTTCAGCAGGCGTCGGGTTCCCGCGCGTCAGGGGTCGGCGTCAATGGGCGCACGTTCTGCACGAACAGATCGACCTCCGCGGATTGCGCCAGCAGGCTCGGGGTGTCCTCGCCGGCGGCGGCCAGCATCGCGTAGCGCTCGCGGATCCACCGACCCAGCGGCGTCGACGGGTCGAGCATGTCGCGCCAATGGGCGTCCTGCAGATTGCCCATCAGGCGCCACACCATTTCCTGGAACACCGCCGACTTCTCGGCGGACAGCTTGGCACCGGCCATGGCATGCGCGGGGGCGCGCGCCCCCCCGCCTCAGGGGCTCACTGCATCACGAACCCGGAAAAATACACGCCGCTGATCGGCGGCGCGGCGGGTTTGCCCTGCGCGGCGGGTTCGGCGCTGCGCAGGATCTCGTTCACCTTGGCCAGCACCGCCGCGCGCAACTTGTCGCGCGTGGCGTCCTGGGTCACGGTGGCTGCCTGCTGGGCGGCCAGGATGTTCAGGATGGCGCTGCGGATTTCCGGCATCAGCGCCTTGACCTGCTCGTCCACCTTCGGATCCTCCGCCTTCAGGTCGATGGTCACCTGCACGTAGTGCACCTGGCCGTCGGTGCTCTGCACATTGGTCACGAAGGGCTGCAGGCTGATGAAGTGCGCCGGCTTGGGCGCCACCGGCACCGGCTTGGCCGGCGTCCTGGCCGCCTTCTCGTGCACCAGGAACCACCACGCGGCACCGCCGCCGGCGCCCAGCAGCAGCACCAGCACGACCACGAGGATCACGATCAGCTTGCCCTTGCCGGACTTCTTCGCCGGCGCTTCGTCTTTGTCTTTCTCTTTTGCCTTGGTAGCCATGGTGTGCGGGGGAAAACGGGATCAGGGACGATTCGGATGGAAGTACACGGCAATGTCGCCGAAGCCGGCAAGCCGCGTCAAGGCTGCAATTGCGGGGGCGGCGCGAGTTCCACGCGATCGCGCCCGGCCGTCTTGGCCTGCAGCAGGGCCTTGTCCACGCGCGCGTAGACGGCGTCGAGCGCCTCGCCCGGGCTCCAGCGCCCGACGCCGGCGCTGAAATGGGCGCGGATGCCCGCTGGCTGCTGGGGATGCGCGAAAAGCCGGCCGGCCAGGTTGCGCCGCGCCCGCTCCACCGCGGCAGCGGCGCCCTGCTCGTCCTCGCCGGGTAACAGGAGCAGGAATTCCTCGCCGCCGATGCGCGCGATCACGTCGGTCGGACGCAATTCGGCCCGCAGCACCTGCACGAGTTCGCGCAGCACCGCATCTCCGGTGTCGTGCCCGTATTTGTCGTTGATGCGCTTGAAGAAGTCCAGGTCGACCATCGCCAGGCTCAAGGCCTCGCCGCTGCGCGAGACCCGCGCGACCTCGCGCCGAAAGGCCGCTTCCAGGCCGCGACGGTTCAGCGCGCCGGTCAGCGGGTCCTGCTGGATGAGCTCGCTGAGTTGCTCCAGCTCGGTTTCCAGGGTGCGCGCGCGGCTGCGCGCCTGCTGCAACTGGTCCTGCGCGTCGGCGAAGGACACCCGCAACTGCCGCGTGTCCTCGAGCATCTGCTGACTTTGCGCGAGGATGCCCTGAACCACCGACTTGGCGCGCTGCGAGTCGCCCGACTCTTCGAGTTCGCGCATGCCCGTGCGCAGGCGCTCGCCGTAGCGCTCGCTGCTCTCCACATAGGTGCCCAGGCTGCGCACCACCATGTCGATGAGCTCGCGCGCCAGCGAGCGCGCGTCGTCGGTGGCCTTCTGCATCACGCCCTGGCGCATCAGCAGGTCCTTCAGGCCGTGCACCGCCTGTTCCAGGCGCTGCGGGTCCAGGGGTTCGTGCAGCACCCCGTGCAAGGCCGCCACCTGGCCCTGGATCCAGTGCTGGGCAGAAAACAGCTCGGCGACGTTGTCCAGCAACAGGCGCACGGCTTCGAGGGTACGGGCGCGCGAGACCGTCGCGGCGCCGTGCCAGTGCTCGCAGGCGTCCCACAGGGTGTGCGCCTGCGCGGCCAGCCCGGCGGCCGCGTCCTGCAGTTCCGCGGCGTCGCCGAGCAGCGCGCGCGCCTGCGCCTGGATCGCGGGTTGTTCCGTGTAGGCCTGCTCGGCCATGCGCACGGCGTCCAGCCACAGGCGCTTCCAGGAGCCCGTGTGCCCCGGCGCCGGCGCGGGTGCCTCGCTGGGCGGCGGCGCCGGCCGCTCGCGCAGGCTGGCCCAGCGCTCGCTGGTATTGCGCAGCAGTTGCAGGGCCTGCAGCGGATCGTCGGCCGCTTCCAGGCTCTGCAGGGCCTGCAGTTTCTGCACCCGGGACAATCCGGCCTGGGATCGCTCCCATTCGCGCACGAACCTCGCCACGGCGGCGCCGAGTCCGCTCGCCTGGCGCGGATCGAAGGGAGTGTCGAGCTGGTCCCACAAGGTGCGCACCACGTGTTCCCAGTCGCCCTGCGAGACGGCCGCGCGCAGTGCCGGGGCCCACTCCTGGAGCGCCAGCGACGATCGCTCCAGGCGCTGCAGGAGCTCGCCCGCCCCCGCCGGCAGGCTGCCGGCGGGCGACGCCGCCATGTAGGCACGCCGGTATTGCTCGGGCGTGGGCTCGATGCCCTGCTCGGCCAGCCGGCGCAACGCGGCGCGTGCGATGGCGGCGGGAGATGCGGCGGACGTCGGCGGCGGAGGCATCGGCAGACCGGGAAGGAAGCGACTGGATGGAGATCGTGGGGATTGCGTGCGGAAACCGCGTGCGCGCAGCGCCCGCAACGGTGCAGCACGCCATTATTTCAGGTTGAGCGCGAGGCGGGCAGCTTGTCGCACGGCCTTGTCGCGCAACGCGCGCTCGCGATGCGGGAATTCTTGCGCAGCGAGCGTCTCGGTGATACGTACAATGCGCGGTTTGTCCGCCGAGGCGGGGAATCACCAGGAATCACCATCGGGGCCTCGATTTCGGGACTTCAGTTTCACGCGGCGGTGTCGTTAGGAACCGCAATGACTGCGTTTACAACCACAAGGTGCGGGATTGAAATTCCTGGTTGTCGATGATTTCCCGACCATGCGGCGCATCGTGCGCGGCCTGCTCATGCAGACCGGGCACGTGACGGGCACGATCGACGAGGCCGAGGACGGGGTGCAGGCCCTCAAGCGCATCCAGGCCGGGGGGATCG
>JAKBNS010000009.1 GCA_021830925.1 Pseudomonadota bacterium | reverse complement strand
GGATGCTGCCGAGCTGACGGCGGTCGGCCAGGACGTCGAGAATCAGGTTCTGGCGCGTGCCGTGCGCTGGCATGTCGAGCACCGCATCCTGCGCAATGGCCACAAGACGGTCGTGTTCAAATAGGGTCACGGCCGGGCTCGTCCGCCGCGCGCGAGGGCGCGCCGCGAGCCGGCTGTCGCGTGGAGCCCTCGATGTCTCGTTCGCAGTCCGTTCCCAGCGCACCCCATAGTTCGGCCGAGGCCGCCGAGGCCGCCTTCTACGAGGCGCTGCAGGCCGGCGACGTCGAGGCAGTGATGCGCGTGTGGGCCGACGACGACGAGCCGGTGTGCGTGCACCCGGGCGGGCCGCGCCTGGTCGGCGCCGCGGCGATCCGCGCGAGTTACGAACAACTGCTCGGCGGCGGCGCACTGGCCGTGGCCGCGGAGCGCGTTTTGCGCACGGTCACCATGGGCTGCGCGGTGCACAACGTGGTCGAGCGCGTGCGCCTGCCGGCCGGCTCCGGCGCGGCCTTCGGCTGCGTGCTGGCCACCAACGTGTACCTTCGCACTCCGCAGGGCTGGCGCCTGGTGCTGCACCACGCCAGCCCGGGCACGATCGACGAGGCCGGCGAACTGCTCGCCCAGTCCGAGCGCCTGCACTGAAGGCCTTGCCGGGACGGGCCCGCTCCATGGATGAACAGGTCTTGCGCGCGATGCAGCGGTGGCCCGACGTGCCGGCCTGTGCCGGCTGGCTGGGTCTCGACGCGCGCGGGCAGTGGTGGATGCGCGACACGCAGGCGCTGCCGTGGCCGCGCCGCGCCGACGGCAGCCTCGAGCGGGACGGCGCCAGCCGGCTGCTGCATCCCGGCCTGGGAGCGTTCCTTGCGCGCAATTACCAGGCCGACGCGCAGGGTTGCTGGTATTGCCAGAACGGCCCGCAACAGGTGTTCGTCGAACTCGACGCGGCGCCGCTGGTGCTGCGCGTCCAGCTCGACGGCGATCGCGCGCTGTGGACTGCCCACACCGGGGCAGCGTGCCGGGTGCTGCAGGCCTGGCTGGACGAGCCGGGCCGGCTGTGGCTGCGCACCGACATCGGGCCCGGGCTGCTGCACAGCCTCGACATGGTGCTGCTCGAACCCTGGCTCGATGCCCAGGTCACCGAACTGCGGGTTCCAGGTGGCCCGCTGCTGCCGCTGCAGACCCTGGCGCAACGCGACATCGAGTCGCGCCTGGGTTTTTGCGCCAGCCCCTCGGCGCTGCCGCGCTGGCGTCGGCAGTCCGAGCGTTAGCAGGCGTCGCGCGCGGGCTTACTTGGACTGCGCGACCATGTAGCGCACGGCGGCCTTCACGTCGTCGTCGCTGGCGGTGCTGCCGCCCTTGGGCGGCATCACGCCGCGCTTGCCGGTGTAGCCGTGGATCGCGCGGTCGTACAGGGTCGGCAGGCCCTGGGCGATGATCGGGGCCCAGTCCGACTTGTCGCCGACCTTCGGTGCGCCAGCGACCCCCGCGCCATGGCAGGCGATGCAGGTGCTGCCGTAGAGCTTCTTGCCGGCGTCGGCCACGGTGGTGCCGGCGGCCGCGGCAGGCGCTGCGGAGCTGGCGGCGGCCGTCGTGCTGGCGGCCACGCTGGCCTGCGCCACCGGGGCGAGATTCTGGTCGGTGCCCTGCGCGGCCACCGGTTGCGACGCGGCCGGCGGCTCGGTCTCGACTGCGATGAAATGGGCGATCAGCACCAGGATGATCACCGGCACGGCGAAGCCCAGCACCAGGATCACGATCAGCTTGCGCAGCGTGGGGGCGAAGGGCAGCGCGCCGGAGGCGTTGGAGGGCGCGGCATGGCCTTTGGAATGATGGGAGTCGTGAGCGCTCATGGTCGGTGCGTGAAAGGGACGAATGGCATTGCACGCCAAGCGGGCGGAACCGCGCGTGCGGCCTGCATGATAGGACGCCGCGCAACGAGCCGGCACGCAGCCCGGGAAGTTGCGCTGCAGCAAGCGCGGCGCGCTTGACGTCCATCACGGCATGTCGCGGCCGTACGTGGCAGGCGCCGGCGCGCCGCGGGCCTGTGCCACGCGCTACACTGTGCGTTTGGTCGTCGGCGCATCGCCGCGACCGTGCGCCCGTAGCTCAGTGGATAGAGTATCGGCCTCCGAAGCCGAGGGTCGTGGGTTCGATCCCCGCCGGGCGCGCCAGTTCTGCTCGCGCGGTCACGCCCGAGCCGCGAGCCGTCGCTTCCCGGCTGCACGCATGGTTGCAAACGCCCCGCGCCTGAGTCGTGCCTCGGTCAGGCCGCGCGCGCGGCCTGCGGGGCGCCTCGCAGGCGCAGCTGGAGCAGCTGCAGCACTTCGCGGCATGCCGCCTCGCGTGGTCCGACGAGCTCGGCGCAGCGCTGAACGGCGTCGAGAAGTTCCGTGTCCTGGGCATGGCAGCGGCGCAGGTACTCGCGCAGCGGATCCAGGCGTGGCGCGGCGAACTCGGGGCCGCCCGGCAGCTCGCGCCGCAGGTGCACCCAGTGCCAGGCGAAGGCGCCGAGCAGGCTTTGCAGCGCGCCGTCCAGCGGGCGCGGGCTGGCGAAGCCGCCCAGCCAGGCGTCGATGTCGGCCAGCGGCATCGGGCGCGCCACCGCGTAGCCTTGCACGTGGCGCGCGCCGATGATCATCATGGCTTCGAGCGCGGGAGCGTCTTCCACGCCCTCGACCACCACGGTGCGCCCGAGGTCCTCGCCGATGCGGATGATCGCGCTGACCAGGCCGAGCACCTTGGCCGGGTCGGCGTTGAGTTCGCGCAGCAGCGCCTGGTCGATCTTGACCACGTCGAAGGGCAGGTTCACCAGGCGCTTGAGGCTGCTGTAGCCTGCACCCAGGTCGTCGATCGCGAGTTTCACGCCAAGCGCGGCCAGCCGGTGCACCGCCTGGGCCTGGCGCTCGTCGAGGAATTCCTGGGATTCCAGGATCTCCAGGGTCAGGCTCGCCGGCGGGCTGCCGTGGCGGCGCAGCGCCTGGTCCACCCAGTGAACCATGTCCGCGTGCAGCAACGTGGCCGGCGCGACGTTGAGCGAGACCTCCAGCGCCAGGCCGCGCGCGCGCCAGCGCTCCTGCGCCTGCAGGGTCTGCTCGAGGCCGAGGCGGAACAGCGTGTGCGTGTCGGTGTCGTCGAAGGCCGGCAGGAAGCGGGCCGGCGGGATCATGCGCTGGTCGGCATCGCGCAGGCGCGCCAGCATCTCGACCTTGTGCACGCGCCCGGTCTGCGTGTCGAGCACCGGCTGCGCATGCATGTCCAGGCCTCCCGAGTGGAGCAGGCGCCGGTACTCCGCGGCCTCCTGCCACAGCAGCGGCGTGAACACGCTGCGCGAGGCCTGTGCCACGCGTTCCCAGCGCGTGCGCAGCGAGGCGATGAAGGTGCAGGCCCAGCCGCTTGCGAACTGGTGCGGATAGGCGCCGTACAGGGCCAGCACGAAGCTGTTGCGCGCATCCTTGATGGGAAGCGCGACGGCGCTCTGCACGGCGGCATCGCGCAGGGCCGGCAGCCACGAGTGCAGGCGCGCGTCGAGCAGCGCGGCATCGCTGCGCTGGATCTCTCCGGTGCGCCAGGCCTGCGCGACAAGGCCCTGGCCGCAGGGCTGGCGCGAATCCAGATTGGGCTGCAGTTGCGGGTCCTGCAGCGCGCGATCGAGCATGCGCATGCCGTCGCCGGCGCTGAACTCGGCGAAAAAGCGCCCGTCCGGAGACAGGCGCATGACGAATACCGCGCGCAGACCGGCAAGCCGGCACAGTGCGTCGAGCTCGCCGCGGACCAGGCTGGCCCAGGTGGTCGTCGAGTCCGGCAACGCGCGCGCCAGGTGTTCGTTGTACGAGTCGTACACCTCCTGCATGCGCGTGAGTTCGCATTGCAGTTCCAGCTGCATGCGGGCGTTGGCCACCTGCATCACGCGGGTGCGCTCGCGCCGCGACAGGCTCAGGGTCTGCACGCGATCGCGCAGCATCGAGCGGTACTCGTTGAGGGTGCGGCTGACCGTGCCCGCGGACAGCCCGACCAGCGCGTGGGTCTGCCCGACGTGCAGCGCGCGCCGTTCGCATTCGTCGGCGCGGGCCGCCGGCGACAGGCCCTGCAGCAGATGCTCGGCGAGTTTGCGCTTGAGCTGTTCGCGCTCGACCAGCGGCAGGCAGTCGAGGATGCCCTGGGCGCCGGGCATGCCGAGCACGCGGCGGTCGAACTCTGAGGCGTACTGGCGCGTGACCTCGCGGATCTGTT
>JAKBNS010000197.1 GCA_021830925.1 Pseudomonadota bacterium | reverse complement strand
GGCCGCCTGCAGGCCCACCGTGGTGGTCTGCACGACGACGGCATCGGCCGCCAGCACCAGCGCCTCGATGGGTTCGTCGGCGGGGACGCTGAAATGCACCTGCGCGGTGTCCGCGGCGCGTCGCGCACGGTGCCAGTGGTTCGGATGGTGGCGCACCACCAGCGAGGCCCCGGGACGCTGCTCCACCCAGGCGCGGGCGGCCGCTTCCATGGCCAGCGCCAGCGCGTCGCCCGCCGGCCACGGCGAGTCCGGATGGGCTTGCGCCTCGGGCTGCGTGGCCAGCAGCACCAGCTGGCCCGGATCGCGTCCCCAGCGCTGCGCCCAGCGCTGGCGCAGGGCCAGGGCCTGGTCGCGCGCGCCAGGCTTGTGCAGCGCGTCGAAGGCGGGGTTCCCGGTGACCGCGATACGCGCCTCATCCCAGCCCGCCGCCAGCAGGTTGTCGCGCACGGCGTCGGCCAGCACGCACACGCGATCCGGCCGTATCTTGCGCTCCGCGAAGGGGTCGCCCGGCTGGGCGAACAGGTCCAGCATCGCCAGGTTGGGAATGCCCAGCTCCCGCGCAGCCTCCAGCGCGGCCTGCTCGGTGCGCGGCGAGTTGGTGCTCAGCAGCAGATCCGGGCGCAAGGCGCGCAGCACGCGGTCGAGGAACTCGCGCGGGTAAAAGCCCTGGCGCCCCCGCTCGGCCAGCACCCGCGCGGCCTCCTGCTCGCCGAGCTGGCGGCGCAGGCACCAGGCGTTGACCCCGAGGTAGGCCACGCTCTCCGAGGGCGCCACGTCGGGATGGTTGTTGCCGGCCTGCAGTTCCTGCCCCAGGCGCAACGCCAGCTCGCGCTCCGCCGGGTCCAGCACATGCAGCAGGGATTCGTAGCCCAGGCTGTCCCAGCCCACGGCCCGCGCGGCGCGGCGGGCGGTGGTCAGTGCCAGCAGCTGGATGTCCCAGTCGGGATGCCGTCCGCGCAGCTCGTCGAGCACCGGGAGCAGCATGGCGACGTGGCCGCCGCCGTAGGCCACCGCCAGCAGGCGTCGGGTGGGGTTCATGCGTCGGCGAGCTCCGGCTGGAAGCGCCGCGCCCAGATTTCCAGCGCCGCCAGCGCGCGCAATTCGCGGGTGTGGTTGGCGCTGCTGTCCACATGCTGCTCGAACAGACGGCGCAGTTGCGCCGGCTGGAACAGGCGCGCGGCCAGCGCGTCCTCGGCGAACAGCAGCTCGTGCAGCCAGGCCTTGCGCGGCCCGCGGAACCATTCGCCGATGGGCACCGTGAACATCTGCTTGCGCCGCATGGCCAGTTCCTCTCCGATCAGCGGCTGCACCGCACGCTTGAACCAGTGCTTCTTGTCCCCATCCACCAGCTTGGTCGTGCCAGGGCTGCGGAACGCCAGTTCCATCATGCGCCAGTCGAGAAAGGGCGTGCGCGCCTCCAGCGACATCGCCATGCCCATGCGGTCGGGCTTGACCAGGTTGTTGCCCGGCAGCAGCAGCATCATGTCCAGGAACAGCATCTGGTTCACGCGGTCGAAATGCCCCGCCTGGCGCAGCCACGGCAAGGCCACGTCGCGCACGCTGTCCACGTCGCGCAGGCGTTGCTGCAGCCAGGGCTGCAGCAACTGCGAGCGTCCCTGGGCGCCGAACAGGCCCGTGCGCTCCACCAGGGTGTGCGCGAAGGTCTCGTCGTCCAGGTCCTGCAGCGCGGGGTCGGCGAGCAGCGCGGCGTACTTGTCGTAGCCGGCGAACAATTCGTCGCCGCCGTCGCCGGTGAGCACCACCTTGACCTCCTGCGCGGCCAGCCGCGCCACCTCCAGCGTGGGCAGGAAGGAGGCATCGCCGTGCGGCTGATCGCAATGCCACAGCGCGCCGGGCCAGGCGTCGAGCAGGTCCGGCTGCACGATGCGCTCGCGGTGCACGGTGCCGAAGCGCCGCGCGGCATCGCGCGCATAGGGTGATTCGTCGAAGCGCGGATCGTCGAAGCCGATGCAGAAACTGCGCACCGGCTCGCGCACGTGGCGCGCCATCAGCGCCACCACGGTGCTGGAATCCACGCCGCCCGACAGGAAGGCTCCGAAAGGCACGTCCGCGCGCAGGCGCAGCCTCACCGCATCGTCGAGCAGGCCCAGGAACTGTTCCTGCCAGGCGCTGAACTCCTGCGGCGCCGGCTGCTGCTCGGCCAGGTTCCACCAGCGGCGCTGGCGCGCGCCGCGCGCGTCCACGCTGAGCACGCAGCCGGGTTCGAGGTGGCGCACGCCGTCGAACAGGGTCCACGGCGGCGGCACGTAGTTGAAGGCCAGGTAATGCTGCAGCGCCGCCAGGTCCAGGCGCGGGCGCGACGGCAGCGCGGCCAGCAGCGCCTTGATCTCCGAGCCGAACAGCACCCGCGTGCCATCGTCGTGCACGTACAGCGGCTTGACGCCGATGCGGTCGCGCACCAGGTGCAGGCAGGGACGCTCGGGGTCGCGCCGGTCGAGCACGGCGAAGGCGAACATGCCGTTCAGGCGGGGCAGGAAATCCAGCCCCTCGCGCTCGTACAGGCGCAGCAGCACTTCGGTGTCGCTGTGGTCGCTGGCAAAGCGCACGCCTTCGCGCTGCAGTTCGCGCCGCAGCTCGACGTGGTTGAAGATCTCCCCGTTCTGCACCAGGGCGATGCGCCCATCGTCGGACACGAAGGGTTGGTGGCCGCCGGCGATGTCGATGATCGACAGCCGGCGGTTGCCGATCGCGGCGCCGGGCATGCCCCAGGCGCCCGTGTCGTCGGGACCGCGGTGGCGCAGCGAGGCATCCATGGCCTGCAGCGCGCGCGCGTCGAGTTCACCGCCGGCGCGGTCGAAATAGCCGTAGATGCCGCACATGGGTCGGAAAGGGCGCAAAACCCGTATTGTCGCCCCAGCCGGCCCCGAGGGTGCCCCGTGGCCGTCGCGGCGCCGGCCGGGCGGCTTCAGTTGCCGCTCTTGCGCACCAGTTGCAGGACGGTCAGCCCCATGATGCGCAGGTCGAGCGCCAGGCTGGGACGGCGGGCATAGTCCAGATCGGCCTGCAGGCGCTGCGCGGGCGTGGCGCGCGAGCGGTACAGCGCCTGCGCCAGCCCGGTGATGCCCGGGCGCACGCGGCAGCGCAGTGCCCAGTCCTCGGCGCGATAGTCGGCCTGCTGCGCCGGCACGTCCGGGCGCGGGCCCACCAGGCTCATGTCCCCGCGCAGTACGTTGAAAAGCTGGGGCAACTCGTCCAGGCTGCTGCGCCGCAGCCAGCGCCCCACGCGGGTGATGCGCGGGTCGGCGCTGGCCGTGCGCTGCGGTCCCCGCGCCTCGGCGTCGACCACCATGGAGCGGAACTTGTACAGCCGGAACAGGCGGCCGTGCCGCCCCACGCGCACCTGGGCGAACACCACCGGGCGCCCGCTGTCCAGGCACACGGCCAGCGCCACCGCCAGCATGGGCAGGGCCAGCAGCACCAGCGCCAGCGCAGCCAGCAGCAGGTCGAATCCCCGCTTGAGCATCAGTTGCCCGCGTTGCCCAACGCCAGCGCCGCCTTGCGGATGAGGTCGCAGGCCAGCAGGCGGTCGCTTTCCACTTCCTCGGCGCCGCGCGTGCGCAGCACCGATGCGCAATGCCCCAGCCGGTCGAGCTGCTCGCGGTACACGCCGCGCCAGTCGCTGCGAGGGAACTCGATCATCTCGCGGTTGAAGGTGCGGGAGAGAATCACGCTGGACGAGCCCAGGCGAAGGTGCTCGGCCAGCACCACCCGACCCGGCAGCAGGCCCTCGTCCAGGCGGGCGATGCCGCCGAAGCCGAAGCGCAGGCCGCGGGCAAGGGCCGCCCGCGCCACGCGCTCCACGGTGCCGTCGGCCAGCGGCTCGAACATGAAGCGGCAGCCCAGCTGCCGGTGCAGGTCGTTGAGCCCCACGTAGATCTCGCTCAGGCCCTCGGTGTCCGCCCAGCGCTCCAGGGTGTCGAGCGCGCCGCGGGTTTCGAGCAGCGCCACCAGGCGGGCGCGGCCGCCCAGCGCCCGCGCGCAATCGCGCAGCGCCTGGGGTTGCTCGAACATGGGCAGCATCACGCTGTCGGCGCCGTGGCGCAACGCATGCTCCACCTCCGATTCGCTGCGCGCATGCCAGGGATTGATGCGCACCACGAGATGCGCGTCGGGCACCGCGGCGCGCACCGCCGCCACGTCTTCCGGGCGGTGGTCGGAGATGAAGGTGCCCAGGCCCCCCTGACGCTCCTGTTTGCCCATGCGCTCGAGGTCGACCATGACGCGCGCCACGCCGCACTCGACGGCGAAGGCGGCGAACTC
>JAKBNS010000101.1 GCA_021830925.1 Pseudomonadota bacterium | reverse complement strand
CTGCTGGCCACGCCGCTGCGTGACAACTGCGCGGTGCTCGATTCGCTCGCGCTGTACAAGCGCCGCTTCGGCGACCAGGGCCTGCTGGGATCGACCCCGCAAAAAGCCATGCGCTGGATCACCGCGCGCCGGCGCAATTCCGGCGGCTGGCCCAACAGCCAGGAGAACGTGTTCTGCACCACGGCCATCGTGCACTACGCCGACGCCTACGAACCCCCGGTGCACGACTTGGCCGCGCGCGTGACGGTGCCCGGCGCGCCGGCCCGGCAGGCGCGCTTCGATTCCCGCGCCTCCGCGGCCGTTTCCCTGCAGCTGCCGGCGCCGCCGGCGGGCCGGGCGGCGACGCTGGGCATCGCCCACGGCGGGCAGGGGCGCCTGTACTACGAGCTGCGCCTGAGCTACGCGATGCCCGCGGATGCGCTGGCGCCGGCCGACGCCGGGTTCAGCATCCGGCGCAGCTACGCGGTGCAGCGGGGGCTGAACTGGGTCCCGGTGGGCCCGGGCACGCAGTTGATGCGCGGCGACGTGGTGCGCGTGGAGCTCGACGTCGACGCCCCCACCGAGCGCCATTACGTGGTGGTCAGCGATCCGCTGCCCGGGGGCTTCGAGGCGGTGAACCGGCAATTGGCCACGGCGATGGACACCAGCCCGGCGGAGCTGGCGGGGCGTTCGGTGCTGATGTTCGACGCCGGGGCCTGGCCCGACATGTCCATGGTCACCGGCGGCTTCTACCACCGCGAGACCGCCTTCGACGCCGTGCGCTTCTACGCCGACACCCTGCCGGCCGGGCATTACCGCCTGGTCTACGCGGCGCAGGTGATCGCGCCGGGACGCTTCCTCGCGCCGGCGCCGACGGTGCGCGAGATCTACCAACCCGATGTGTTCGGGCGCGGCGCATCGCGCACCGTGGACGTGGGCCTGCGCGGCTCGCGATGAGCCCGCGCCAGCGTCGCGGCCTGGGCGCCGCCGTGGCCGTGGCGGCTGCCGCCGGGGTGCTGCTGGGCGTGGCCACCTGGCGCTCGCGCATGGCCCTTCCGGTCTCGCTGCGACCGCCGGCCGCGGCGGTCGCGCCGCAGTTCCTCGCCGCCGACGGCACGCCCCTGAGCTACAGCTACCGCGGCACCCTCAACGCCAACGCGACCCTGCCGCTGTGGCAGGTGCCGCCGCTGCTGCGCCAGGCCTTCGTCAGTTCCGAGGACAAGCGATTCTGGCGGCACGGCGGCGCGGACTGGGTCGCGCGCTTCGACGCGCTGTGGGACAACCTGCGCGCCGGCCACGTGGTGCGCGGGGCCAGCACCATCGGCGAGCAGGTGGTGCGCATCCTGGACCCCCGCCCGCGCGGCTACTGGAGCCACTGGATGGCCGGTATCGATGCCGCGCGCCTGCTGCGCCGCTTCGGCCATGCGCAGGTGCTGGAGTTCTACCTCAACCAGGTGCCTTATGGCGCGCGCCGCCGTGGCGTGGTGCAGGCGGCTCGCTACTACTTCGGGCGCGATCCCGGGGCGCTGGATCCGGCCGAGCAGCTCGCGCTGGCCGTGCTGGTGCGTTCGCCGAGCCGCTACGACCCGCGCCGGCACCCCCGGGCGCTGCGCCGGGCGGTGGACCAGCTGGCCGGGCGCATGCAGGCCGCGGGGACCCTCTCCGCGGTCCAGGCCGATGCGGCGCGGCAAGCTCCGATCACCCCGGGGCGGCAGACCCTGGCGCTCGATGCGGGCGCCTTCGTGGTGCACGCCGCATCGCGCGCCCGCGCGCTGGGACGCGACGCCCCCATCCAGCGCACCACGCTGGATGCGCCGCTGCAGCGCTTCGTGCAGGACGCGCTGACCCGGCGCCGGCGCCTGCTGGCCGCGCGCGGCGTGGCCAACGCCGCCGCACTGGTCGTGGACAACCGCAGCGGCGCGGTGCTGGCCTGGGCCGTGGCGCCGCAGGACGGGTCGTTCGCCCTCGATCCGGTGCTCAGCCCGCGCCAGCCCGGCTCGACCCTCAAGCCCTTCGTCTACGGTCTGGCGATGCAGGACCTGGGCTGGCAGCCCGACACGCTCCTGCTCGACACGCCGCTGGCCGAGACCGTCGGCCCGGGCGTGCATCGCTACCGCAACTACAGCGGGCGCCATTACGGACGGGTCAGCCTGCGCTACGCGCTGGCGAACTCCCTGAACATTCCGGCCGTGCGCACCGCGCAGGCGGTGGGCATCGGCCCCATCGTCGACCTGCTGCAGCAACTGGGTTTTCGCAGCCTGCGACGCGGCGCCGACTACTACGGCCCGGCCATCGTGCTGGGCGATGGCGCGGTCAGCCTGTATGAACTGGTGCAGGGCTACGCCACGCTCGCGCGACGGGGCCGCTGGCTGCCGCTGCACGTGCTGGCCGGCCTGCCGCGGCCGCAGCCGGTGCCGCTGCTGTCGCCCGAGGTCAGCTCGGTGCTGGCCAGCATCCTGTCCGACCCCGATGCGCGCGCCGCCGAGTTCGGCGCCGACAGCGTGCTCGACCTGCCGTACCCGACCGCGGTGAAAACCGGCACGTCCAGCGATTACCGCGACACCTGGACCGTGGGCTTCGACAGTCGCTACACGGTGGGCGTGTGGATGGGGCGCCTGGCCGGCGGCTCCACCGACGGCCTGACCGGATCGAGCGGCCCGGCGCCGGTGCTGCGCGAGATCTTCGCGCGCCTGCGGCGCGATGCGCCCTACGCCGGGCTGTGGCAGGACGCGCGGCTGCGCCTGGTGCCCACCTGCGAGTGGATCGGCCCGCCGCCCTGCGTGCGGCGCGAGGACTGGCGCCTGCCCGGAGCGTCGGTCGCGGCGCCGGCGCGGACGCCCACGCCGGCCATCGCGCGCCCGCTGCCCGGCGAGACCCTGGCGCTGGACCCGCGCCTGCCGCGCCAGGCCCAGGTCTACCGCTTCGCCATCGACCTCGCCGGGTCGGTGCCGCGCCGCGTCGAATGGCTGCTCGACGGCCGCGACCTGCCAGGCGGCGGCGATTCCATGGACTGGCGCATCACCGCCGGAGCGCATCGCCTGCAGGCGCGCGTGTGGCTGCGTGGGGCCGAGGCCCCGCGCGAGCTCGGCCCGGTGGATTTCCGGGTGCTGGGTGCGGGCCCGGCGTCCGGCGCGGCCTCGGCCGCGCGCTGAACGCGGCGGCGCCTCCTCGCCGGCGCAAGCGAAGGCGTCGCCCGTCGCGCATCGGAGGCCGGGGTTGCGCTGCGGGAATTGTGCGAAGCTCGCCGGGAACTTCATGACCCCGCCGGGGTCCTGGCAGAAGCCAGGGCGACGGGCTGCAGGCCACCGAACGCGACAACGAACTCGTATTGCGGTTCGGGTAGGGTGTCGAGTCGATGGCCTTCAGCGCTGTCGACGGCCGCGTGACCGACGGTCAGTCGATGAGCGGGTCGCGCGTCGATCTTGCTCCGCGCTCGATGACCCTGCATGTGTTCGCCGGTCGCAGCGGCGGCGAGCAAGTGGCCCAGGCCTGGCGCGACGCGATGGGCGGCGACGACAGCCGCATGTTCGGCACCACGATCGATGACGTCGGGACCACGCACCCCGAGAAGCTCAACTTCTGGGTCGCGGGCCCGATGATGCACAGTGCGCAAGGTCTTGATCGTGGTATCGCGTAAAGTTGCGTGATACAGTCGAGAGCGTGATCAAGACGTTCCGTCACAGGGGTCTGCAGGCGTTCTTCGAGAGCGGCAGCAAGGCCGGCATCCAGCCCCGGCATGCGCCGCGGCTCGGCAACCTGCTCGACCAACTGGACAAGGTGAAATCGGCCGGCGACATGAATGTGCCGGGCTGGCGGCTGCACCGCCTCAGCGGCCATCTGACGGATCACTGGTCGGTGTGGGTCAACGGCAACTGGCGCCTGACCTTCACCTTCGACGGGCAGGACGCGATCCTCGTCGACTACCAGGACTATCACTGAACGCGTTGCCCTCATCGAACCAGGAGCCATCACGATGACCCGCATGCACAACCCTCCTCATCCGGGGCTGACCCTGCGTGACGACGTGCTACCAGCGCTCGGGCTGTCCGTGACCGAGGCGGCCGGGCAGTTGGGGGTGACTCGCGTCACGTTGTCGCGGGTACTGAACGGCCGCACAAGCATCTCGCCCGAGATGGCGCTGCGCATCGAGGCCTGGCTGGGCGCCGATCGCGGCGGTCGGGCCGAGCTCTGGATCGAGCGCCAGGCCGGCTATGACCTATGGCAGGCTCGCAAGGCGGGAAGGCGGATCAAGGTGAAGCGGGCGCCCATGGAGCCGGCGCCAGCAGCGTGAGGCGTTGCCGGATTCCCCCGACCGTATACCC
>JAKBNS010000023.1 GCA_021830925.1 Pseudomonadota bacterium | reverse complement strand
GACTCCGCTCAGGCGCCCGGTTCCTGCGCCAACCAGCGCCGCACCAGGTGCACCCAGAAGCTGGCGCCCAGGGGCAGGATCTCGTCGTTGAAGTCGTAGCTGGCGTTGTGCAGGGTGCAGGGGCCGGCGCCATGGCCCGGCATGCGGTGGTCGCCCGCGCCGTTGCCGATGATCACGTAGGAGCCCGGGCATTGCTGCAGCATGTAGGAGAAGTCCTCCGCGCCCATCGAGGGCTCGAAGCTCAGCACCCCCTGCTCGCCCACCAGTTCGAGCAGCACGCGGCGCGCGAATTCGGTGGGCCCGGCGTGGTTGACCGTGGGCGGGTAGTTGCGCGAGAACTCGAAGTCGCAGCTCAGCCCGAAGGCCTGCGCGGTGTGGGTGGCGATGCGCTGCATGTTGGCCTCGATCATGTCGAGCAGCGCGGTGCTGAAGGTGCGCACCGTGCCCTGCAGTTCCACGCTGTCGGGAATGACGTTGGTGGCCTCGCCGCCGTGCACCATGGTCACCGAGACCACGCCGGCCTCCAGGGGGTTCTTGTTGCGGCTGACCACGCTTTGCAGCGCCAGCACGATCTGGCAGGCCACCGGCACCGGGTCCAGCCCCAGGTGGGGCATGGCCGCGTGCGAGCCCTTGCCCCGGACGACGATGCGGAACTCGTTGCTCGACGCCATCACCGGGCCGGTGTTCACGGCGAACTTGCCGGCCTCGATGCCCGGCCAGTTGTGCATGGCGAACACGGCGTCCACGGGAAAGCGCTCGAACAGGCCGTCGCGCAGCATCTCACGGGCCCCGCCTCCGCCTTCCTCGGCGGGCTGGAAAATGCACACCACGCGACCGGGAAAATCCCGCTCCCGGCTCAGGTGGCGCGCGGCGGCCAGCAGCATCGCGGTATGGCCATCGTGCCCGCAGGCGTGCATCCGCCCGGGGTGCCGGCTGGCGTGATCGAAGGTGTTCTTCTCGGTCACCGGCAGCGCGTCGATGTCGGCGCGCAGGCCGATCGAGCGCTTGCCGGATTGGCGCCCCTGGATGACGCCGACCACGCCGGTGCGCCCGAGCCCGCGGTGCACCTCGATGCCCCAGTCCTGCAACTGCTGGGCGATCTTGTCCGAGGTCCTGTGCTCCTCGAAACAAAGTTCCGGATGTGCGTGAATATCCCGGCGAATTTGTCGAAAAAGTGCCGCCTCCGCGACGATGGAATCGATGATCTGCATGTCCAGCCACCTCGGGACTCCGGACCGCGGCGGCCCGGGCTTTCCCGATTGTCGCGCAAGCGCGCGCGGCAGGCATCGTGTACGCCCCGTGTCTTCGGCGAGAACAGGCCCTAGACTGCACCCATCATGTCCACCATCTCCACGCGCCCCGCGGGCTCCACCGAATCCCGGTCGCCGATCGGGGGCGACGCCGGCCTGCGCACAGTGCGCGCCGCCTGCCCGCACGACTGCCCCGACACCTGCGCGATGCTGGTGGGGGTACGCGACGGCGTGGCGGTGCAGGTACGCGGGGATCCGGATCATCCGACCACCGCCGGCGCGCTGTGCACCAAGGTGTCGCGCTACCTGGAGCGGACCTACCACCCCGAGCGCGTGCTGCAGCCGCTGCGCCGCAGCGGTCCCAAGGGCAGCGGTCAGTTCGAGACGGTGTCCTGGGACGATGCGCTGGACGACATCTCCGCGCGCCTGCGCGCGCTGGCCGAGAGCGACCCCGAATCCATCCTGCCCTACAGCTACGCCGGCACCATGGGCTTCGTGCAGGGCGAATCCATGGCCGCGCGCTTTTTCCACCGCCTGGGCGCCAGCCTGCTCGACCGCACCATCTGCGCCAGTGCCGGCGCCGAGGGGCTGCGCCAGGTGCTGGGCGGCCTCGTGGGCATGGACGTGGAGCAGTTCGCGCACAGTCGCCTGATCGTCATCTGGGGCAGCAACAGCATCACCAGCAACCTGCACTTCTGGTCTCTCGCGCAACAGGCCAAGCGCGCGGGCGCGACGCTGGTGTGCATCGACCCGTGGCGCAACGACACGGCCAAGCGCTGCCATCTGCACCTGCAACTGCGCCCGGGCACCGATGCCGCGCTGGCCTGGGGCGTGATGGGCGAGCTGGTGCGCAACGACTGGCTGGACCACGACTACATCCAGCGCCACACCCTGGGTTTCGAGGCCTTGCGCGAGCGGGCGCTGCAATGGAGCGCCGAGCGCGCCGCCGAGGTCTGCGGCCTGGAGCCGCAGCAGGTGCGCGAGCTGGCACGCCTGCTGGGTGGCACGCGCGCGGCCGGCATCCGGGTCAACTACGGTCTGCAACGGGTGCGCGGCGGCGGCAACGCGGTGCGGGCCATCGCCTGCCTGCCGGCGCTGACCGGCGCCTGGCGCGAGCCGGCGGGAGGCCTGCTGCTGTCGAGCTCGGGGCATTTCGCGGTGGCGCGCGAGGCGCTGGAGCGCCCCGACCTGCTGGGCGCGCGGCGCCCGCGCACCATCAACATGTCGACCATCGGGGACGCGCTGCTGCACCCGGGAGGCGGCGACTTCGGCCCGCGAATCGAGGCGCTGGTGGTCTACAACAGCAACCCGGCGGTGGTGGCTCCCGAGTCGGCCAAGGTGCTGCGAGGCCTGCGGCGCGACGATCTGTTCACGGTGGTGCTGGAACACTTCCGCACCGACACGGCCGACCATGCGGACTACGTGCTGCCGGCCACCACGCAACTGGAGCACCTGGATGTGCTCAAGTCCTACGGGCACCGCTACTGGGTGGCCAACGAGCCGGCCATCGCGCCCCTGGGGCAGGCGCGCCCGAACGCGGAGATCTTCCGCGCCCTGGCCGCGCGCATGGGCTTCGACGAAGCCTGCTTCGGCGACAGCGACGAGACCATCGCCGCGCAGGCGCTTGCGGTGGATCCGCGCAACGCCGGGCTGGACTTCGCCACGCTGCGCAGCCGGGGCTGGGGCAAGCTGGCGGTGCCCGACGCGCCGTTCGCCGAGGGCGGTTTCCCGACCCCCAGCGGGCGTTGCCAGTTGGCCTATCCGCCCGACGAGCAGGCCGGGCGCGACCCCTTGCCGCAGGTGATCCTGCCCTACGAGTGCGCGCAGACCCGGCCGGAGCTGGCCGCGCGTTACCCGCTGGCCCTGCTGTCGCCGCCGGCGCGCAATTTCCTCAACTCCAGTTTCGTCAACGTGGAGTCGCTGCGCGCGGGCGAGACCGGCCCGCAGTTACTGGTGCACCCGGTCGACGCCGCCGCGCGCGGCCTGCGGGAGGGCCAGGAGCTGCGCTGCTTCAACGACCGCGGAGAAATGCGCGCGGCCTGCCGCATCAGCGAGGACACCCGCGAGGGCCAGGTGATCACGCTCGGGCTGTGGTGGCGCAAGCTCTCGCCGGACGGACGCAGCGTGAACGACCTGACCCACCAGCAGCTCACCGACCTGGGCGGCGGGCCATGTTTCTACGACTGCCTGGTGGAGGTGGCACCGGCCTGAAGGGCCGGCGCCGAGCGGGGGCTCAGGCCCCCACGCGGTCGAGGGAGCGCAGGAAGGCCTGGGCGTTTTCGTCGCCCACCACGCGCCCGACCTCGCGGCCGTCACGGAAAAAGATGATGCCCGGCGGGCCGAACAGCTGGAAGCGCTTGAGCAGCGCCTGGTCGGCGGCATTGTTGGCGGTGACGTCGGCGCGCAGCAGGTGCAGGCGCTGCAGGCGGGCGCGAACCTGCGGGTCGGTGAAGGTGAAGTTGTCCATTTCCTTGCAGGACACGCACCAGTCGGCCCAGAAATCCAGCATCACGGTGCCGCGCGCCTGGGCCAGGGTCGTGTCCAGCTGGGCGTTCGAGTCCACCGGCGCGAAGCGCAGATCGGCGGCGCCCGCCTGCGCCAGCGACGGGCCTGCCATCAGGCCCTGCAGGGGTTGCAGCACGCTGCGCCCGCCCGAAGCCACGCCCACCACCAGCATGGCGCCGGCCAGCGCCAGCACCACGCCCAGGCCCTTCCACAGGCGCATCCAGCCGGAGGCGCCGTCGGGCAGGCGGTCGAACACGTGCAGGAAGCTGGCGCTGACGATGAGCAGCGCGGCCCAGGCCAGCATCTGCGTCCAGGCCGGCAGCACCCCGGCGAGCATGTACAGGGCGGTGGCCAGCAGCAGCACGCCGAACAGGGCCTTGACGGCGTCCATCCAGCGCCCGGCGTGGGGCAGCAGCGCGGAGGCTCCGGCGCCGACCGCAAGCAGCGGCACGCTCATGCCGGCGGCCAGGGAGAACAGCGCCACGCCTCCGATCACGGCGTTGCCGGTCTGGCTGATGTACAGCAGCGCGCCGGCCAGCGGCGCCGCCACGCAGGGGCCGACGATCAGCGCGGAGATGCCGCCCATCACGAATACCCCCAGCGCGTGACCGCCGGGCAACGCGCTGGAGCCCCGGCTGAGCCGGCTCTGGATGGCACTCGGCATCTGCAGTTCATAGAAGCCGAACATGGACAGCGACAGCAGCACCAGCAGCGCCGCGAACACCCCGAGCACCCAGGGGTTCTGCAGCGCGGCGGCCAGCCCGTGGCCGAGCAGCCCGGCGGCCACGCCGAAGGCGGTGTAGACCAGCGCCATGCCCAGGGAATAGACGGCGGCCAGCGCCACGCCGCGCCAACGCGAGACCTGGTGGTCGCCGGTGCCGCCGCCGACGATGATGCTCGACAGGATGGGCACCATCGGCAGCACGCAGGGCGTGAAGGACAGCAGCAGGCCCAGGGGCACGAACAGCAGCGCGATGGCCCACAGGTTGCCGGCTCCCAGCACCCGGGCGATGCGCGAGGTCTCGCCGGACGGCGCCGCCTGGGCCGGTGCGGCGGCCGCCGCGGGGCCGGTCGGCGATGCGACCGACGCCGCCGACGCGGGCGTCGCCGGCGCGGACGAGACGGACGCCGTGGAACCTGCCTCCACCGGTGCCGGTGCCGGCGGCGCCGTGTCCGCCGAGGTCGTGGATCGGCTGCCACCCAGCGCACCCAGCAGCTTGCCAAGGGCCGACGATGCGGCCTGCTCCTCGCCCTGCACGCCCGCGGTGCCGTTGCCGCCGAAGGCCTTCAGGCTGACCTCGACCACCTTGTCGATGGGCGGGTAGCACAGGCCCTGGTCGGAGCAGCCCTGGTAGGTCACTTTGAGCGCGAATTTCGCGGGGGCGGCCTGCACGGGCAGGGGCACCACCACCTGGTCGCGGTAATGGGCGACGACGTGCCCCAGGTTGGGGTCGAACTTGCGATGCGCCGGCGGAAAATCGGGCGCCCCCAGGCGTACGCCCGGGGTTTCCGAGACGAAGTGGAAGCGTTCCTGGTAGAGGTAGTAGCCCTTGGCGATGTCGAAGCGCAGCTGCACGGTGTTCGCCGATGGCACCGGCACCGACAGCCGAAAGGCCTGATCGGGCGGCAGGAACTGGCCTTGCTGGGCCTGCGCGCCGGCGACGGCGAACAAGGCCAGCGCGCCGGCCAGCCAGCGGGCCACGGCGGGGGGAACGCGGAACGGGAACATCGCGGGCGGCTCTATATCAGTCGAAGTTGATATTGTGGCACCAATACCTTCCCATGGTGCTCCTGAGCCGCGTTTCCTGCACGCTGCTCAGGCGCGGAAGCGCCGGCGGGTCAGCGCCAGCGCCAGCCACCAGCCCAGCCCCAGATACAGCAGCAGCAAGGCCAGGTGCAGGGGCCAGCGCGCATCGAATCCGCCCAGGAACAGCGGGCGCACGAGTTGCACGGCGGCCTGCAGCGGCAGAATCTGCGCGAATTTCTGCAGCCAGGGCGGCATGGCCGTCAAGGGAAAGAAAATGCCCGACAGGAAGGCCATCGGGGTCAGCGCCAGGGTCAGGTAGTAGGTGAAGAAGTCGTAGGAACGCGCCAGCGCGTTGACCACCAGGGACAGCGCGGCGAACACGGCCGCCACCAGCGCCAGCATCGGCAGCACCAGCAGCAAGGTGGGCGCGCGGCTGATGCCCAGCAGCGCCACGACCAGCAGCAGCGCGCTTCCGCTCATCAGCGCCTTGGTGGCCGCCCAGGCCAGTTCGCCCAGCAGCACGTCGCCCAGCCCGGTGGGCGTGAGCAGGATGGCGTCCCAGGTGCGTTGCACGTGCATGCGAGAGAAGCTGGAATAGGTGGCCTCGAAACTGGCTGCGTTCATCACCCCCATGCACACGCTGCCCGAGGCGAGGAACAGGATGTAGGGCACGCCATCCACATGACCGACCAGCGAGCCCACGCCCCAGCCGAAGGCGGCCAGCGTGAGCAGCGGCTCGGCCACGTTGCCGATCAGGCTGGCCAGCGCGAGCTTGCGCCACACCAGCGCGTTGCGCCGCCACACGGGCACGAAGCGCCAGCGCGGCAGCGACGACGCGCCAGGCAGCGATGCGTGGGGAAGCGAGGCCGGTTGGGACATGGTGGGCGGGGTGCGTGGCGGAAAGCGGCGGGACGCCTGGGTTCGCGGGCGCTCAGTCGCGCAACTGACGCCCGGTGAGCTTGAGGAACACGTCCTCGAGGTTGGCGGGGCGATGCAGCACGCGCACGCCGTCGCCCAGCACCTGCAGGGCGTCGAGCACGGCATCCGGCGCGTGCGTATAGGCGAACAGCGTATCGCCGCTGCGCTCCGCGCGCTCGGCAAGGGGCGTGGCCAGTTCCTGCGCCCGGTCGACCAGCGCTCCGTAGACCTCGATCACGCGCGGCTCGACATGGCGCTGGATGAGCGCCAGCGGGGTGTCCTCGTCGAGCCGGCGGCCGTGGTCCAGCACCAGCACGCGCGCGCACAGGCGTTCGGCCTCGTCCATGAAGTGGGTGGTCAGCAGGATCGACTTGCCCTGCGCCAGCAGGCTCTTGAGCCGGTCCCAGATCAGGTGGCGGGCCTGCGGATCGAGCCCGGTGGTGGGCTCGTCGAGGAAGATCAGCGCGGGGTCGTGGATCAGCGCGCGCGCCAGGCTCAGGCGTCGCTTCATGCCGCCCGACAGTTCCTGGATGCGCGCGTCGGCCTTGTGCTCCAGCGCGGCGAATTGCAGCAGCGTGGGGATGCGCTGGCGGGTCTGCGCGTCGCTCATGCCGAAATAGCGCGCGTAGACCATCAGGTTCTCGCGCACCGTGAAGTCGGGGTCGAGGCTGTCGAACTGGGTCACCACGCCCACGCGCATGCGCGCGCGCGCAGCCTCCGAGGGCACGGGCAGGCCCATGAGCTCGATGCGACCGGCATCCGGCGCGGCCAGGCCCAGGCACAGCCGTATGGTGGTCGTCTTGCCGGCGCCGTTGGGGCCGATGATGCCGTGACACTGGCCGGGCAGGATGTCCAGGTCCAGCTCGCGCACCACCTCGGCGCCGCCGTAGCGCTTGACCAGGCCGCGCACCCTCAGCAAGGGCGCGACCGCCTCGCGGGTCGGAACATGCTCAGCCAGCAGGGTCTGCACGATCGGGGATCTCGGGACGGCGGATCGGAAATGCAAACGGCGCGCCCACCCCGCCCTGCGGGATGCGGCGCGCCGTGCGTGGGCGGCGGATTACTCGGCGGCCTTGTCCTCGGCCGCGGCCGGCTCCGGACGATCCACCAGTTCCACCAGCGCCATCGGCGCATTGTCGCCGACGCGGTAGCCGAACTTCAGGATGCGGGTATAGCCGCCCGGACGGTTGCGATAGCGCTCGCCCAGTTCGCCGAACAGTTTGACCACGGATTCACGATCGCGCAGGCGGTCGAAGGCCAGGCGACGATTGGCCAGGCTCGGCTTCTTGCCCAGGGTGATCAGCGGCTCGACCACGCGGCGCAGTTCCTTGGCCTTGGGCACGGTGGTCTTGATCGCCTCGTGCTCGATCAGCGAGTTGGCCATGTTGCGCAGCATGGCGAGCCGGTGGCTCGAGGTACGGTTGAGTTTGCGCAGTCCGTTTCCGTGACGCATGGTGAAAGTCCTTTTGCAGGGGTTCTCGGGCCGGCCGTATCAGGTACCGGCCCCGTTATCAGGGGTTGCGCCCGTCGAGCTCGGCGGGCGGCCAGCTCTCGAGCTTCATCCCCAGGGTCAGGCCGCGAGCGGCCAGCACTTCCTTGATTTCGTTGAGCGACTTGCGCCCCAGGTTCGGCGTCTTCAGCAGCTCGGTCTCGCTGCGCTGGATGAGGTCGCCGATGTAATAGATGTTCTCGGCCTTGAGGCAGTTGGCCGAACGCACCGTCAGTTCCAGATCGTCCACCGGACGCAGCAGGATCGGGTCGAACTGCTGGGCGCTGGCCGAGCCGGCGGCTTCCAGCGACTTCTCGGCACCTTCCAGGCTGGCGAACACCGACAGCTGCTCCACCAGGATGCGCGCCGAGGTGCGGATGGCCTCTTCGGCGCTGATCGAGCCGTTGGTCTCGATGTCCATCACCAGCTTGTCGAGGTCGGTGCGCTGCTCCACGCGGGCGTTCTCCACCGCGTAGCTGACACGGCGCACCGGCGAGAAGGAGGCGTCGAGCACGATGCGCCCGATGGTCTTGCCGCCCTCGTCGGCATAGCGACGCAGGTTGCCCGGCACGTAGCCGCGGCCCTTCTCGACCTTGATCTGCATGTCCAGCTTGCCCTGTTGCGACAGGTGGGCGATCACATGCTCGGGGTTGACGATCTCGACGTCGTGCGGGGTCTGGATGTCGGCGGCGGTGACCACGCCCTCGCCTTCCTTGCGCAGCGACAGCGTCACCTCGTCGCGGTTGTGGAGCTTGAACACCACGCCCTTGAGGTTCAGCAGCACGGCGATCACGTCCTCCTGCAGGCCGTCGACCACCGAGTACTCGTGCAGCACGCCGTTGATGCTGACCTCGGTGGGCGCGTAGCCCACCAGCGAGGACAGCAGCACGCGACGCAGCGCGTTGCCCAGGGTGTGGCCGTAGCCGCGCTCGAAGGGCTCGAGCGTGACCTTCGCGCGCAGGGCGCCGAGGCTTTCGACCTGGATGGACTTGGGACGCAGCAGTGCGGTTTGCATCAGGATTCCTTCAATACCCTCCGCTCGTTACGCGGATAAGGCTGAAAGGCGGGCAACTAGCCCGCCGGACGATGCCGCGGCACCAGCGTGCCGCGGTCACGAATCAACGCGAATACAGTTCGATGATCAGCGACTCGTTGATGTCGCTGCCGAACTCGTCGCGGTCGGGAGTCTTCTTGAACACGGCGGCCATCTTCGACGCATCGACCTGCATCCACGCGGGAAAGCCGTTGCCCTCGGCCAGCTTGAGCGCATCGGCGATGCGCAGCTGCTTCTTCGCCTTGTCGCGCACCGAGATGGTCTGGCCGGGCTTCACGCCGGCGGACGGGATGTCGGTGACCTGGCCGTCCAGCAGGATGGCGCGGTGACTGACCAGCTGGCGGGCTTCGGCGCGGGTGGACGCGAAACCGGCGCGGTACACCACGTTGTCGAGGCGCGACTCAAGCAGGCTCATCAGGTGCGTGCCGGTGTTGCCGCGCAGGCTCTGCGCCTTCTCGTAGGTGCGGCGGAACTGCTTTTCCAGCACGCCGTACATGCGCTTGACCTTCTGCTTCTCGCGCAGCTGGGTGGCGTAGTCGGACTGGCGCGAACCCGAGGTGCGGCCGTGCTGGCCGGGCTTGGTGTCGAACTTGGCCTTGGACTCGATGCCGCGACGTGCGCTCTTGAGAAACAGGTCTGCGCCTTCGCGACGCGAGAGTTTGGCCTTGGGGCCGAGATAGCGTGCCACTTGATGGTTCCTTCGATGTTGCTGCCGCGGCCGTCAGATCCGCCGCGGGAGCCTGCGCCCGGAGGGCACAGGCAGTGGGCTTGGCGCCGCTCGCGCGGCGCGGACTCGATGAGGACGATGCCTCAGATACGACGACGCTTGGGCGGACGGCAGCCGTTGTGCGGCACCGGGGTCACGTCGGCGATCTGCATCACCTTGATGCCCAGGCCGTTGAGCGCGCGCACGGCCGACTCACGGCCGGGGCCGGGCCCCTTGATGCGCACTTCGAGCTGCTTGATGCCGCACTCGATGGCCTGGCGACCGGCGTTCTCGGCCGCGACCTGGGCCGCGAACGGGGTCGACTTGCGGGAGCCCTTGAAGCCCTGGCCGCCCGACGAAGCCCACGACAGAGCGTTGCCCTGGCGATCGGTGATGGTGATGATGGTGTTGTTGAACGACGCGTGCACGTGCGCAATGCCGTCCGCAACGTTCTTGCGGACCTTCTTGCGCGCTCGCTGCGCCGAACCGGTGGTGGAGCCTTTTGCCATGACTTGGTCCTTGAAAGCTTATTTCTTCAGCGCGGCGGCGCCCTTGCGCGGTCCCTTGCGGGTGCGGGCGTTGGTGCGGGTACGCTGGCCGCGCACCGGCAGGCCGCGGCGATGACGCATGCCGCGGTAGCAGCCGAGGTCCATCAGGCGCTTGATGTTGATCGACACCTCGCGACGCAGATCACCCTCGATCACGAAATGCCCGACCTGCTCGCGAATGCGCTCGAGCTCGGTGTCGGTGATGTCCTTCACCTTGGTCGAGTACGCGACGCCGGCCGCTTCGCAGATCTTGCGCGCGGTCGTGCGGCCGATGCCATAGATCGCAGTCAGACCGATTTCTGCGTGCTGATGCGGCGGAATGTTGATACCAGCGATACGGGCCATGGAAATCCTCGATTCAATGAAGGCCGCTCAACCCTGACGCTGCTTGTGGCGCGGGTCGACGCAGATCACGCGGACCACGCCGTGACGGCGAATGATCTTGCAGTTCCTGCACATTTTCTTGATGGACGCACTGACTTTCATCGTTTACCTCTTTTATCTGGCGCGGAATATGATCCGCGCACGCGTCAAATCGTAGGGCGTCAGCTCTACCGTTACCTTGTCGCCCGGCAGGATGCGGATGTAATGCATGCGCATCTTGCCGGATATATGTCCCAGAACCAAATGCCCGTTCTCCAGCTTCACGCGGAAGGTTGCATTGGGAAGATTCTCCAGAACCTCCCCCTGCATCTGTATGGCATCGTCCTTGGACACGGGCGCCTCGGCGCATCGGGAAAACTCAACGCAATGTCATGCCGCCCTTGAAGTTGGACCGCTTGAGCAGCGCATCGTACTGGTGCGACATGGCGTAGGCCTGGACCTGTGCCATGAAATCCATGGTGACGACGACGATGATCAGCAGGGACGTCCCGCCGAAATTGAACGGAACATTGTATTTCAGCACCAGGAACTCGGGCAGCAGGCACACCAGCGTGATGTACAGGGCTCCCACGAGTGTCAGGCGCATCAGGATCTTGTCGATGTAGCGCGCGGTCTGCTCGCCGGGGCGGATCCCGGGGATGAAGGCGTTGCTCTTCTTCAGGTTGTCCGCGGTCTCACGGCTGTTGAACACCAGCGCCGTGTAGAAGAACGTGAAGAAGATGATGGCACCCGCGTACAGCGCGACGTAGATCGGCTGGCCCGGCGACAGCAGGCCGGCGATGTCCTTGAGCCAGTTGCCGCTGGTGCCCGTGCCGAACCAGTTCGCCACCGTGGCCGGCAGCAGGATGATCGACGAGGCGAAGATCGGCGGAATCACGCCCGACATGTTCAGCTTCAGCGGCAGGTGCGAGGACTGGCCGCCGTACACCCGGTTGCCGACCTGCCTGCGCGCATAGTTCACCAGGATCTTGCGCTGCCCGCGTTCGACGAACACCACGAAATAGGTGACCGCGATCACGATGGCCAGCACGAACAGAGCCACCAGGATGCTCATCGCGCCGGTGCGCACCAGCTCGAGCAGCCCGCCGAGCGCGGTGGGCAACCCGCTGGCGATGCCGGCGAAGATGATGATCGAGATGCCGTTGCCCAGGCCGCGCTCGGTGATCTGCTCGCCCAGCCACATCAGGAACATGGTCCCGGCGGTCAGACTGACGACCGCGGTGAGCCTGAAGCCCAGCCCCGGGTTCAGCACCAGGTCCTGCGTCGAGCTCAGCGCCACCGAGATGCCCAGCGACTGGAAGATCGCCAGGAACAGGGTCAGGTAGCGCGTGTACTGGGTGATCTTGCGCTGGCCGGACTGGCCTTCCTTCTTCAGCGCCTCCATCGACGGCAGTACGTAGGTCATCAACTGCATGATGATCGACGCCGAGATGTAGGGCATGATGCCCAGCGCGAACACGGTGAAGCGCGACAGCGCGCCGCCCGAGAACATGTTGAACAGGCCGAGGATGCCCCCCGAGTTGTTCTGGAACAACTTCTGCAGCTGCTCGGGGTTGATGCCCGGAACGGGGATATGCGCCCCGATCCGGTAGACCACGAGCGCGCCCAGCAGGAAGAACAGGCGCTTGCTCAAGTCGCCGTACTTTCCGCCGCCGAGTGCTTTCGGTGCCTGTGCCATGCCGATAGCTCCGCGTCCGCTCAGGCCTGCGCCTGGGCTTCGACGATGCGTCCGCCGGCGGCCTCGATGGCCGCGCGCGCGCCGCGGGTGACCGCCACGCCGTCGATCACGAAGGCGCGCTCGACCTTGCCGGAGGCGAAGATCTTGACCTGGCGGGCCTGCTGCGAGACCAGCCCTGCAGCCTTCAGGCTCAGCAGGTCGACCTGCTCGCCGGCCACCTTGGCCAGCTCCGACAGGCGTACCTGGGCCTTCAGGTCCGCCGTGGGCGACTTGAAGCCGCGCTTGGGCAGACGACGCTGCAGCGGCATCTGGCCGCCTTCGAAACCGACCTTGTGGAAGCCGCCGGAACGGGACTTCTGGCCCTTGTGGCCGCGCCCGGCGGTCTTGCCCAGGCCGCTGCCCATGCCGCGGCCGACGCGCTTGTTGCGGTGCTTGGAGCCTTCGGCCGGGGAGAGAGTATTGAGTTCCATGATGGGTCTGTCGTGGATTAGCCGATCACGCGGACCAGATAGTCGACCTTGCGGATCATTCCACGCACGGCGGCCGTGTCTTCCAGCACGCGCTCGTCGTTCAGACGGCGCAGGCCCAGGCCGCGCACGGTGGCGCGATGGTCCTCGCGGGTGCCGATGATGCTGCGCACCAGCTTGACCTTGACTTGCTTGTTCTGTTCCATGTCTTGCGCCCTCCTCAGCCGAGGATGTCCTCGACACTCTTGCCGCGCTTCATCGCGACCTCGGCCGGGGTGTTGGCCCGGGTCAGTCCGTCCAGCGTGGCGCGAACCATGTTGTACGGGTTGGTCGAGCCATGGCTCTTGGCCACCACGTCGGTGATGCCCACGACCTCGAAAATCGCGCGCATCGGGCCGCCGGCGATGATGCCGGTACCGGCCGGGGCCGGCGACATCCACACGTCGGACGACGCGTGGCTGCCTTCGACCTCGTGATGCAGCGTGCCGTTCTTGAGCTTCACGGTCACCATGTTGCGGCGGGCCTGGTCCATGGCCTTCTGCACGGCCACCGGCACTTCGCGCGCCTTGCCCTTGCCCATGCCGACCTTGCCGTCGCCGTCGCCGACCACGGCCAGCGCGGCAAAGCCCAGAATGCGGCCGCCCTTGACCACCTTGGTGACGCGGTTCACCGCGATCATCTTCTCCCGCAGACCGTCGTCACGGCCTTCGGGGCTCATCTTCGCTTGGATCTTGGCCATTGCAACCTCAGAATTTCAGACCGGCCTCGCGGGCCGCTTCGGCCAGGGCCTTGACGCGACCGTGGTACTGGAAGCCGGAGCGGTCGAAGGCGACCTGCTCGACGCCCGCGGCACGCGCCTTCTCGGCGATGCGGCGGCCCACGACCTGCGCGGCCGCGACGTTGCCGCCACCGGCGCTCAGCTGCTCGCGCACCTCGCGCTCGTTGGTGGAGGCACTGGCCAGCACGCGCCCACCGTCGCCGGAGATGATGCTGGCGTAGATGTGCGTGTTGGAACGATGCACGGCGAGTCGCGTCGCGTTCAAGCGTGCGATGCGCGCACGCGTCGCCTTGGCGCGACGCAGACGGGCTTCTTTCTTGTTCAGCATTTCGCGACCCCTTACTTCTTCTTGGTTTCCTTGATCACCACGCGCTCATCGGCGTAGCGAACCCCCTTGCCCTTGTAGGGCTCGGGCGGACGGATGGCCCGGATATCGGCCGCGACCTGCCCCACCAGCTGCTTGTCGCAGCCCTTGAGGATCAGTTCGGTCGGCGTCGGGGTCTCGGCCTTGATGCCGGTGGGCATCTCGCGCACCACGGGGTGCGAGAAGCCCAGCGACAGGTTCAGCTTGGCGCCCTGCACTTGCGCGCGATAGCCCACGCCCACCAGCGTGAGCTTCTTCTCGAAACCCTTGGCGACGCCGTCGACCATGCCGGCGACCAGCGCGCGGTAGGTGCCCGACAGCGCATGCGCCTCGCGGGATTCATCGGTCGGCGCGAAGGTGATCTTGCCGTCCTTGTGTTCGATCTTCACCCGCGCGTCCAGCCCGCGTTGGAGCGAGCCCAGCGCGCCCTTGACGGCGATCTGCTCGGCGCCCAGCGTCACTTCGACGCCCTTCGGGACCAGAACGGGGTTCTTGGCAACTCGTGACATGGCCCGTCCTCGTTAAGCAACGTAGCAAAGAACTTCGCCGCCGACGCCCACCTGGCGCGCCTTGCGGTCGGTCATCACGCCCTTGGGCGTGGAGACGATGGCCACGCCCAGGCCGTTCATGACCTTCGGAATGGCAGCGTGGCCGCGGTAGATGCGCAGACCCGGACGGCTGACCCGCTCGATGTGCTCGATCACGGGACGACCGGCGTAGTACTTCAGCGCGATCTGCAGATCGGCCTTGGTGCCGTCGCGCAGCACCTCGAAGCCGTCGATGTAGCCTTCATCCGCCAGCACCTGCGCGATGGCCGCCTTCAGTTTGGACGCAGGCATCCGCACGGAGGCCTTCTCGACCATCTGCGCGTTGCGGATGCGGGTCAACATGTCGGCGATGGGATCACTCATGCTCATGGAAATATTCTCCGGTGCGTTCCGACAAACGCCTTACCAGCTCGACTTGGTCACACCCGGGATTTCCCCGCGGAACGCCAGCTCGCGAATCTTGTTACGCGCAAGACCGAACTTGCGGAAGGTGCCGCGAGGACGACCCGTGATGGCGCAGCGGTTGCGCAGGCGGGTCGGGCTGGCGTTGCGCGGCAGCTGCTGCAGCTGCAGGCGCGCGCTCATCTGTTCGTCGTGCGACTTGCTCGAGTCGGCGATCACGGCCTGAAGCGCTTCGCGCTTGGGGGCGTATTTCTGCACGAGCTTTTCGCGCTTCTTCTCGCGGTTGATCAGGGAAAGCTTGGCCATGGCAACCTCAGTTCTTGAAGGGAAAGCGGAAGGCGGCAAGCAGGGCCTTGCACTCGTCGTCGGTCTTCGCGGTGGTCGTGATGCTGATGTTCAGGCCGCGCAGCGCGTCGACCTTGTCGTACTCGACTTCCGGGAAGATGATCTGTTCCTTCACACCGATGTTGTAGTTGCCGCGGCCGTCGAAGGCGCGCGACGACATGCCGCGGAAGTCCCGCACGCGCGGCAGCGCGACGGTGATCAGGCGATCCAGGAATTCGTACATGCGCTGACCGCGCAGGGTCACCGAACAGCCGATGGGCATGCCCTCGCGCACCTTGAAGGCCGCGATGGCCTTGCGTGCCTTGGTCACGACCGGCTTTTGCCCGGCGATCTTGGTCAGATCGTCGACGGCATGCTCGATCACCTTCTTGTCCGCCACCGCCTCGCTCACGCCCATGTTCAGGGTGATCTTGGTGATGCGGGGAACTTCCATGACCGACTTGTACCCGAAGCCCTTGAGCAGCTCCGGCACGACATGGCCTTTGTAGATTTCTTGCAAGCGCGACATATCGCCCCCGTTTAGACCTTGATCTCTTCGCCGCTGGAGCGAAACACTCGCGTCTTCGCGCCGTCCTCGGCCACGCGCACACCCACGCGATCGGCCTTGCCGGTGGCGGGATTGAAGATCGCGACGTTGCTCTGGTGGACCGGCATTTCCTTGGACACGATGCCGCCGTTCTCGTTGCGCATCGGGTTCGGACGCGTGTGGCGCTTGACCAGGTTCACGCCCTCGACGATCAGATGCTCGGTGCCGTGACGGCCCAGCACCTTGGCGCGGCGGCCCTTGTCGGCGCCGGCGATGACGATGACTTCGTCACCCTTGTGGATCTTGTTCATGCGGGGCCTCTTACAGCACTTCGGGTGCCAGCGAAACGATCTTCATGAAACGCTCGGTGCGCAGCTCGCGGGTCACGGGCCCGAAGATGCGGGTGCCGATCGGCTCGAGCTTGGCGTTGAGCAGCACGGCGGCGTTGCCGTCGAACTTGATCAGCGAGCCGTCGGCGCGGCGCACGCCCTTGGCGGTGCGCACGACCACGGCATTGAACACCTCGCCCTTCTTCACCCGGCCACGCGGCGCGGCTTCCTTGACGCTGACCTTGATGACGTCGCCGATGCCGGCGTAACGGCGCTTGGAGCCGCCGAGCACCTTGATGCACATGACGGATTTGGCGCCCGTGTTATCGGCCACGTCGAGCCTAGATTGCATCTGAATCATGTCGAATCCTGGAATGGTTTCCCAACTTGTCGAGGCGGCCTGGCGGGTGCGCGCCTTGCGCTGCACCCGCCGGCGTCAGCGCCGGCAGTCTTGGGCCCGTGGAGCGGGTAATGCATTTTGCGCCGCACCCCGGAAGGCGGGCGAACATCGAATTCTCGTCGCGCGAGGCGAACCTGTCAAGGCCCACCCCGCGCACCCGCGCTGATCTCAGACCAGACGGGACTTTTCCAGCAGACGCGTGACCACCCAGGCCTTGGTCTTGGAGATCGGACGGGTTTCCGCGATCTCCACCAGGTCGCCCAGGTGGTACTCGCCCTTCTCGTCGTGCGCGCTGTACTTCTTGGAGCGCACGATGTATTTGCCGTACAGCTCGTGCTGCACGCGACGCTCCACCAGCACGGTCACGGTCTTCGAGCGCTTGTCGCTGACCACGCGGCCCGACAACGTACGGGTCAATCCTTGGCTTTCCGACATGTTCACTCCTGCGTGGCCTTCTGCTGGATCACGGTGCGCACGCGAGCGATCTCGCGACGCACACGGCTCAGCTGCGCCGTGTTGCTCAGTTGTTGCGTGGCCTTTTGCATGCGCAGACCCATGTGGGCCTTGAGCAGCGAGTCCAGCTCTTTTTGCAGGCCCGAGGTGTCGAGCTTGCGCAGTTCTTCGATGTTCATGGTCTTGACCTCACAGCCCGAAGCGACGGCCGACGAAGGTGGTACGGAACGGCAGCTTGGCGGCCGCCAGTTCGAAGGCCTCGCGAGCCAGCTGCTCGGGCACGCCGTCGATCTCGTACAGCACCTTGCCCGGGGTGATCTCGGACACGTAGTACTCGGGGTTGCCCTTGCCGTTGCCCATGCGGACCTCGGCCGGCTTGGTCGAAATCGGCTTGTCCGGGAACACGCGGATCCAGATGCGACCGCCACGCTTGACGTGACGCGAGATCGCGCGGCGCGCGGCCTCGATCTGGCGCGCCGTCAGGCGCCCGCGGGTGGTGGCCTTCAGGCCGTATTCGCCGAACGCGACGCTGGCCCCACGCGTGGCCACGCCCTTGTTGCGACCCTTTTGTTCCTTGCGGTACTTGCGCCGCGCGGGTTGCATCATGACGGTTCTCCTTGCTTGGCAGGCGCGCTGGCGCCTTCCGGTTTGCTCACTTTGCGCGGGCGGCGGTCGGGCGCACCGGCACCGCCGGCGCCTTCACCGCGACGCGGGCCGCGGCGGGCGCCG
>JAKBNS010000238.1 GCA_021830925.1 Pseudomonadota bacterium | reverse complement strand
CCCCGACCATCATCACGTCGCCATGCGCGAAATTGATCAGGTTGACGATCCCGTAGACCATCGTATAGCCCAGGGCGACAAGGGCATACATGCTGCCCAGCACCAGGCCGTTCACCAACTGCTGTATAAAAGTTTGCATCCCGAAAGTCCTTGTGGGTACGGTGCACGCGATGCGGCTACCCATGCGACCTCGGGGTTTCGCGGAAGGTGATCCCGCGCTTCCCCCGCCGGGGCTCCGCCCGCGCCTGGTGGGCTCGGACGGGACTCCGGCATGCCGATGAGTCTCCTGGTGGCAGACCACTCAGGCGCACCCGTGATCTTGCCGACTTTGTAGGTTTAACCGGTAATGATAACCACGGGGATTAACCCGTCTCCCCCACAGGCTGGGGGCAAGCCCTGTTGCGCGAAGGGCCCGCACTGTGCTCGCCGTTGGCTCGCGAAGGGACGGACGCGCCGGATGGGACCGACCGACCGGGCCCGCTCCATGCCGAGGGCTCGGCATGGATTCCGTGCAGGGAGTCGACGGGGTAAGCAGCAAGATGCGTGCCCGCATGTTGCGACGCACGACACCGCGCGCGCGAGAGGCGCTCAGTCGCCTGTCCCATCCCCCGGCGTCGCCTCCGGGCCCTCGTCGCCCGCCTCGCCACGCGCACCGGTCGCGCCCGCGCGCGCCTGCCGGTTCAGGCGCCGGAGCTCCGTCAGGCGCTCTCCGAGGCGCGCTTCCAGGCCGCGCGGCGTGGGACGGTACAGCCGCGCCTCCGGCATGCCCTGCGGGAAATAGCGCTCGCCCGCGGCGAAGGCGCCGGGCTCGTCGTGCGCGTAGCGGTACTGGGCACCCGCACCGATTTCGCGCATCAGGCGCGTCGGTGCATTGCGCAGGTGCATGGGCACCGGCGCGCTGCCGTGCCGACGCACCAAGTCGCGCGCCTCGCCCGCGGCCAGGTAGGCGGCGTTGGACTTGGGCGCCAGGGCCAGGTAGAGCACGGCCTGGGCCAGCGCCAGCTCGCCCTCCGGACTGCCCAGGCGCTCGTAGGCGGCCATCGCGTCCAGGCTCAGCGACAGCGCGCGCGGATCGGCCAGCCCGATGTCCTCGCTGGCCATGCGGATCAGGCGCCGACCGATGTAGGCCGCATCCACGCCGCCGTCGACCATGCGCGAGAACCAGTACAGCGCGGCGTCGGGATCGCTGCCGCGCACCGATTTGTGCAAGGCCGAGATGACGTCGTAGAACTGGTCGCCGCCCTTGTCGTAGCGCCGCAGGGTCTCGGCCAGGGCGGACTGCAGCAGGGCCATGTCCACGCTGGCGCTTCCCGCCGCCCTCGCCGTGGCGGCCACCGCCTCGACCGCGTTGAGCAGCCGCCTGCCGTCGCCGTCGGCGTGCTCGGCCAGCAGGCGCAGCGCATCGGGCTCGATGTCCAGGGCGCCGCTGGCCTGCAGGCCGCGGCGCGCCAGCAGTTCCAGTTCCTGCGGCTGCAGCGACTGCAGCACGTAGACGGTGGCGCGCGACAACAACGCGCTGTTGACCTCGAAGGAGGGGTTCTCGGTGGTCGCGCCGATGAAGGTGAACAGCCCGGATTCGACATGCGGCAGGAAGGCGTCCTGCTGGCTCTTGTTGAAGCGGTGCACCTCGTCGACGAACACCAGCGTGGGCTGCCCGGCGGCGCGCGCGGCCTGCGCCTGCACCACCGCCTCGCGAATCTCCTTGACCCCTGCGAGCACCGCGGAAATGGCGATGAAATGGGCCCCGAAACGCTGCGCGATGAGCCTGGCCAGCGTGGTCTTGCCCACGCCGGGCGGGCCCCACAGGATCATCGAGTGCAGGCGCCTGGTGTCGAAGGCCAGGCGCAGCGGCTTGCCCGGCGTCAGCAGGTGCGCCTGGCCGATCACCTCGTCGATGTCGCGCGGCCGCAGGCGCTCGGCCAGGGGCGCGTCGGCACCCGCTGGCGGGGCGCCGGGCGGCGCCGGATCCTGCGGGTCGGGGTCGAACAGGTCGGCGCTGCGGACCATGGTCGTGGCCTTCGAGGCTTCAGGCGCCGCCGGGGCTGATCACCGCGGCCCCCAGGGGCGGCGTGAATTCGAAAGTTCCGGAGGGAAAGCGGGGATTGACGTGCTGCGCGCTGAAGACGATGGTGGACGTGCGACGAAAGGCGTCGCGCAGCACCATTTGTTCCAGTTGCGGTCCCTGCGCGCCCTGGCGCAGGCCCAGGCGCACCCAGACGAAGGATGAATCGGCGCTGCGCGGCGTGGCCTGCACCCATTGAAGCCCGCCCTGTTCCGGCAGGGCCTGCAGGCGGAACACCCGCTGCACGTCGGCCCCGGCCAGCAAGGCGGCGGGCGTGTTGCCCAGCGCCTGGGTCTGGGTGCTGATGGTCACCTGGTCCAGGTCGTGGTCGTAGGTCCAGATGGTGCTCCCGTCGCTGACGATGTCCTGCCGGTAGGGTTTGAGGTACACCCAGCGAAAGCGCCCCGGACGCTCGAAGGAAAAGCTGCCGGAAGACACCTGCGGGGCTCCGCCCCGGTCGGTCGCCACGCTTTGCGTGAACTCGGCCTGCGCGCCGTGGGTGTCGTGCAGCCACTGCTGCAACAGTGCGAGCCCGTCGGGCGGCGCGGCGACGGCCAGGGGCAGGGTCGCGCCGAACAGGGCCAGGCCCAGCAACAGGCGCCGCGCAGCGGAAATGAGGGCTGGGAATCGGGACATCGACGGGTGCCTCGGTGGAGCGGAAGTCATGGTGGATGGGAATGCGGCGGCGCCGGCGCGCCCTGCGCGGGCCTCAGGACTCGCCGCGCGCGGGCACCAGGATGTCGCGGTTGCCGTTGCTCGACAGCGGCGAGACCAGACCGGCCTTTTCCATCTGGTCGAGCAGGCGCGCCGAACGGTTGTAGCCGATGCGCAGATGGCGCTGCACCAGGGAGATCGAGGCCTTGCGGTTCTGCAGCACGATCTGCACCGCCTGGTCGTACAGCGGGTCGCTCTCTGCGTCGCCGCCGCTCTCGAAACCGCCGGACTCGCCGTCGGCGCCGGCCTCGGGCTCGAGCAGGCCGGGCACGTAATCCGGCTCGCCCTGAGCCTTGAGTTGCTCGACCACGCGGTGCACCTCGGAGTCGGAGACGAAGGCTCCGTGTACCCGCTGCGGCGCGCCGGAGCCCGGCGGCAGGTACAGCATGTCCCCCATGCCCAGAAGGCTCTCGGCGCCCATCTGGTCGAGGATGGTGCGCGAGTCGACCTTGCTGGAAACCTGGAAGGCGATGCGCGTGGGGATGTTGGCCTTGATCAGGCCGGTGATCACGTCGACGCTGGGACGCTGGGTGGCCAGGATCAGGTGGATGCCCGCGGCGCGCGCCTTCTGCGCCAGGCGCGCGATGAGTTCCTCGATCTTCTTGCCCACGACCATCATCAGGTCGGCCAACTCATCGATGACCACCACGATGAAGGGCATGTGCTGCAGCGGCTCGGGGCTCTCCGGGGTCAGCGACAGCGGGTTCGGCACATGCTCGCCGCGCTGCGCGGCCTCGGCGATGCGCGCGTTGTAGCTGGCCAGATTGCGCACCCCCAGCTTGCTCATGACCTTGTAGCGCCGGTCCATCTCGCCCACGCACCAGTTCAGCGCGTGCGCGGCCTGCTTCATGTCGGTGACCACCGGCGCCAGCAGGTGCGGGATGCCCTCGTACACGCTGAGTTCGAGCATCTTCGGGTCGATCATGATCAGGCGCACCTGGCGCGCCTCGGCCTTGTACAGCAGGCTCAGGATCATCGCGTTGATGCCCACCGACTTGCCCGAGCCGGTGGTGCCCGCGACGAGCAGGTGGGGCATGCGCGCCAGGTCGGCCACCACTGGATTGCCGACGATGTCCTTGCCCAGCCCCATGGTGAGCATGGACTGCGCGTCGTTGTAGACCTGCGAGCCCAGGATCTCGCCCAGGCCGATGGTCTGGCGCTTGGCGTTGGGAAGCTCCAGCGCCATGGTGTTCTTGCCGGGAATGGTCTCCACCACGCGGATGCTCACCAGCGACAGCGCGCGCGCCAGGTCGCGCGAAAGCGTCACGACCTGCGAGCCCTTCACGCCGGGCTCGGGCTCCACCTCGTAGCGGGTGATCACCGGGCCGGGAAGCGCCGCCACCACGCGCACGGACACTCCGAAGTCCTTGAGCTTCTTCTCGATCAGGCGGGAGGTGAATTCCAGGGTCTCGGCCGACACCGCGTCGCGCGCGGCCTGCGCCTGGTCGAGCAGGTCCAGCGTGGGCAGGGCCGAGTTGGGCATTTCCTGGAACAGCGCCTTCTGGCGCTCGCGCTGCACACGCGGCGACTGCGCGACCTGCACGACCGCCGGCTCGATGAACACCGGGGCGAACACTT
>JAKBNS010000194.1 GCA_021830925.1 Pseudomonadota bacterium | reverse complement strand
CGATCCCCCCGGCCTGGATGCGCTTGAGGGCCTGCACCCCGTCCTCGGCCTCGTCGATCGTGCCCGTCACGTGCCCGGTCTGCATGAGCAGGCCGCGCACGATGCGCCGCATGGTCGGGAAATCATCAACAACCAGGAATTTCAAGGAATGCTCCGACAGACTGATACGGTTCGGGGTCCGCGCATGATTTGACGGCACGGACGGCGCCAACTTGAATCCGCGCGCGGCGGCGTGCCGCGCTGGTGCGCCGCCGGCCCGACCCGCAATTGTGCGCCGGTGATGCGGCGGCGCACCACGCGGGCATCCCCCATGTCGCAAGAATGCCGCAAGCACGTAGCGTGCCCAGGCGTGCCAGCGCGCCGATCGAGACCTGCGGTCGGCGCTGCCGGTACCATCGCGGCTGAATATTCCGTTCCATGAACCTGCCCGGGGCCGTGCCTGAACGGCGCGCGCACCCGGCACGCACACTCGCTCCCCATGTTTCTCATCATCGGATATGTGCTGTCCCTGGCGGCGATCTTCGGCGGATATCTGGCCGAGGGCGGGCACGCCGGGGCTCTGTTCCAGCCCTTCGAACTGCTGATGATCGGCGGAGGGGCCTTCGGCGCGTTCTTCGCCTCCACCTTCCCCAAATCGTTCAAGGCCACGCTCAAGGCGCTGCCCACGGCGATGAAGGGCTCGACCTACTCGAAGGCGGCCTACATGGAGCTGCTGTCGCTGCTCAACGAGCTGTTCACGCGCATGCGCCAGAACGGCCTGATGGCCATCGAGGGCGACGTGGAGGAACCGCACAACAGCGAGATCTTCAAGAAGTACCCGCATATCGCGGGCGACCACCACGTGCTCGAGTTCATCACCGATTACCTTCGCCTGATGATCGGCGGCAACCTCGGGGTGATGGAGATGGAGAATCTGATGGACGTCAACATCGAGACCCATCACCGCGAGGCCGAGATCCCCGTGCACGCGATGAGCCGCACCGCCGACAGCATGCCGGCCTTCGGCATCGTGGCCGCGGTGATGGGGGTGGTGCACACCATGGCCTCGGTGACCCAGCCGCCGTCGGTGCTGGGCGAACTGGTGGGCGCCGCGCTGGTGGGGACCTTCCTGGGGATCTTGATCGGCTATGCCATCCTGGCTCCGGTGGCCGCTCGCATGGAGGATCGCGCGCAGGAGGCGACCAAGATGCTCGAGTGCATCAAGGTGGCGCTGCTGGCCACCATGAACGCCTATCCCCCGCAGGTGGCGGTGGAGTTCGCGCGCAAGGTGCTGTTCACCAACGAGCGTCCGAGCTTCACCGAGCTGGAAAGCCACCTGCGCGACGCCAAGGGGAAATAGGCCATGGCAGACGGCAAGGCGCAGCCGATCGTCATCAAGAAGGTCAAGAAGGTCGTTGCCGGGGGCCATGGCGCGGCCTGGAAGATCGCCTACGCCGACTTCGTGACGGCGATGATGGCCTTTTTCCTGCTCATGTGGCTGCTGGGCTCGTCGACCAAGGCGCAGCTGGAGGGCATCTCCAAGTACTTCCAGCAGCCCCTGAAGGTGGCGCTGGAAGGCGGCCCGAGCGCGGGTGAGGAGACCTCGGTGATCCACGGAGGGGGTACGGACCTCACGCGCACCGCCGGCCAGGTGCGCAACGGGGCCACGCCGGGCAAGACGGTCAGGCCCAACACCACCACCGTGGTCGTGCGCCAGGAGCAGATCGACCGCGCCAACCTGGAGGCCCTGAAGAAGGCCCTGGACGAGCAGATCCGCGTGAACCCCCAACTCAGCGCGTTCCGCAACCAGCTGCTGATCGACATCACCCGCGACGGCCTGCGCATCCAGGTGGTCGACAGCGACAAGCGCCCCATGTTCGCCCTCGGCGGCTCGCAGTTGGAGACCTATGCGCAGGCCATCTTCCACGACATCGCGCCGACCCTCAACAGCCTGCCCAACTCGATCAGCATCACCGGCCACACCGATGCGCTGAACTACCAGGGCCAGGGCAAGGGCTACAGCAACTACAATCTGTCCACCGACCGGGCGAATGCGGTACGCCAGGTGCTGGTGCAGTCCGGGCTGGACGAGAAAAAGGTGTTGCGCGTCGTGGGCATGGGGTCCGTGGCGCCCTTCGACCCAGCCGACCCGAATTCGCCGCTGAACCGACGTGTGAGCATCCTGGTCCTGACCAAGGCGGCCAGCGCGCGCATCCTGAAGGAACAGGGCGCCGAGCAGACGGCTTCGACGGCCGGCGAGGCGAATTCCCAGTTGGGAACCGCCAGCCAGCCGTCGGCGGCATCGGGAGCGGCGCCGATGGCGCGGGGCGCCGCGTCGGGGCCACCGCCGCTGCATGTCGGTCCGGCCTTGCTTGGGCAAGGGGCTTTGCCGAAAATTCCGTCGAAACCGTGAAATTTTTCCTCAAGTTCTCGCACTGCGTGCCGTAACACCTGCCAGCAGGAGAGAATCTGGCGACCATGAACCCGATCCAGCAGACCTACACCCCGACGACAGGCGACAGCGCGCAGCGCGTCGAGCTGCCGGCACAGCAGGTGCAGGGCGGCCGTTCCCCCGCGTCGTCGCAGGGGCAGGCGGCTTCGGGCGCCGGCGCGGGGGATACGGTGTCGATTTCCGAGTCCGCGCGCCAATTGCTGCAGACCGGGGCCTCGCAAGGGGCGTCGGCGTCCTCGCAGCGCCTGAGCGCGTTGCGTCAGGCCATCGCCTCGGGCAGCTACTCGGTGGATGCGCGCCAGATCGCCCAGGGCTTGCTGCGCGACAGTCGCGGGCTCGCCCAGGCCGGCGCTGGTTCGTCCGGCGGCGGAGCCTGAACCCCGTCGCGATGACCGCCGCGGAACCGGATCGCGCGCAGTCCGACGGGGGCGATGCGCAGTTGCCGGCCCTGCTGGAGCAGCTGGCGGAATTGCTGCAGACCGAACTCGACGCGCTGGTGCAGTCGCACGACGCGTCGCGCATCGAGCAGCTCGCCGCGCGCAAGAGCGAGCTGTGTGCGCGCATCGAGACCTTGCAGAGCGAACTTGCCGAGGCGGACCCGGCGCGGGCACGGCGCCTGCGCGAACTGGCCCAGGCGGTCGCCCAGGCGAACCAGCGCAACGGTGCCGTGGTGGCCGCGCTGATCCGCAACACGCGCGGGGCGCTGGACGTGCTGCGTTCGATTCCGCCGAGCGAATCGGGCGCGGTGTACGGGCCGCGCGGGCAGACCCTGGGCGCCGGCAAGGCCAAGCCGCTGGGCAGCGCCTGATGCATCGCGCGGTGGCGCGAATGGCGCGAACTTCCTGACATGCTCATTCTCAGCCGTCGCAGCGGAGAGGCCATCCGGATCGGCACGGACATCCGCATCGTCGTGGTGCAGCTCGGTGGAGGCAAGGTGCGCCTGGGCATCGACGGCCCGCGCGACCTGCGCATCCTGCGCGAGGAACTCTACGAGTTGGTGGCCGGGCTGAACCAGCAGGCCCAGGCACCCGATCCGGGCGCGCTCGATCGGTGGCTCGAACAGCCCCCGACGGCGCCGAAGGAGCCCACCTGATGCCCGTGTACGCGACGCGGCTGGGCCTGGTGGAGGTCGCCGATTCGCAGCGCTGGACCTGCTCCCTGCCGATCGCGGGCTTCGAGGATCTGCGCGAATTCGTGCTCATGCACGTTCCCGCGCAGGGGCCGTTCCTGTGGCTGCAATCCCTGGATTTGCCGGAGCTGGCCTTCGTGCTGTGCGACGCGGCCTGTTTCGGGCTGCGCTACGCGGCGGGAGCCGAGTACGAGCCGGAACACTTCCTGGCGCCGCCTTGCGTGCTGGTGATGTTGCCGCAGCAGGCCGGCGAGTCCCTGCGCGTGCACAGGCAGGCGCCGGTGCTGTTCGACGTGCGCGACAACACGCTGCGCCAGCAGGTGTTCGAGCCCGAGCACGTGCTGGGCGACGGCGCGTGGGTAGGGCCCGCGGCCTGCGCACCGGTGAACCCGGCCTGGGCCGAGCGCATCATCTCCGTGCAACCCCGACCGCCCGAGGCCGCGGGGGCCTAGGCGGGACGCGGCGGACCCGGTTCACAGGCGCCCATCGCGCAGCAGTTCCCGGTCGCGGCGCTGCACGTAGCGATGCAGTTGCCGCTGCTGGGGCATCGACAGCTGCTGCAACGCGACGCCGACCAGGCGCGTCGTGGTGTCGCCCGCGGGGCCGCGCGGCGAGCGCACGAAGCGAAGCTGCGCCGCGCATTCGATGGGCTCGCCTTCGAGCTGAAAGCGCAGCCGTTCGATCCATTCATTGCCCGCCAGTTCGAAGTCGGTCGGCGCGGTGACGCGCACGCGCATGCCGCTGGCGCTGAGGTCGAGGCATTCCGCCTGCAGACTGCGCGCGCCGCGGCGGAACAACTCCAGTTCCGTGACGTCGCCGGGGCGTACGGGCACGCGATAGTTG
>JAKBNS010000115.1 GCA_021830925.1 Pseudomonadota bacterium | reverse complement strand
GGGGGCGCGCCAGGCGCGCCCGGCGTGAACCGTGTGCTGCGTGCCGACGGCAGCGAGATGCTGCTGGGACCCACCGCCAGTGTGCAGATGCAGCCCGGCGACGTGTTCGAGATCCTCACGCCGGGGGGAGGAGGCTACGGGGCGGCGTGAGGCCGAGGCGATCCCGCCGGCCCCATTCGAGGTCGGCGGCACGGGCCGGGTGTTGTTCCGATGCGTCAGTTCGACCCGGAGCCCGGGAAACATCCGGTAGTATTGCTCGGCCTTGCCGGCCCCGTCGAAGGTGGGAAATGTTTGACGGAGGTTAACATTCCGCGATTTTCCTTCGTTCAAGGGCTTGCCATGGCCACGCGCCGTCTGTTTGTGCTCGATATCCGTCGTAGTTTCGTACTGTTGGCCGCGCTGTTCATCGCCTCGATGGCGGTGATCACGGTGCTCAACGTGAATCACAGCCGGTCTGCGCTGCTGGCCGAGCGCAAGATCATGCTGCGCAACGCCACGCAGACCGCGCTGGGGGCGGTGAAGTACTACGCGGACCAGGTGCAGCAGGGCAAGATGACCGAGGCGCAGGCGCAGACGGCCGCCATGGCGGCCGTGAAGCAGATGCGCTATGGCGCCACCGGGTATTTCAGCATCAACAACGACGATCTTCCCTACCCGACGATGTTGATGCATCCCATGCTGCCGCAGATGGACGGGAAGGTGATGGATGCGGCCAAGTTCGACACGTCGACCGGCTACCAGGTCGACGGCCAGGCGCCGGTGAGCACCGACGGCAAGCTCAACCTGTTCACGGCCGTGGTGAACGTCGCGCGGGCGGGTACTGGCTACGTCGAGTATGAATTCCCGAAGCCCAAGGCGGGCGGCGGGGTCACCAAGGCGGATTATCCGAAGGTGGCCTATGTCGGTACCTACGCGCCGTGGCACTGGAGCATCGTCACCGGCGACTATGTGGACGACATCGATGCCGCGGCCTGGCGCAACAGCCTCAGCGGCATTGTCATCTCCGGGCTGATGGTGTTGCTTCTGCTGGTACTGGCGACCTGGATCGTGCGGCGCATCGGGCGTGACGTGACCCGCGGCATGGGGACCTTCCAGAAGCTGGAGGCGGGCGATCTGACCGTGCGCTTCGACGCCAGCGGGTCGGACGAGATCAGCGCCATCCTGCGCTCGGCGCAGTCCATGGTGGCTCGCTTCACCCAGACCATGGTGTCGGTTTCGCAGGCTTCGGAAGGCATCGAGGGTTCGGCGCGTCAGGTCTCGGCCACCGCGCAGGGGCTGTCGCAGGCCACCTCGGAGCAGGCGGCCACCGTGGAGCAGACCTCCGCCACGGTGGAGCAGGCCTCGTCGTCGATCCAGCAGAGCTCGGACAACGCGCGCCAGACCGATTCCATCGCCGAGGACGCGGCCAAGCAGGCGCGCGAGGGCGGCACCGCGGTGGCCGAGAGCGTGGAGGCCATGCGCTCGATCGCCGAGCGCATTTCCATCATCGACGACATCGCCTACCAGACCAACATGCTGGCGCTGAACGCGGCCATCGAGGCGGCGCGTGCCGGCGAGCACGGCAAGGGCTTCGCCGTGGTGGCCGCCGAGGTGCGCAAGCTGGCCGAGAAGAGCCAGGCGGCGGCCAAGGAGATCGGCCAGCTGGCCTCCTCGACGGTGGGCAAGGCGGAAGCGGCCGGCTCGAGCCTGGAGGCGCTGCTGCCGGCGATCGCGCGCACCTCCGACCTGGTGCGCGAGATCAGCGCCGCGGCCGAGGAGCAGGCCACCGGCATGAAGCAGATCAGCACCGCGGTGGCGCAGCTCAGCAGCGTGACCCAGCAGAACGCTGCATCTTCGGAGCAACTTGCGGCCACTTCCGAGAGCATGAACGACCAGGCCGTGCAATTGCGGGATTTGATGCGCCAGTTCCGCATCTGATCCCGGGGGCGCCGCAGCGCGTTGCGGCGCCCTTTTGCCCCAGATCAAGGGATTCCGATATTGGCGCCGAATTGCGCGCCTGGTGTCAATTCGCGCGCGCACAATCCGGCATCGTGTCCCCTCGCAGTGCCGGCTTGCGCCGGACCCGCCGTTCACCGCCATGCGCTCCCGAGAAGTCGATCCGCCGCACGCGCCCGAATTGTCGGAGGCGACGGCGCCCGCCAGCGTATTGCAGCAGATCGCCGACAACGTCAGCGACGCCATCGTCGCCAAGGATCTGCGGGGATGCTTCCTGCTGTTCAACCCGGCGGCCCAGCGACTGACGGGCAGGCGCGCCAGCGAGGTGCTGGGGCGCACCGAGCGCGAGGTGTTTCCGCCGGCGCAGGCGCAGCGCCTGGAACGCGACGATCGGCGCATCCGGCAGGATCGGGCGGTGTTCAGCGTCGAGGAAGTCCTGGACATGCCCGACGGTCCGCATGTGCTGCAGGCCGTGAAAGGCCCGCTGTACGACCCGGACGGGAGGCTGTCGGGCACCTTCGTGGTGGCGCGCGACATCACCCGGGACAAGCGCGACGAACACGAGTTGCGCATCGCCGCCGCGGTGTTCGAATCCCAGGTGGGCATGCTGGTGACCGACGCCCACGGCGTGGTGCAGCGCGTCAACCGAGCCTTCACCCGCATCACCGGCTACGAAGCTGCGGACATCGTCGGGCGCAATCCCCGCATGCTTCGCTCGGGCCTGCAGGCGCCGGTCTTCTATACCGACATGTGGCGCCAGTTGCGCGAACACGGCCACTGGCAGGGCGAGCTGGTGAACCGGCATCGGGACGGATCGCTCTACCACGAGCGCCTGGACATTTCCGCCATTCGCGATGCTCTGGGCGAGGTGCTGCATTACGTGGGTTCGATCTCCGACATCACCCGCGAGAAAAGCGCCAGCGCCCGCATCGAGCACCTGCGCTACCACGACCCCTTGACCGAGCTGCCCAACCGCAGCCTGTTGCAGGACCGCCTGGCGCACGCCTTGCAGGCCGATTCGCGCAGCGGGGAATACGGAGCGCTGCTGCTGCTCGACCTGGACGACTTCAAGAACGTCAACGATTCGCTGGGCCACGCCTTCGGCGATCGCGTGCTGGTGCAGGCGGCGCAGCGCATGCGCCGGGCCATCCGCTCCGAGGACACGCTGGCGCGCTTCGGCGGCGACACCTTCGCCGTGCTGGTCGAGGGCCTGGGGCGCGGGCCGGCGGAAGCGGCGACCCGTGCCGCGGCGATCGCGGCCAAGCTGCGCCATGCGCTGGAACAGCCCTTCCAGCTCGAGGCGCGGGCCGTGTCCTGCGGCGCCAGCATCGGCCTGACCCTGTTCGACGGCGACGCCGAGCAGGTGGACGTGCTCATGCGTGAGGCGGAGCTCGCGATGTACCAGGCCAAGGAGCGCGGTCCGGGCGGGCTGTGCTTCTTCGAGCAGGCGATGCAGGTGGAACTCGAGGCGCGCAACGCCCTCGAGGCGGATATGCGGGCAGCGCTGGAGCAGCGCCAGTTCGTGCTGCATTACCAGGGGCAGTTCGACGCGCGGGGCCGGCGCCTCGGGGCCGAGGCGCTGCTGCGCTGGCGCCACCCGGAGCGCGGCCTGCTGGCGCCCGGCTGCTTCATCGAACTGGCCGAGCAGACCGGGCTGATCGAGCCGCTGGGCCAATGGGTGCTGGAACAGGCCAGCGCCCAGCTGGCCGCATGGGCGCGCGACGCCGCCACGCGCGACCTGAGCCTGGCCGTGAACGTCAGCGCGCGCCAGTTCCGGCACGCCGATTTCGTCGAGCGGGTGTTGCGCACCGTCGAAGCCGCCGGGGCCGACGCGGGCCGGCTGCAACTGGAAATCACCGAGAGCCTGGCGCTGGAGAACCTGCAGGACACGGTGCGCAAGCTCAGCCAGCTGCGAGCGCACCGCGTGGGCGTGGCGCTGGACGACTTCGGTACCGGCAATTCCTCCCTGGCCTATCTGGCGCAGCTTCCGCTGGACCAGATCAAGATCGACAAGTCCTTCGTGGACAAGCTGCCGCAGGATCCGACCTCGGCGTTGATCGTGCAGGCCGTGCTCGCCATGGGCCACGGCATGGGCCTGCAGGTGATCGCCGAGGGCGTCGAGACCCAGGCTCAGCACGAGCACCTGCGGGCCCTGGGCTGCGACGCCTTCCAGGGCTTCCTGTTCGCACGGCCGGTGGCGCCGGAAGTGTTCTAACCCCGCGCGCCGCTTCGACGCGCGCTACGCGCCCGCCGGATCCCGTGCCAGTTGCGCCAGGGTCTCGAATATCAGTCGTCGGGGCTCCAGGCGGATTCCCAGGCGCTTCTCGATCTCCACCACGGCGCGCATGGCCAGCAGCGAATGGCCGCCCAGGTCGAAGAAGTTGTCGTCGCGGCGGATCTCCGACGCACCCAGGAGTTCGGCCCACACCTCGGCCATGACCGACTCGACGGGGGTGCTCGGAGCGTTCGCC
>JAKBNS010000198.1 GCA_021830925.1 Pseudomonadota bacterium | reverse complement strand
ACTGGTTCGACCTGCCGCCCTTCTACGACGAGGTCCGGCGGGTGCTGCGCCCGCAGGGATGCCTGGCCCTGATCACCTACGGCGTGGCCAGCATGGACGGCACGCCAGGCGCCCTGCTGCGCGACCTGCACGACCATGTGCTGGGCCCGTTCTGGCCGCCCGAGCGCAAGCTGGTGGAAGGCGGCTACCGCTCGCTGCCCTTTCCCTTCCCCGAGCGCGAGGTGCCCTCGATGGAGTTGCGCGCCCAATGGTCGCTGGACGAACTGATGGGCTACGTCGACACCTGGTCGGCGCTGCGCCAGGCGGAGCCGAAACTGGGACGCGCGCCCTACGAGGACTTCCGTCGGCGCCTCGGGCACGCCTGGGGCGACCCCGCGACAAAGCGCGACATCACCTGGCCCCTGCGCGTGCGCGTGGGCTGCATGCCTTGAGGCCCGCGCTCCCCCGGAGGCCGCCTGCAAGGTCAGCGCCGCAGGTTGTCGACCATCAGCTCGCTCAATTCGCCTGAGCGCGCGGACACGATCTGGTGCGCCAGGCCCGGCAGGATGCGCAGGCGCGCGCCGGGAATCAGCCGCGCGGTGTCGCGCCCGCCGCTGGGGGCCACCATCAGGTCGTGGTCGCCGTGCAGCACCAGCGTGGGTGCGCGGATTCCGCGCAACTGCGCGCTGCGATCGCCGGACTTCTGGATGGCCGCGATCTGGCGCGCGGTGCCCTCGGCATTCACGCGGCCGCCGCCGCGCTGCCACGCACGCAAGGCGTAGTCGGCCCATTCCTGCGCTGCGCCCGGCTCGGCGGCGTTGCCGATGTGGTGCATGAACTCCACGTACTGGCGCACCGCCTGCTCGGCGTCGCGCGGCACCGGCCGCAGCATGCGCAGGATGGTCGACGGCGCCGGCTGCCCCACCGTGCGCCGACCGGTGGTGGAAAAGATCGAGCACAGGCTGAGCACCCGCGACGGGTGGCGGGCGGCCAGGCACTGGGCGATCATGCCTCCCATCGACATGCCCGCCACGTGCGCCGCGCCCAGGCCCAGGTGGTCGAGCAGCGCAGCCATGTCGTCGGCCATGTCCTCCAGCGCATAGTTGTCCGGCGGCGCCAGCGCCAGCAACTGGCGCAGGCGCCCGGGCGGCGACGTCGCGGCGCCGGAGGACAGCCCGGCATCGCGGTTGTCCGGTGTGATCACGCGCAGCCCGGCTTCGGCCAGGCTTTCGATCAGGCTGGCCGGCCAGGAAATCAACTGCATGGCCAGTCCGGTGATCAGCAGCAGCGGCTGCCCCTGCTCGGGCCCGTACGCGCGCCAGCAGATGCGGGTGCCGTCGGGCAGCGGCGCGAATCGATCCTCGGATGGCTCGGTGGTCATGCCGGACATTGTCGCGCAGGCCCGCGCGACGCCTCGGGACGAAACGCTGCTCCCGTGGCGCCGGCGTGCCGCGCAAGCGCGGGCCGGCTCAAGCCGCCTCGGGCGGCTTGCGGAAGGCGATGGCCAAGCGGTTCCAGCTATTGATTGTGGCGATCAACAGGCTGAGGTCGACGACCTCCGCCTCGTCGAACTGCTCGCGCACCGCGGTCCAGGCGGCATCGGGCACGTGGGTCGAGGTCACCAGCGTGAGCGCCTCGGTCCATTCCAGGGCGGCGCGCTCGCGCGCCGTGAAGAAGGGAACTTCGCGCCACACCGTCAGCGCGGCCAGCCGTCGCTCGGACTCGCCGGCGGCGCGCGCGTCGGTTGCGTGCAGGTCGACACAATAGGCGCAGCCGTTGATCTGGGAGGCACGCAGTCGTACGAGTTCGAGCAGACCGCGTTCCAGGCCGCAGCGAGCGATCCACTGTTCGGCGGCCATCAGGGGCTTGACGGCCTCGGGACGGGCATGGAAAAAGTCGAGACGGGAGTTCATGGCGCTGGGCCTCCTTCAGGAAAGTGAAACGAGGACATCAGCGTAATCCGCGCGACAATAGGTAATAAACTACCTTCAGCAACACAGACTGTCTCATGATTGACGCCAATCTGGTGGACCTGAACGACCTTCGGCATTTCGCGCAGGTGGTCGAGGCAGGCGGTTTCGCCGCCGCCGAACGGGTTGCCCGAATCACCCGATCCAAGCTCAGCCGGCGCGTGGCGGCCCTGGAAGCCATGCTGGGCGTGCAGCTGCTGCGCCGCAGCACGCGACGCATCGTGCTGACCGAGGCCGGGCGCGCGCTCTACGAGCACTGCGCCGCCCTCGACGTGGAAGCGCAGGCTGCGCTGGAGGCCGTCGAACACTTGCGCAGCGAGCCCGCCGGCACCGTGCGCCTGAGCAGCCCGGTGGCGCTGGCGCAGCAGCACGTGGCCCGATTGCTCGCCGAATTCATGGCGCGCCACCCCAAAGTGCGCGTGGAACTCGACGCGACCGACCGCCTCGTGGACCTGCTCGCCGAGCGCGTGGACGTCGCGGTGCGCGCCGGAAGCGACAACCGCCTGGATCCGAACCTGGTGGCGCGGCGCATCGCCAGCGGGCGCTGGATCCTCGCGGCTGCCCCCGGCTTCGCGCAAGCCCATCCCGCGATCCTGGACGTCGAAGGAACCCTGGGCGACTGCGCCACCATCGGAAATCTCTCGGAGGGCGCCGAGCAAGTCTGGGAATTGGAGCACCCACAGGGTGTGGCGCTGCGCCTGGCGCACCGACCGCGGCTGTCATGCGCGGACGTGATGGTGCGCCTGGCGGCCGCGCGCGCGGGAGTCGGCGTCGCGTTGCTGCCCGAACGCTCGGTGCAGGCCGATCTGGCCCAGGGCACGCTGGTTCGCGTGCTTCCCGGGCACTCGGGCCCGGAAGTCGGCATTCACCTGCTGTATGCGCGGCGCCGCGGCATGATCCCCGCGGTCGGCGCGCTGGTCGATCACCTGGCTGCCGGACTCGCTCCGGTGCTGGACGGCCCCTGAGCGCCGCGCTCGCGCTCGCGCGGCATCCCCTGCGCCTCGGGCGTGTCCGCGACGCGGCGGAACACCAGCGTGGCCAGCAACGCGATCGCGCCGACAACCACGAAGCCCATGCGGAAACCCGCAGCGGACGAGCCGGACGCCTGCGAGAACAGGCGTACCGTGGCCCCCGCGATGGACACCCCCAGGCCCATGGCCAGCATCTGCACCATGGAGAACAGGCTGTTGCCACCAGCGGCGTCGGAATGCGAGAGGTCCTTCAGCGTGACGCTGTTCATGGCCGCGAACTGCATGGAATTGGACGCCCCGAACAGCGCCAGCAGCAACAACTCCACCGCCAGCGGCGTTCCCGGCGAGATCAGCGCGAAGCCGACGATGGAGATGCCGACCAGCGCGGTGTTGACCTGCAGGAAGGCCAGGTAACCGAAACGCCGCACGAGCGGCGCGATCCAGCGCTTGGCGACGATTCCCGCCAGCGCCGCCGGCAGCATCATGAGGCCGGAGCGCAGTGGACTGAAGCCCAGTTGCAGTTGCAGCAGCAGGGGCACCAGGAAGGGCACGGCACTCGAGCCCACGCGACACACCAGGTTGCCCAGCAGGCCCACGCTGAAATTGCGCTGTCCGAACAGTTCGAGCCTGAACAGAGGGTCGCGGCGCCCGCGCGCGTGCCGCAGGTAGCCCAGCACGGAGCCGGCGGCAAGCGCCAGCAGGCCCAGCGACCAGGCGGCGCGGTGGGACCGGAAAGGCACGTCGACCGCCAGGGAGAAGGCGATCATGGCCAGCGACACCAGCGCGTATCCGATTGCGTCGAAGGACGGCGCATGCCCGCCCTCGCCTCGCGGCAGGAAGCGATGCACCGCCAGCAGGCCGACCGCGCCGATGGGCACGTTGATCAGAAAGATCCAGTGCCACGACGCGGCCTCGACGAACCAGCCGCCCAGCGTGGGCCCGACGATCGGCCCCACCTGACCGGCCACCGAGATCAGCGCCAGCGCCGACACGTACTGCTCGGCGCTGACGCTGCGCAATACGGCCAGGCGCCCGATGGGCAGCAACATGGAGCCGCCGACTCCCTGCAGCACCCGCGCCACCACCAGTTGCACCAGGCTGTGCGCGCTGGCGCAACACAGGGAACCGAGCACGAACAGGGCAATGGCCGCGAAATACACCCGGCGGGTGCCGAAGCGGTCGGCCAGCCAACCGGAGGCCGGCGTGATCATCGCCATGGTCAGCGTGTAGGCGACGATGACCCACTGGGTCACCAGGGGCTGCACGCCCAGGCCGTGGGCGATGGCGGGCAGCGCGGTGTTGACGATGGTGGTGTCCAGCGCCTGCATGAAAAAGCCGGCGGCGACGATCCACAGCAACGCGGTACGGTTCGTATCGGTGTTCAAGATGCTTCCTGCATGCTCCGCCGCGCCTCGGCGGGCCAGGAGAAATCGTAGGAGTCGCCGGGTCAATCGGGAAGTACACTGAAGACGTTGACTGTCATCGGGATTGCCGATGACCAGACCCGGCGAGCTCCTTCATGCTGAATCCCGTCTGGCTTCGCACCTTCGTCACCGTGGCGGGCTGCCACGGCTTCAGCGAGGCCGCGCGCCAGCTCGGCCTGACCCAGTCCAGCGTCAGCGACCACGTGCGGCGCCTGGAAACCGAGGTGGGTCGCCGGCTGTTCGTGCGCGACACCCATTCGGTGAGCCTGACCCCGGACGGCGAGGCCATGCTGGCCCACGCCCGCCTGATCCTGCAGGCCATGCAGCGCGCGCAAAGGCAGTTCCGCGCGCCCACGCTGCGAGGCCGGGTGCGCCTGGGCTCCTCCGACGACATCGCGCTGGGGCCCCTGCCTGCCGTGCTGGCGGCGTTTCGCAACGCCCATCCCGACGTGGAACTGCAGATCACCATCGGCATGACCGGGCGCCTGTACGAAGCGCTGGACGCCGGAGCCATCGACCTGCTGATCGGCAAGCGCAGGCTCGGCGAGCGCCGCGGCGTGCCCCTGTTCACGGGACGCCTGGAATGGCTCGCGCGCACCGGCACCCTGGTCGACCTCGAGCAACCGCTGCCGCTGATCCTGGTGGCCGAGCCCAGCGTGTCGCGGGCGGTGGTGCTGGACACCCTCGCGCAGACCGACTTCCGCTGGCAGCAGGTGTGCACCAGCAGCAGCCATTCGGGCTGCATCGCCGCGGCGCGCGGAGGCCTGGGCATCACCGTGCGCCCGCAGTACCTGGCGGCGCGCGGGCTGGCGCCGCCGCTCAATGCGGCCGAACTGCCGGTGCTGCCCGACGTGGAATTCATCGCCCTCGCGGCGCGCCGCCTGAGTCGCCCGGCGCAGACCCTGATGCAACTGCTGTTCGACAGCGACCTGCGCGGCTCCTGGATGGGCGAATAGGCGCCGAAGCGCCGTGCCGCGGCCCACGCCGGCCCGCGGGATATTCATGCCGTGCATGAAGCTTAGTGGCTCGATGCTATTGAGTCGATCGCGCCCAGCCCGCACACTCTGCCCGATTCGACACCGACAGGCCGCGCGATCGGGGCCCCTGCTCCCGCGACGTCCTGCGAACCAGGAGACAGGCATGGGTCCGAGCGGAGAACTCGCCGGCAAGGTGTGCGTGATCACCGGAGGCGCCGGAAGCATCGGGCTGGCCACCGCGCGACTGTTCGTACGCCAGGGAGCGCGCGTCATGCTGGCCGATCTGGACGCGGCCGCGCTGCGCGCCGCGGTCGCCGAACTGGGCGACGAACATGCCGATTTCCATGCCACCGACGTATGCGAGGGCGCGCAGGTGCGCGAGCTGTTCGAGCACGCGGTGCGGCGCTTCGGCCCCGTCGACGTGATTTTCAGCAACGCCGGTACCGTGGGGCCGATCGCGCCACTGGCCGAGTACCCGGAGGAGGACTTCGACCGGGTGCTCGCGGTGCACGTGCGGGGAGCCTTCCTGTGCTGCAAGCACGGGATCGCCCGCATGCGCGACGGGGGCAGCGTGATCATCACCTCCAGCGTGGTCGGCGTGCGTGGCGACCCCGGCGCCTACGCCTACATCACCGCCAAGCACGCGCAGGTGGGGCTGATGCGCTCGGTGGCCAAGGAAGCCGCCGCGCGCGGAATCCGGGTCAACACCATCCATCCGGGGCCGATCGCCAACGCCTTTCAGCAACGCGTGGAGTCCAGTCTCAGCGAGGTCATGCAGCGCGACGCCGGCGAGTTCTTCGACCAGATCATCCCGCTGGGCCGCCACGGACGCCCCGAGGAAGTCGCGCGCTCGGTGCTGTACCTGGCCAGCGAGCAAAGCAGTTTCGTCACCGGAAGTCTGCTGATGGTGGACGGCGGCATGACGGCTTGACCCATGGAGCAGGAGACAAAGCATGAAAAAAACCCTTGAGCACCCCGCACCCGCCGCGACTCCCGACGCGACGCGGCGAGACTTCGTGCGCCTGGCCGGCGCCGGCGCGGCCGCGCTGTCGACGCTTGCCGCGAACAAAGCCTGGGCCGCTCCGGCTGCCACCCCCCGCCTGCGCGTGGGCTTCGTCAGCCCGCGCACCGGTCCGCTGGCCGAGTTCGGCCGCTCCGATCCCTTCGTCATCGATCTGGTGCGCCAGCGCACCGGCGGGCGCCTGCGCGTGGGCGACACGACCTACGAACTGGATATCCTGGATCGGGACAGCCAGTCCGATCCGACGCGCGCCACCCAGTTGGCCAAGCAGCTCATCAACGACGAAGCCATCGACCTCATGCTCGCCACCTCGACCCCCGAGGTGGTCAACCCGGTGGCCGACGCCTGCGAGGCCGCGGGCGTGCCCTGCCTGTCCACCGTCGACCCCTGGGAATCGTGGTATTTCGGCCGCGGCGCCAAGCCCGGCCAGCCCTCGCCGTTCAAGTGGACCTACCACTTCTCCTTCGGGGTGCAGCAGTTCGCCGACATGTACCTGTCGTCCTGGAAGCTGCTGCCCACCAACCGCAAGGTGGGCGTGCTCTACCCCAACGACGCGGACGGCAACGCGATGCGCGAGCACATCGTTCCGACGCTGCGCAAGGGCGGTTTCACCGTGATCGACCCCGGCGCCTACCAGGACGGCACCACCGACTTTTCGGCGCAGATCGCGCGCTTCAAGTCCGCGGGGGTGCAGATCCTCACCGGCGTGCCCCTGCCCAACGATTTCATCACCTTCCTGCGCCAGGCCGCGCAGCAGGGCCTGGCGCGCCGTCTGCGCATCGTGCAGCCGGCCAAGTTCGGCGGCTTTCCGTCGGACGTGGAGGCGCTGGGCGAACTGGGGCTGCGCGTGGCCTCGAACGCCGACTGGTCGCCCGCCTTCCCCTACGTTTCCCCGGTGGCCGGCATCGGCGGACGCCAGTTGGCCGACGCCTACGAGAAGGCAACCGGACGCCAGTGGACCCAGCAGGTGGGGGCCACGCTGGCGCTGTTCGACGCTGGCGTGGCCGCGCTGAAGAACAGCGCGACGCCGAAGGACAAGACGGCGCTGGCCGCGGCGATGAAGGTGCTGGACGTGGTGACCACGGTCGGGCGGGTCAACTTCCCCGGCGGTCCGGTGCCCAATGTGGCCGTCACGCCGGTGGTCGGCACGCAATGGGTCAAGGCCCGACCGGGCAGCCGCTACAAGCTCGACTTCGTGACCGTCGAGCACGCGGACGACCCGCGGGTGCGCATCCAGGCCAGGCTTGTGCCCTACGGCCGGCAGCAGGCCTGAGCGGCGGCGGCCAGGTCCTACACTGTGCGCAACACGAGGAAACCGCACATGGCCTGGACTCTCGCGCGTCGCGCGCACGCAATGAACCCTTCGGTGATCCGCGAGGTGCTCAAGCTCACCGAGCGCCCCGGCATCATCAGCTTCGCCGGCGGGCTGCCGTCGCCGAAGACCTTCCCGGTGGACGCCTTCGCCGAATCCTGCGCGCGTGTACTGCGCGACGACGCCCAGGGCGCGCTGCAGTACAGCGCGAGCGAAGGCCTGCCGCTGCTGCGCGAACACGTGGCCGCGATGCTGCCCTGGCCGGTCGATCCGGCGCAGGTGCTGATCACCACCGGCTCGCAGCAGGGCCTTGACCTCGTGGCCAAGGTGCTCATCGATCCCGGCAGCCGCGTGCTGGTGGAGAACCCCACCTACCTCGGCGCGCTGCAGGCCTTCGCGCCGATGGAGCCGTGCATCGAGGGCGTGGCGGGCGACGACGAGGGCATCGACCTGCAGGCGCTGGCCCTTGCCGCGGCCGCCGGCGAGCCCGCGCGCATGTTGTATCTGTTGCCCAATTTCCAGAATCCCACCGGGCGCCTGATGAGCGAAGCGCGGCGCCAGGCATTGGTGGAGGTCGCACGGGATCTGGACCTGCCGCTGATCGAGGACAACCCCTATGGCGAATTGTGGTTCGACACCCCGCCGCCGGCGCCGCTGAGCGCGCGCCGTCCCGACGGCTGCATCTACCTCGGCTCCTTCTCCAAGGTGTTGTCACCGGGCCTGCGCCTGGGCTACCTCGTCGCCCCGGCGGAGCTGTACCCGAAACTGCTGCAGGCCAAGCAGGCGGCGGATCTTCACACGCCGAGTTTCAACCAGCGATTGGTCGCCGACGTGTTGCGCGATGGCTTCCTGGAGCGCCACGTGCCGGGCATCCGCGCGCTGTACAAGTCGCAGCGCGACGCCATGCTGGCGGCGCTGGAACGCGAGATGAGCGGACTGGGGCTGCAGTGGAACCGCCCCGCCGGCGGCATGTTCCTGTGGGCGCGCCTGCCCCAGGGCATGGATGCGAGCGAACTGCTGCCCCTGGCCGTGCAAAAGGGCGTGGCCTTCGTGCCCGGCGCGCCCTTCCACGCCGGCGAGGCCGACCCGCGCACCCTGCGCCTGTCCTTCGTCACCGCCACGCGCGAACAGATCGACGCCGGGATCGCCCGCCTGGCCGAGGCCATCCGGAGCTATCCGGTGCGGCGCGCGGCGTGAGGGTGCCCCCTCCGTCGCGGGGGGCGACCCCCGCTCCGTCCCCCCAAGGGGGACGCACCCCGCCTTGGGGCGGCCCTGCGGCGGGTGTGCTCTCGGCAGCGGTGCGAGGTGCAGGAACTGCCTGTGTCAGGCGGGGTGGGGTGTGCGCGCTTGGCAGCGGGGCGGCGTGCAGGAAGGGGCCGCGTCGGGCGGGGTGGGCGCTAGGGGTTTCGGGGGTCAGGGAATGAGTACGACGGCGCCGTGGGTGGTGCGGGATTGGGCGGCGCGGTGCATGGTGACGACGTCGTCCAGGGCGAAGCGGGCGGATACGTCGGCTTGGACCCAGCCGCGGGAGATGGCGTCGAACAGTTCGGCGGCGTTGGCGCGCAGCGTGGCGGGGTCGGCGTTGTGGGGGAACACCGACGGGCGCGTGAGATACAGGCAACCCTTGCGGTTGAGCAGCTCGGTATCGAAGGGCGGCACCGGGCCCGATGCGGCCCCATACAGCACCACCAGGCCGAACGGCGCGGCGCAGTCCAGCGAATGCTCGAAGGTGTCGCGCCCCACCGAGTCGTACACCACGTCGGCCTTGCGCTGGCCGTTCGCCTCCAGCAGGCGCTGCGTCCAGCCGGGCCGCGAGTAGTCGACCGCCACGTCGGCGCCGGCCGCACGCGCCAGCTCGCACTTGGCCTCGGAGCCCGCGGTGGCCAGGACCCTGGCGCCCAGCGCCTTCGCCCAGCGGCACAGGATCTGCCCCACGCCGCCGGCGGCCGCGTGCACCAGCACGGTCTGCCCGGCCTGCACGCGATGGGTGCGCCGCAGCAGGTACTGCGCGGTCAGTCCCTTGAACAGCACGGCGGCGGCCTGCTCGTCGGACAGCCCGGCCGGCACCGGCACGAGCCGGTCGGCGGCGACGTTGCGCGCATCGGCATAGGCGCCGATCCCCGCATTCATGGTCGCCACCCGGTCGCCCACGGCGACACCGGAAACCTCCGAACCGAGGGCTTCCACCACCCCGGCGGCCTCGTGGCCCAGGCCCGAGGGCAGCGGCAGCGGGTACTTGCCCTGGCGCTGGTAGACGTCGATGTAGTTGAAGCCGATCGCCGTCTGGCGCACGCGTACCTCGTGCGCCCCCGGAGGGTCGAGCTCGACGCGCTCGACGCGCATCACCTCGGGATCACCGACCTCGCGGATCACCACACGCCTTGCCGTGGACATGCCGATTGCTCCTTCGTGCCAGGGCCGCCGGACCATCCGGCGGCGCGCCTGCGGGCATTGTCCGGCAAGCCCTGCATGCGTGCACAGCGCCTGGCTACGCAGCGCCCTCGGCCTCGTCGAAGGCCACGTCCGAGCGAGTCACGCCCAGCTTGCGCATCTTGTCGTACAGGGTCTTGCGCGCCATGCCCATGTCGGCCGCGGCCACGCTGATGCGCCCGCCCGCGCGCTGCAGGGCCTGCACGATCAGATGGCGCTCGAAGGCGTTGACCCTCTGCTCGAAGGACGGCGCCTGCCCGCTCGGTTCACCGCCCAGTTCCTCGCCCGACAACATGCCCAGCACGAAACGCTCGGCGGCATTGCGCAGCTCGCGCACGTTGCCCTGCCACTCGCGGGTCATCAGGTCCAGCAGGTAGGCGCCGGGCACCGGGCGCAAGGGCACGCCGGCCGCCTTGGCGGCGTCGAACACGAACTTCTGGAACAGCAGGGGCACGTCCTCCAGGCGTTCGCGCAACGGCGGAAGACGCAGCTCGACCACGGCGAGCCGGTAGTACAGGTCCTCGCGGAACGCTCCCTGCGCGGACAGCTTGCGCAGGTCCACCTTGGTGCCCGCCACGATGCGGCACTGCATGGGGCGCGACTGGTTGGAGCCCAGGCGCTCGAAAACCCGCTCCTGCAGCACGCGCAGCAGCTTGGCCTGCAGCAGCATGGGCATGGTCTCGATCTCGTCGAGAAACAGCGTGCCGCCGGCCGCGTACTCGATCTTGCCGATGCGCCGCGACGAAGCCCCGGTGAAGGCGCCCGGCTCGTGGCCGAAGATCTCGCTGTCGAACAGCGACTCGGGCAGGCCCGCGCAGTTCAGCGCGACGAACTCTTGGCGCGCGCGCGAGCCGAAACCGTGCAGGCTGCGCGCGGCCGACTCCTTGCCGGTGCCCGTCTCGCCGAAGATCAGCACATTGGCATCCACGTCGGCCAGCGCCAGAAGCTTGTGGCGCAGGTCGCCGATGGGCCGCGAGCGCCCGACGATCTGCGCCTCGATGCGCTGCGGTGCGTCGTCGAGCTGCAGCGCATCGAGGTAGGCACAGCGCGTAAGCAGCGCCTGGCGCGCGATCTGCGCCAGGCGCTCCGAGGAAAAGGGCTTCTCCAGGAAGTCCGCCGCGCCGGCGCGCATCGCCTCCACCGCGGTCTGCACGTCGCCGTGGCCGGTGATCACGATCACCGGCAGCGCGGCATCCAGCGCCTTCAGGCGGGTCAGCAACTGCAGGCCGTCGATGCCGGGCAGGCGCACGTCGGTCACCACCACCGCGCGCATGCCGGGCACCACCACGCGCAGCGCCTCCTCGGCGCTGGGCACGGGAAGCACGCCCAGCCCCGCCAGGTCGAGCGCCTGCGCGATGCCGTGGCGCACCTCGGGGTCGTCCTCGACGATCAGGACTCGGGAATCAGGCGTCACCGACATGGCTTCGGATATCCGGTTCGTGCACGGGAAGTTCGATCTCGAATTCTGCGCCCCCGCCCTCGCGGTTGCGCGCGACGATGCTTCCGCCGGCCTCGCCCGCGATGCGCTGCGCGATGCTCAGGCCCAGGCCCAGGCCCACCCCCTGCGCCTTGGTGGTGTAGAAAGGCTCGAACAACCGGTCCATGGATTCGGCGGGAATGCCCGGTCCGTTGTCCGCCACGCGCAGGCGGGCGCGCCGCGGCGAGCTGCCCGGCGGCTCGAACTCGAGGGTGATGTCGACGCGCGGCGCCCCGCGTCCGCGCAGCGCGTCCACCGCGTTGATCAACAGGTTCAGCACCACCTGCTGCAGGCGCACCTCGTCGCAGGCCACCGCCGGCTCGTCGGCCGGCATGCGGATGCGCAGGTCGACGCCCTCGCGCTGCAGGCGCTGGCGCAGCAGGCTCACGGCATCGTCCACCGCTTCCGAGCAACGCCCCGGCTGCCATTGGGCCGGCGCCTTGCGCGCGAAGGACTTGAGCTCGCCGGTGATGGTGGCCATGCGCCGCACGAGGCGCGAGATGGATTCCAGGTTGGCTCTCGCCTCGCCCTGGCGCTGCTTGTCCAGCAGCACCACCGCGTTGTCGGACAGGGTATGCAGCGCGGTCAGGGGCTGGTTGAGTTCGTGCGCGATCCCGGTGGCCATCTGCCCCAGCGCGGCCATCTTGCCCGCCTGGACCAATTGCTCCATGGTGCTGCGCAGGGCTTCCTGCGCGCGCTGGCGCTCGTCGATTTCCCGCTGCAGCGCCTTGTTCACCCGGGTCAGCGCGGCGGTGCGCACCAGCACGCGCGTCTCCAGCTCGCCGTAAGCCTGCTCCAGCGCCTCGCGCGCGGTCAGGCGCTCGCGCAGCACCTTGCGACGCTGGCTGGCGAACAACAGCGTGGCCTCGAGCAGTCCGGCCAGCGCGACCCCGGCCAGCGCCGAGCGTGCGGCCGCCTGTTCGACCTTGCGCGTGTCGGACAGCGACAGGATCAGCCAGTCGGTGCCTGGCACCTTCGCGCGGATCAGCATGTAGCTGTCGCGCGCCGACAGTCCGGCCGGAACGGCGGCATTGCGGGGCAGTTTGTAGAGTTCGCCGCCGGCCACCTCGCCGGCGTGCCGCAGGTCCAGTTCCTGCAGCGGACCGGCGGCGGAGTACTGTCGGGTCTGCGCCAGGCGAGAGCGCACCCTCGCCGACAGGCGCTCCAGGGTGCGAAAGCGCCAGCCCGCCACCGAGGTCAGGAACACCACGCCGTGATCGTCGACCACCAGCACCGGATCCGGGGCGCTCTGCCAGGGCATGGCCACCTTGTCCAGGTCGACCTTGGCCGCGACCACGCCCGCGATACGTCCCTGGATGCGCAGCGGCTGGGAGAAGAACAGCCCGGGCACGTCGCTGACGGTGCCGATGCCGTAGAAGCGTCCGGGCTTGCCGCGCATGGCGTCGCGGAAATACGGCCGGAAGGCCAGGTTGGCGCCGACGAAACTCACCGGCTTGTTCCAGTTGCTCGACGCCAGGGTCAGCCCCTGGGTGTCGAGCACGTAGATCGCCGCGGTGCCCGCATTGCGGTTGGCCGCTTCCAGGAAGCGATTGGCGGCGTCGACCGCCCGCGGGTCGCCGGGATGGTCGAGCACCTGGCGCACCGTGCTGCTGAGCACGATCACCGAGGGCAGGTAGCCGTAGCGCTGCAACTCGCTGCCCAGCGCGCTGCCGTAGCTGTCCAGACGCCGGCTGGCGTCGGTGCGCAGTTCCTGCGCCGCCGAATGCAGGCCCAGCGCGTAGCCGGCCACGCCCGCCAACGCGACCAGGGCGATGCAAGCCGCCATCACCGTGGTCGCGCGTCCGGCGAGGCGCGCGACCGGGGCTCGCCGGGCACCAGGGGCCGGGCAGTGCCTCACGGCGTGGCACGGCGAACGGGACATGACGGAATCGGGAAGCGGGGGCGGACCGGACGGGCCTGCAAGCCTAGCAGGCCGGCGCCGGACGACACCCGCCGGCCCGACGCCCGGCTACAGTCCGAAGTAGGCTTCGCGCACGGCGTCGCTGGCCTCGAGTTCCTCGCGGGTGCCGCTGGCGCGCACCTTGCCGTGGTCCAGCAGGTAGCCGCGGTCGGCCAGTGCCAGGAAGGCCACGTTCTGCTCGGCGATCAGCAGCGAGGTCCCCGTGCCGATGGTCGTGCGCAGCACGTCGATCACCTGCTTGACGAACACCGGCGCCAGCCCCGACGAGGGTTCGTCCATCAGCAGCAGCCGCGGCTCGGCCACCAGCACCTTGGCGATGCCCAGCATCTTGCGCTGCCCCCCCGACAGCGTCGAGGCCGCGTCGCGGTGCTTCTTGGCCAGGTCCGGGAACAACTCGAACAACTGCTCGCGCCGCTGCCGCATGCGCGCCGGCGCCAGGAAGTAGCCCCCCAGCGCGATGTTCTCGTCGATCGACAGCGTCGGGAACACCCCCAGCTCCGACATGAACGCGATGCCGCGCCGGATGCGCTGGTCCGGGCGCAGCTCGTCGATGCGCTCGCCGTCGAACACGATCTGCCCGCTGTGACACGGCAACAAGCCGATCAGCGTGCGCAGCAGCGTGGTCTTGCCCGCGCTGTTGGCCCCCAGCAGCAGCACCGTCTGCCCCGGCTGCACCTGCATGTCGATGCCCCACAGCACCTGCATCGCGCCGTAGCCCGCCTGCAGCCCCTTCACTTCCAGACTGGCGCTCATGCCTTGTGTACCCCCACAGCCGTCGCGCTCATTTTGTGTACCCCCAGTCGCTGCGCTCCTCCCCCCGAGGGGGTGAGCGCGCCTTCGGAACGGCCGTGCGTCGCGCTCATCATGCCGCTCCAATGAATGCCGCCACCACTTCCGGGTCGCGCGAGGCCGCCTCCAGCGTGCCCTCGAACAGCATGCGCCCGGCCCCCAGCACGATCACCCGCTCGGTGATGCGGTTGAGAAACTCCAGCAGGTGCTCCACCACGATCAGCGCGATGCCCCGCGCCGCCAGCCGCTGCAGCAGCGCCGCGATCACGTTCAGCTCCGCCGGGTTGAGCCCCGCGCCGATCTCGTCGACCAGCAGCAGCTTCGGGCGCGTCGCCAGCGCACGCCCCAGGTCCAGCAGCTTTTGCTGGTTCACCGTCAGCGAGCCCGCGCTGCGCTCGGCCACCTCGGCCAGCTCGATCTCGTGCAGGATCTGCTCCACCTCCTCGGGCCCCATGCGCACCGTGCGCGCCGCCACCTCCACGTTCTCGCGCACCGTCATGTCCCGGAACACCTTGGGCACCTGGAAGCTGCGGTTGATCCCCGCGCGCGCGCGCTTGAACATGGGCAGATGATTGATGTTGCGCCCCTCGAAGTTCACCTGCCCGCTGTCGGCCCGCAGCAGCCCCGAGATCACGTTGATGGTCGTGGTCTTGCCCGAGCCGTTCGGCCCCACCAGCCCCACGATCTCCCCTGGCGAGACCTTGAACGCCACGTCGTTGAGCACCACATGCGCGCCGAACTGCTTGCGAACCCCCACGAGTTCCAGCAATGTGTCCGCTTTAGAAGACATCGATCCCCCTGCGCTGGAACAGCGACAGCACCCCACCGGGCAGGAACAGCACCAGCAGCACGATCAGCCCGCCATAGATGAACTGGAAGTACTGCGGCGTGGAAATCCCGATGGCCGAGTACAGCGAATACAGCAGCGCCGCCCCCACCAGCGGGCCGATCACCGTGCCCACCCCGCCGAACAGCGCGAACACGATGGCGAACACCGACAGCTGCAGCGTGAACACCGCATCCGGGTAGAACACCGACAGGTTCCACGCGTACACCCCGCCGGCCAGCCCCGCCACCCCGGCCGACACCAGCCACACGATCAGCCGCGAGCGCACCACGTGGATGCCCGCCATGGCCGCGCTCACCGGATCCTGCTTGATCGCCCGCAGCGACATGCCGAAGCGCGAAGCCCGGAAGTACGCCGCCAGCACGATCGAGCCCAGCAGCACCCCCAGCATCACCCAGTAGCTCAGGCTCGGGTCGTACACCTGCTCGATCTTCAGCCCGTAGGGCCCGCCCGTGTAGTCCGCCAGGTTCGGGTTCGACACCACGAAGTACAGGATCTGCGAGGCCGCCAGGTTGGCGATCGAGAAATACGCCCCCGACAGCCTCAAGAGCGGCCCCAGCACCAGCCCCAGCAGCACCGCCACCGCCGCCCCGCCGGCCACGCAGCCCAGCACCGGCAAGTGCGTGTGCAGCACCAGCAAGGACGTCGCGTACGCCCCGCTGCCGAAAAACCCCACGTACCCGAACGGCAGGTACCCCGTGAACCCGTACAGCAGGTTCAGCCCCTGCGCCAGCACGATGAAGGTCATCAGCGTGAACAGCAGCGACTCGTTGTGGTACAGGTGCGGCGCCGCGATGAACGCCGCCGCCACCACCACCATCACCATCAGCGCCGCGCGCAGCCCGCGCAGCGCGCGGCTGGATTTGTTCTGATTGTCAGGCAAGGCGCACCGCCTTTCCGAGCAGCCCCGACGGGCGAATCAACACGATGATCAACAGCAGCGCGTACGGCACCACGTTCGACCACGACGAGTAATAGGTCTGCATGAGCATCGTGCCCAGCCCGAACACCAGCCCCCCCACGATCGTGCCCAGCGGGTTGCCCAGCGCGCCGATGATCACGATGGCGAACGCCGTCGTCGTCAGCCCGTCCCCCAGGTCCGGCGACACCGAGCCCAGCAGGTACGGCACGAACACCCCCGCCATGCCCGCCAGCGCCAGCCCCGCCACGAAGGCGATGGTCGAGACCTTGCGCACGTCGATCCCGGTGGCCACCGCTTCCTCCCGGTTGGCCATCACCGCGCGCGTCGCGTAGCCCAGCCGGCTGTGCGAGAAATACACCCACAGCACCACCAGCGCTCCCACGCTGACCGCCGCGGCCACCCACCAGCTGTCCGGAAACTGCTGCCCCAGCACCCCCAGGTTGCCCGAGCCCAGCGCGTTCTGCGGCAACGAGCGCTGGTCCGCCCCGAAGGCCAGCTCGGTGGCCGCCTCCAGGATCTGCCCGATGCCGAAGAACAGGATGAACGACAGCATCTCCGGGTCCCCGCTGCGCTGCAGCCGCGGAACCACCCCGCGGTACAGCGGCCAGCCCACCACCACCGCCCCCAGCACCGACAGCGGGATCGCCCACAGCGGGTTGAACCCGAAGTGCCGCGACACCAGCCACGCGCAGTAGCCCCCCAGCACGATGAACTGCCCGTGCGCCAGGTTGATGATGCGCATCACCCCGAAAATGAGGTTCAGCCCCAACCCCACCAGGGTGAAAAAGATGCCGTAGAGAATCCCACCGACGATTGCGTATTCGAGCAGTTCCACCTCGCCTCCCCGGCACGGCGCGGCCGCCTGCGGCCGCATACGAATCCGGGCCCCGAGGGGCCCGGAGCTTCACGACGAGATCAGGACTTCGGCGCCGGGTACACCGGCTTGCCGGTGGCGTGGTCGGCCGGATACACCACGACGAACTTCAGGTCCTTGCCCTCGGGCACCATCTGCGCCACCGGGAAGGGCTGGCCGAGTTGCGCGCCGTTCTCGTTGATCTTGAACGGCCCGAGCAGCGTCGTGGTCTTGCCCGACATGTCGTTGAGCAGCGCCGAGTGGAAGTCCTCCTGCGTGAACTTCGGCGCCTTGTCCAGCATGTACTGCATCACCAGGCCGGTGTTGTAGCCCGCGGCGTCGAGGAAGTTCGGTGCCTTCTTCTCGGCCCCCTGGAAGGCCTTGACGAAGTCGGCCGTGTTCATGCCGTAGTCCACCTTGTCGTACTTGACCAGCGGCGGCGTCGGGTAGGTGTAGGTGTAGGCCAGCCCCTTGACCCCCACGTTCTTCTTCATCAGGTCGAGCAACTGGCCCGGGAAGATGGAGAAGGTCATGTCGAAATGCAGGCCGCTTTGCGACAGCGCGCGCAGGAAGGCGATGTCGTTGGGCGCGTAGCCGAACTCCAGCACGGCCTGCGGGTTCGCGGCCTTGATGGTGTGCAGCAGGATGGTGTAGTTCGACTCGGTGGTCGGCACCCCGTGGTAGTACACGGGCTTGATGCCGGCCTGGGACAGCACTTCCTTCGTGGTCTCGGCCTGCGAGGCGTCGAAGTCGTTGGCGTCGTACACGATGGCCACGCGCTTGATGCCCTGCTGCGCCACGAAGTGAGCCAGCGGAATGGGCCACACGGTGGAGGCCGGGATGCTCACGTCGGCCAGGTAGTCGGTCTTCTTGGTGAAGAAGTTCGCCCCCGAACCGGTGGGGTCGATCAGCAGCATGTGGTGCTCGGCCGCCAGCGGCACCGCCACCGAGGTCAGCACCGAGCCGAAGTCGGCCACCAGAACGTCCACCTTGTCCTGCGTGATCAGCTGGTTGTACAGCGTGGTCGCGGTGGAGGTGGAGCTCTGGTCGTCGTAGGCGACGATCTTGACGGGGATCTTCTTGCCGAAGGCCTTGACGAACACCCCGCCGTCCTTGTTCACCGCCTCGGCCCAGAACTTCAGGCCTTCGTACTGGCCCTGCGAGGCCACCGCGAAGGGCCCC